>JBDKUM010000235.1:0-53177 GCA_039679715.1 Phycisphaerales bacterium
GTGAAAAAAACGGAAATGGCAGCCGATAGATTTTCAGCAAAAACAATTTTATTAGGCGGGGGAGTTGCCGCAAATACTTTATTGCGAACTGAACTTCAGGAAATGACAAACAGAACCGGCAGAACCTTATTGGTTGCTCCGAAAAAATACTGCACAGATAACGCTGTTATGATTGCGTCATTGGCATATCATAAATTCAAAGCGGGCATGTTCGCTGATATGTCGCTCGAAGCAAAAGCCGGCAGCGACGATTAAATAAAAAAGGGCGAACACATGGGTTCGCCCCTACAAAACACATTCAAGGTATGTAGGGGCAGACCCATGTGTCTGCCCAGTATAATTATTTAAAACACCGGTTTCCAGCCGAGAACATACGCCGGATTGCTGTAATTTGCGATTATCCCCGCATCTTTGTCTTTTCCAAGTTGTCTGGAAACAGGACTTCTCTTGCTGACATCCGCTGGTTGTCCATCGCTTAGATTTGTGCTGTTATATTCCCAATAATGGACTTTTGCTGTATCGCCGCCAACTTCTCCCCATCCTTGCGGACTTATGCCCTGCAATTGGCAATTCAAAAGTACCGCTTCGCAGTTAGGATAATCTTTGCCATGATTTGTCGGTGCTCTTGCTATTTCAGTTTCGCCATACAAAGTTTTAAATTTGCAGTTTGAAAATACAAAGCCGTGATTTGCCGAAGTATTGCGAACCCACATATAGCAACCGCCGGTTGAAACCAGCTGGCAATCTTTAAAAAACGCCGGCCCGCGTCCAAGAATAATATCCATATCGCCGGTAATTTTCGTATTCATGATGTACGCCGAGCCGTTCACCTGCAGCGCATCGCCTGAACCTATTATGTTCATATTGCTTAACAGATTTTGCTGTCCCATTAAGAGCAGACCTTCGGCCTGACCTTTCCTTAAATTTTTGATCGTAAAATTAATCAGCCGAATTCCTTTAGAATTATCGCCCATGAACACGGCTCTGCGGGATGGAAATGTTCCCGCCATTTCGTTCGTCGCGACATTTACAGGATGTGGATTAAAAACTTCATTATTCGCATAGCATACGATAGTTTTGTTCCTGTCTTCACCGAGAAAAGTAATGTTCGTTTTATTCCTGAAATAAACTATTTCTTCATAAGTACCGTTTTTTATGAATATAGTCATTCGATTAAGGTTTTTATCCGGCACAAAATCGACCGCGCCCTGCACTGTGCTGAAATCACCGCTGCCATCTGAAGCGACTACCAGCTGTTTAAAATTTTTCGAAGGTGGTGACTTTTTTGTTGAGAATGTCCAGTTTCTTTCTGAAATACCATGAAACCGTTTTTCACCGATTCTAAAAACTTCCGCATCGATTTGTACATAATATGTTTTACCATATTCCAGCAAATTATTATGCGGATAAATTGTCGCGGTTCTTCCGCGAATGATTACCGGATAGAAATGAAAACCATCGCTAAAGCCGCCGATAATTGTAAGTTGATAATTGCTCGGCGTCGCAACTGCGGTGCCTGACGGCGTGCCGGGCTTTGTGTTGGCGTTTGTGCAATGTTTGGCAGAAACATAATTATATGGTTTTGCCGCATACGGCACCCGCGCATTATTCTTAATAATCGGCCCTGCGGGAATGCTCATATCCAGTACGTCAACAAGCCGGTCATCCGCCGCGTCGTAGATACGAATCAATCCCGATTTTCCAAGTTTTGGTTTGCCTGCGAATGTAAGGACAAGATGAGTATCGGGATTCACATCGACAGAGTTGCTTTCCGGAAAAAATGAAACGTTTGAAGTCTGCCGGCCTGCGCTGTCGGCGAAAGAAAATGCGGGAACCAAACTTAACAAAACTACGAACAATCCGATGTGTTTCATGTTCAAACTCCCTTTAAACATTGTCTATATAAATTGTAAATCGCATTTTCCACATGTCAAATCTTTTATTGACCATATCCCGATTGGGCTGTACTATATTGTTATGAAAGTGATAAAAAATGTACCAAAACTCAAGGAAAGACTCCCGCAAGCCCACAAAGGCGATTTCGGCAAAATCTGCATTATCGCCGGCAGTCTGGGCTTCAGCGGCGCAGCCGTTCTGGCGGGCAAAAGCGCTCTTCGCAGCGGTTCGGGGCTTGTCCGCATTGCTGTCCCCGCGGGCATTCTGCCGATAATCGCTTCACTTGAGCCATGCTACACGACCATTCCGCTCGCACAGGATTTAGATGGAAAAATTTCCGCCAAAGCGGTCGATACGATTTTAAATGCGATTAGCGAAAATGATTGTTTGGCTTTCGGCCCGGGCGTTGGTGTTTCAGGTGGAATCAAAACCATACTTGAAGCTTTGCTGCGAATCGAAGGTCTAAGATTGATGATTGATGCCGATGGCTTGAATAATCTTTCGATGTTGAAAGATTGGCCGAAGATTAATAAAGCAAATCTGATTCTCACACCGCATCCCGGCGAAATGAAACGGCTTTGGCAAAGTCTTATCAGAACTGAAATGACACAAGACCGTCAGCAGACAGCTTCCGATTTCGCAAAAGAAACAAACACGACAATCGTTCTGAAAGGTCACGAAACGATTGTCGCAGATTGCGAAAAAATATACATCAATACCACCGGCAATCCCGGCATGGCAACCGCCGGCAGCGGCGATGTACTTACTGGAACCATAACATCTCTTTGCGGCCAGGGCTTAAATAATTTCGATGCAGCGGTTTTGGGCGTTTATATTCACGGTTTGGCCGGCGATTTAGCCGCCGCGGAAAAAGGCCAGACAAGTCTTATCGCAACAGATATAATTGATTTTTTACCTGCCGCTTTTAAAACATCCGGAGTTTAACAATGATTGTAATTATGAAACAAGGCGCTTCCCAGCAGGATGTTGCCAACGTAGTAAAACTTGTAAATGAATATGGCTTGAAAGAGCATGTTATCGTCGGCACCAACCGCACGGTCATCGCATGTCTAGGCGATAAACGCAATGTCGATAAAGGCGCAATTGAACATGCGTCGAATGTCGAACGCATAGTTCCGATTCTCGCACCATATAAAATCGCTTCACGCGAAGTAAAAAAAGAAAACACGCAAATAAAAATCGGCGACAAAGCTTTTCCGCTTGGCGGCCCGAAGGTCGGCATCATTGCAGGCCCATGTTCAGTCGAAAATGAAAAGCAGCTTTTGTACACCGCAGATAAAGTCGCCGCCGCAGGCTGCATCGGCCTTCGCGCAGGTGCGTTTAAACCTCGAACAAGCCCGTATGCTTTCCAGGGCCTTGGCATTGAAGGTTTGAAGTTGTTAGCTAAAGCGAAAAAGAACACAGGCCTCGCGGTCGTTACCGAAGTTGTCGCCGTTGAGCATATCGAGATTGTCGCCGAGTACGTCGATGTGCTTCAGGTCGGCGCACGAAATATGCAGCACTATCCATTGCTTGAAGCTCTGGGCAAAGTCAAAAAACCTGTTCTGCTCAAACGCGGCATGAGCGCCCAGCTCGATGAATTTCTGCTCGCCGCCGAATATATCATCAACGCCGGCAACACGCAGGTAATTCTCTGCGAACGCGGCATCAGGACTTTCGAAGATTATGTCCGCAACACATTGGCTCTTGCGATAGTGCCGGAGTTGAAAAGCAAAACACATTTGCCGGTTGTCGTCGACCCTTCGCACGGCACAGGTCATTCGCATTTGATTCCCGCAATGTGCAGGGCAGCGATTGCCGCCGGTGCAGATGGTCTGCTAATCGAATGCCACCACGATCCGCAGCATGCGTTAAGTGACGGCGCGCAATCGATAACGCCCGAAGCGCTTGAACAATTAATGAAGCAGATTAAAGCAATTGCAAAAGCAATCGACCGCGACGTGTAAAAAAATAACCAAATTTCAATTTCCAAATTCCAATATTTATCCTGGTTATTGATTATTAATTGTGATTTGTTTCTTGGTTATTGGTTATTTATTAAACTGTGCCGAATGCACTCCACAATTTTGATTTTTGCATTAAGATATTTTTAGTATTACAGTGTAAATCTGTGTTAATCCGTGTCTTAAAAAACCGTGTAAATTTGTGTCTTAAGTCAGTTCTACTGACCAGTATGCATGGTCGAGGAATTGTTTCCAGCTATGATACCTTTCGTGTGAAAGGTGCAGGTGAACAGTAGGATTGCGTTTCGGTTTGACAGGCACTTTAATCAGCGTCATATTCGCTTCTTTCGGCGTTCTGCCGCCTTTTTTCGCGTTACATTTCGTACACGCGCAAACTAAATTTTCCCATGTCGCAGCGCCGCCGGAACTTTTGGGAATGACATGATCGAGAGATAATTCAGAAGTGGGGAATTTTTTACCGCAATATTGACAGCGATTGCTGTCGCGAGCGAAAACATTTCGCCTGTTAAACTTTACATCATTGCGGGGAAGTCTGTCATAAAACAGCAGCCGCACGATTCTCGGAACCGCGATATTAAAATTGACCGTCGTAATCCAATCGTGCGCATTAGGCTCAAACGTCAGTTTCATTGCGCTGATATCGCGCCAGCTTTCAAAATCGTAATTATAATATTGGCCTTGTTCGTAGGAAATGACTTCGGCAAGATCTCTGCAGAGCAGGCAAAGCGCCCGCTTGACATTTACAATGCGCAGCGGCATGTAGTGTTTGTTCAGAACAAGCACACTGCACGTTAAACCAAAATTTGGTTCTGCAAGTAACATTATTCCTCTCGCCTGCTTTCGATGATTTAAATACCATAATCAATCGCTTTTATCAAGTAAAATTTATAGTTTTTAAATCTAAAAACCGTTGTAGGGGCAGACCCATGTGTCTGCCCGGGGCGAACACGCAGATTCACCCCTACAATACAACAAAAGTTTTTTTCCTGTGAATGGTTCAATTCTCAATTGCCAATTCTCTTTTTTTCGTTTATAAATAGCCATCAATCTTAACGGAGTGCACAAATGTTTGATAAAGCGGTAAAAACAGTTTTGTTGTTAGTTTCTTTCCTTACAATCCAATGCCCGACTGTTCTTGCGGATGATGCAATTGATAATCCTTATATCGTAAATGTGCCGATTGAATCGCGTTCAATTACCGCTGAAAATCCAACCGGCGAAAAAGGCAAAGGCGGAATGACCGCCAGCAACATCGGCGTTGGCAGAAAAGGCAGAGCATTGCTGAATATCGACCCGGGTGAAAAAATCACGCTTTGTGAAATAAAAGGGCCCGCCGTCATCCGAAGAATGTGGGTTACTCTGCCATCCAAAAAAGAAAATCTTTTGGGGTTCGTAATCCGCGGCTATTGGGACGGCCAGAAAACTCCATCAATCGAAGCGCCAATCGGTTATTTCTTCGGCTCCGCTCACGGCATCACAAAAGCATATCAATCCGCCGTGCATTCCATGACCGATACCGCGGGCATGTCGATTTACTTGCAAATGCCTTTCCTCAAAAAAGCGAAATTCACAATCACAAACGAAGGCCCTGAAAAAAATGTGCCTTTCTATTATCAGGTCGATTATACGATAAATGAAAAATTATCAAACGATATCGGCCGCCTGCACGTTTCATATCATCGCGAAAATCCGACAACCCTGGGCGAAGATTTTACAATTTTATCCAAACGCACCGGCATGGGCCGTTTCATGGGTTGCGTACTTGGCATTAACAACGCTGATAACAAATGGTGGGGCGAAGGCGAAGTTAAAATGTACCTCGATGGCGATGAAAAATTCCCAACCATCTGCGGCACAGGCACCGAAGATTACATCGGCCACGCATGGGGCTTCCACAACAATGCCTTCATGTTTGGCGGCATGGCTTTTCGCGACGACAAATTATACACACTCTATCGCTGGCATTTGCCCGACCCGATTTATTGGAAAAAAGATATCCGCGTAACTCTCCAGCAAATCGGCGCCGGCGGCGTTCAGGGCGGCGGATACTACAACAAACAGGAAGACGTTACCGCAGCTGCATTCTGGTATGAACCGATCCCGAGCGCACCTTTGCCCGAATTTGCCGATTACAAAACCCGCATCGCTCCCGGCTACACGCTCGCGGAATAACAAAACGTACTACTATCATTTCGAACGATGTGAAACGAAGTAGAGAAATCATTTAATTTAGTTTCACGAAGTGAATCTTTATTGGATGTTCATGTTGAGCGTTCGATGTTGAACGTTCAAATTTCTCTTTTCACTCCATCTTTACCGTATTTCTTTTTGATTTTATCGAAAACTTCATCAATTTTTTTCTGCTTATTATCCACCGGCTCTGTAAAGAGTAATTTTTGTCCGCCGCCTTCGTGCGACAACCCGCCGACACCGAATCCCAATAATCGCAGCTCTCCGCCTTGGGTTTCGTACCATTGCTCAAAAACTTTTTTTGCTTCCTGCCATAAAACTTTGCTGATGTTTGTTGGTATTTCAAACGTATGACTTCTCGTTACCGTCCTGAAATTTTTATAACGTAATTTGAGCGTAATGGTTTTGCCTTCAACCTTATCTTCACGCAGCCTTGCCGCTACTTCCTCAACCTGATTAAAGAGTACCGAAAGCAGAAACTCTTTATCGCTGATATCGCGTGCAAACGTCTCTTCCGCCGACATTCTTTTTGCGTCTCTGAAAGGTTCTACTTCTCTGTCGTCGATTCCTTGTGCGAGCAGGAGTAAATCTTCAGCCTGGTTACCCATGACAGTCTGCAAAGTCTTTAAAGACGTTTTACGAAGCTGCTGTATTGTATTTATGCCGATTTTATTTAAAGCCGCCTCCGTAACTTTCCCGACTCCCCAGATTTTAGAAACGTTCAGAGGGTCAAGAATCTGCTGCTTGTTTTCCTTTGTGATAATTACAAAACCGTCCGGCTTTTGCAAATCACTGGCGAGCTTTGCCAGAAATTTATTTGGGGCGATCCCCACCGATGCAGTCAGGCCGGTCTCATTTTTGATTCGTGTTTTTATTTCGCGTCCGATTTTTTCAGCCGAACCGAAAAGAGCCGTAGACCCGCTGACATCAAGAAAGGCTTCATCCAGTGAAAGCTGCTCGACATCAGGCGTGAAGTCGTGAAAAATGCCCATGATTTGTTTTGATAATTGACTGTATCTTTCCATTCGCACCGGAACTAAAATTACATTCGGGTAAAGTTTAAGTGCCTGCGTAGTGGGCATAGCCGAATGAATTCCGAATTTGCGTGCCTCATAAGATGCCGCCGCCACAACTCCTCGCTGCTCAACAGTCCCTCCGACAATCACCGGCTTTCCCTTAAGCGATGGATTGTCCATCTGTTCGACAGATGCGTAAAACGCATCCATATCAACATGCAAAATATATCTTGTCTGCATGACGGTAATTATACCCCATTGAATTTTTGGACAAAGCTATTTTTACCGAAAAGTGGTAGTATCTTAATGGCTATAGAAAAAGCGCGCACTTTATTTGGAGAATAAAATCGGAGGAAATGATTTTACTTTATCAGTTGAACGTTTTCAGCGCGTGGGCCTTTGTCGCCTGCACCTATTTCAAAGCTGACTTTATCGCCTTCGTTGAGAACTTTTAAAGATTTCTCTTTAAAGCCTGTATGGTGAACAAAAATATCCGGCTGACCTTTGCCGTCTATAAAACCATAACCCTTTTTAGGGTCAAACCATTTAACAATTCCCTCTGCCATGGGAAATTCCTTTAAATATATGAGCAATCGACTGACTTTTGTCGATTGTTACGATAATAAAATTATGCCTGTGTTGCTTCTGAGCCGTTATTGTCGTCATCATCAACGCCAAGCTTTTCTTTCATCAGACGGCCCATTTTAAACTTTACTGTACGTTTAGATGGTACTTCAACTCTTTCCAGAGTCTTGGGATTTTGTGCTACGCGTGCTTCGCGAGTTCTTACTTCAAACACTCCGAAGTCACGGAATTCCAAACGGTTATTTCCAATAAGCTCGGAAATTATTTCGTCAAGAAACGATTGAACAACACGTTTTACTACAACTCTTTTAGCTTGTGTCTGTTCTGCTATCCTGTCAATTAATTCTTTCTTCGTTACTGTTCCCATTAGAGTACCTCGTACAGAGAGTTATAATATTTTTTAAGCTGCATTAGGCTGCAATACACTAAATTATTTCTATTATTTTTTGCACTTATTCGTCAACAAATTCATCAAAACTAGATACCTTTTTATTCGACAAACCTTATTGCACTTAAGAGCAATTTTATTATTAAAAATAAACCGCAAACCACTATACAGCAAAGACTTCTAACCATCAAGTAATTTTTCAATTTTTTTAAGCCAAATACTTAAAATTGCCCTTAATGAGTTTGAAACTGACAAAAATTCTAAGGTGAAAACGGTATATCCATTGACTAATTTGCGCAAATAGGCCATAATCCGCTTTCCGAAAAAAAAGATAGAAAGGCGATGTAAATTGTCACATAAGATATTGTCTAAAAAGAACTTAAGTAAGGATGTCTTTATCGCGGATATTGAAGCCCCGCTGGTCGCTTCGGCAGCTAAAGCAGGGCAATTTGTAATTGTTTGTCTCAAAACATCTTATAGCGAGCGCATACCTCTTACCATAGCAGGAACTGACCTTAAGAATGGCACAATCCGGCTTGTCTGGCAGGCGATAGGCAAAAGTACTGTTGAATTAGGCAATATGCAGGTTGGCGATGAAGTTGAAAACATCCTCGGCCCGCTTGGCAAACCGACCCATATTGAAAAATTCGGTACAGTTCTTTGCGTTGGCGGAGGCATCGGCAACGCTCCTCTGCTTCCAATCGCCAAGGCCATGAAAGAAGCGGGCAATAAAGTTATAAGTATACTGGGAGCAAGAAATAAAGAGCTTTTGATTCTTGAAGATGATTTCAAAACCATTAGCGATGAACTTATTATAGTAACAGATGATGGCTCTTACGGTCGTAAAGCAGTCGTTACCGTCCCGCTTGACGAGATTTGCCAGAGAGAGAAAGTCGATCTGGTTGTCGCCATAGGCCCGACAATAATGATGAAATTCGCAAGTCTGGCAGCAGCCAAACATAACGTTCACGTTGTCGTATCTCTTAATACTATAATGATTGACGGTACAGGTATGTGCGGCGGATGTCGCGTTGAAGTCGGCGGAAAAACAAAATTCGTTTGCGTTGACGGCCCTGAATTCGACGGCCGGCAGGTCAATTTCGATTTAATGATGAAAAGAATGCAGGCATATAAAAAACAGGAACAGCAGGCTCTGGAACAATATAAACATAAATGCAAAATTGGACTTGAGAAATAATGAACGACGAACAATTGCTAGAAGAACTTTTGAAAAAACACAAAGCTGGAACCTTGAAACCAGCAGATAGGTATAACATTCCTCCGCAGGCAATGCCGCAGCAGGATGGCGCTGTTCGCCGTTCTAACGTAAGCGAAGTTGCGCAAGGTTACTCTGAAACACAAGCAAGGCTGGAAGCTCTCCGCTGCCTCGGCTGCAAAAATGCGCCATGTATGGAAGGCTGCCCGGTAAAAATAAAAATCAAAGATTTCATCGCCCAGATCGTTAATGGCGATTTCCAGAAAGCTCTGGATATTATTCGTGAAAACTCTCTTTTACCTGCTGTTTGCGGCAGAGTTTGCCCGCAGGAAGTCCAATGCCAACTGCCTTGCACAGTCGGCAAGAAATTCAAAGATGTGAATATGTCCGTTTCGATTGGCAGACTTGAAAGGTTTGTCGCCGATTGGGGCAGAAAGCAAAAAGATAGTTCCGCACCTGCGATCGCGGCTCCAACAGGCAAAAAAGTTGCAATTTTAGGCGCAGGCCCCGGCGGAATTGTCGCCGCCGCCGATACCCGCAGAGCAGGGCATGATGTAACTGTTTTTGAAGCGTTCCACAAGCCCGGCGGTGTTATGGTCTACGGAATCCCTGAATTTCGTCTCCCAAAAGCGATAGTACAGGAGGAAATTGAGCAGCTTAAGAAGATGGGCGTTAAAATTATATGCAATTTTGTCGCAGGTCGAACCAAAACCATCAAAGATTTAATGCAAAAGGACGGTTTTGACGCTGTTTATGTAGGCGTAGGGGCGGGTTTGCCGATGTTTATGAACATCGAAGGCGAACATTTAATTGGCGTTTACAGTGCCAATGAATATTTAACCCGCGCAAATTTAATGCGTGCATATGACTTCGGTAAAGGCGCCGACACTCCGATTGCGATGTCTAAACGTGTCGCGGTTGTCGGAGGCGGAAACGTCGCGATGGATGCCGCAAGAACAGCCGTTAGATTAGGCGCAGAAAAGGTTTATCTGATTTATAGACGCAGCGAAAAAGAAATGCCCGCTCGTATCGAAGAGGTTCACCATGCAAAAGAAGAGGGCATTGAATTCCATCTCTTGCGAAATCCTAAACGAATCATTGGCAATGCGGAAGGCATTGTTACAGGCATTGAATGTTTGAAATACGAGCTTGGCGAACCGGATGCATCGGGCAGAAGAAGACCTGTCCCGATTGAAGGTTCAGAATTCACAATTGAAGTTGATACGGTCGTTGTAGCGATAGGAAATGGCGCAAATCCGCTCATCGGCCAGACCACCCCCGGCCTTGAACTTACAAAGTGGGGTAATATCGTTGTTGATGAAAAATGCGCAACTTCTATTAAAGGCGTCTACGCCGGTGGAGACATTGTTCTCGGTGCCGCGACTGTAATCCTTGCAATGGGTCAGGGCCGAACCGCCGCGGCGGCAATCAACGAATATTTAAAGAAATGATTTTCGGATAAAGACTGTTGTTCACATTTTTTATTTCCTTATGGAATCTCTACTAATTTTAAAGCAAGAGATTGCTTCGTCGTTTTTTGCGCTAAAAGCCCAAAAAACTCCTCGCAATGACATTATTAAAGATTTTCTTATATTTAATAGGGTAAAGGTATAAGGTATAAAAAGGAAAGCTGAACTTCCAAGGTCTCAATGTAAAAAATTTTTAATTACCACAAATCAAACTTATCAAACAAAAATAACAGAGCCGGCAGCACAGCGGCAGATAAAAGGAAAAATTAAATATTCCCAGTCGTAAAATACGCCGGGTTATTTAGTTTACTTTTTCCCAATCACGGTAAAAGTGTCGGGTTCTTTAGTTAGTTAATTTTTCCCAGCCACGATAAAAAGTGCGGGGTTCTTTACTTAGTTACTTTTGCCGGTCACGATAAAAAGTGCCGGGTTCTTTGCTCTAATAACCCCGCTGATTGAATCGCGGGCTAAGTTCTGTCGTTTTTGGGCTCGGCCAAAGACTGCCAGACTCTGTCAAATTTAAACGCGCATTAGATTTATACCCTATGACCTTCTACCCTTAGGCGGAACTTGCGCGAATTTTAATGAAATTAGTGAAATTTTTTTTCGGATTTTTTGTAAGCGGCTGTCAAATAATACCAATTGGCATTATTACTCCGCGTCGAGAGGTTTGTAAGTCATTGAGTTAAGCGGAGCTTAAGCTTCGCTTAAGCCGCGGACAACTTCTCCCCAAGGGACGCTACGCGGAGTATTTTTGGGATCCGTATAAAAATGAATTTTTTTTTGGAAATTTTGAAATCGCAAGTTTTTACCTGCGCGATTTTGCTAAATCAGATTTTAAGAGGTCGCCTTAAATTCAAACCAAAATTAAAAATTCCAATTTACTTTATAAATCAGCTGCTTCAGATTTTCGGATCTCACCTTCGATTCGGTTTTTGCGGTCCCAAATTATTAAATATGTTGTCAGGCGTATATGCGCCCATATTTTCATCAACGCGATATTTACAACTCCGACGACTGCTAAAAATAATCCCAAAAACAATTTTCTTATTTGACTATCATTTGCGTTTAGAATCATACTAAGGCCGTCGAGTGTGATAAAGACTGAAATAATTAAAAAAATCCAATAAGTTATTTCCGTCTTAGTTACTTTTTTGAGAATGTCTTCGCACGTTGGCTGCTCCTCAAAAGCTTTTGCCCAATTAAAAAATCTCATATATTTTTCCCTTCATTATTTAAAGTTTCTTCATGTATTTTTAATAACGATTTTGCTGTAGCTAAATCAATTTTCCCTTCGATCACGAGCACTTGCAGTTTTTGGTGAAATTTTGATTTAGTTTTTTTTGAATCCAGGATTTGTATTTTCTCGATCAGACGATTTAGTTTTATTCTGATAGTAGGATATGTAATAGTATATTGCTGCGCAACGTCCTTAAGCGAACCTGAAGCCAAAAGCAGCCTTTTTATAAATTGCCAATCTTCTTCATTTAAGCCTTTTGCCCAATCCGGAATTGTATTTTCCATCTTACAGCCTTCAATTATATACTTTAATAATAGTAAAATACACTTTAATTTTATTAAAGCAAGAGAAATATTAATAAAATTAAAATAAATTTCAATTTTGTTAAAGAAGGGATTATTCGGTAAGCAGCTTATTTCGTCATTTTCAAATCACTAATTACTATTCGATGATCAGAATTTATGGTCTTTTTTGCGTAAACAGCAATTGGCGAGTATTTATCATTTGCCCAGATTTGGTCTATTCTGAATAGCGGGACTGTATTTAAAGCGGTATGTCCCCAGCCGGTGCCGGCCTTGTTAAATGTGTCTTTAATGTGAGTTTTCAAAGCTTTAAGACAGCCATCATTTGAGGAAACATTAAAATCCCCGCCGAGAATTATGGGGGTATTTTTTGGAATGTTTTTAAGCTGTTCTGCAATGATGGCGACTTGTTTGCGTCGGGATTTCCTGTCATCAGCATGATTATGCCAGCAATCTGGCGAAAATAAATTTATATTAGCAACCGGCGGCTCAAGATGAATCGAAAATATATCAGTTTCAATTCCATTTTTCAATTTCGCATGAACCTGCGTAACAAACAAACTTTTAGGTTTTGAAAATTCGATTTTTTCAAATTTGCCATTTGCTATTATAGCTGTGTCTGCATCATAAGCGATTGCTGAATCGGAGCCAAAAAGCTTTGCGGCAAAATTCTCTAAAACTTCTTTTTTGGTTGGTATTTCCTGAAGTAAAAGGATATCAGGATGCAAGGGGATTACCTCCTGCATTGTTTCTGGATTTCCACCAAGACAATTTAAAGATATGACCCTCAATTTATTTTCCGCAGGTATCGATTGCCATTCTTCATTTGAAACAAAAAATTGTCTTATGAAACTTCTCGGCTCATCTGCAAAAATAAAAAAGAAAACAGCCCATAATTGAATCATTAATATGCAAAATCTTTTGTTTAAAAATCGAATTAAGAGGGAAATAATTATGCCAGCTAAACCCCACGACCACGCAGGGAAAAAGGTCATTGCGGCCAAACTGTCGGGCTTTAAACTGTAAGCAAATGTCAGAAAAACCATTAACAGAAGAGAGATAGCAAAAGCTGCTTTTCCAATGAAAGGAAATTTTACTGATTTCATTTTTCTTTTTTGAAGGTAAAGAATTTTGTTGTCCTCAATCAGGAAAAAATCATTTTTCAGTATATTACCATTATATTTTATTCGGGTGAAATCTTTATTTACTTCGCACGTTCCTTCATCAACGATTTCAGCGGTGCCGGTGTTTTTGTTGACAGGGCCTTGATACGTGAGGAATTTTTTATCGTGATCCTGGATTGGTGTTGCTTTGGTTTTTACAGGGTTTAACTTGTCGGAGTCTCCTGCTAATTTTTCAGGCGGATTTTCCAGTCTCCATGTTTTTAAAACATCTCCGTCTTCTATCATCAAATCCCAATGAATATCATCTCCGCGGGTGTGTTTGTGAATAACAAACTGTCTCTGATTATGCATATTGCAAATTTTTAATTGTTAATTCTTAAAGGTGCCACTAAAAATTATTTTTTTATCATTCGAAAGGTTTGGGCAAGATGGAATAATCACTTTTTTAAAGGATTTCTCCACTGCGCTGCGCTCCGGTCGAAATGACATTTTCACGTTTATCCAATTTTTAGATGTTGCCTTAATTTTGAATTAATTAAATTTAAAATTCAAAATTTAAATTTATCCGAGCGTCTGAATTGCAGTAATCGCTACTGCGGCGACGATATCATCGCTGTTACAGCCGCGGGACAAATCGTTTACAGGTTTTGCGATACCCTGAAGAATTGGGCCGTAAGCGGCGTAACCCGCAAGTCTTTCGGTCATTTTATAACAGATGTTTCCGGCTCCTAAATCAGGGAAGATGAAAACATTGGCCTGACCTTTTACCGGACTGCCGGGAGCTTTTTTAGCAGCAACCTTTGGTACAAACGCCGCGTCGAATTGCAGTTCTCCGTCAATCGCATACTCGCCATCGAATTCTTTTTCGAGTTTGGCTTTGGCAAGTTCAGTTGCCTTTATCATTTTATCAGGGCCTGTGCCTTTGGCCGAACCTTTTGTTGAATATGAAAGCATCGCGATTTTCGGAACGAGGCCGAATTGTTTTGCTGTACGAGCTGTAGTCAATGTTATATCCGCAAGCTGCTCTGCTGTCGGGTCCTGGTTCAATCCAGAATCAGCGTACAGCAGTGTTGTTTCGCCTTTTGTCATAAAGAACATGCTCGAGACTGTCTCAAGGCCTTTAGCTGCCTTGATTATTTGCAATGCAGGGCGAACGGTATCTGGTGTAGAATGAACGGCGCCGCTGACAAGGCCGTCGACTTCGCCAGTCTTGACCATCATTGTGCCGAAATAAACTTCATCTGTAACTATTTTTAGAGCGGCTTCGGGAGTGACTCCTTTGTTTTTGCGAAGTTCATAAAATTTTTCCGCGTATTCTTTTGTTTTGCTGCTTGTTTTCGGATTGATGATTGTGATGTCTGCTGTGTTTGCCCCCATTTTTTTAAGCTCGTTAGCGATTTTATTTTCATCGCCAATAATTGTGAGCTTTGCCATTTTTTTATCGGCTATTTTCTTAGCAGCCTCAATTGTCCTGGCATCATCGCCTTCCGGCAGAACAATATGCTTATAAAGAGAGGCTGCTCTTTCGAGTATCATTTGTGAAAAATCTTTTGTTGTCATAATAATTCCTTGTAAAAAAAATAGCCACTAAGACACCAAGGCACAAAGAAAATTAAATAACAAAATTTTAGTGTCTTAGTGCCTTTGTGGCTAAAAATAATTACGCCCGACAGGAGTCGAACCTGTAACCTTCGGCTTCGTAGGCCGGCACTCTATCCAATTGAGCTACGGGCGCAAGTAAACCAGTATTCTACAGTTAATCTCTTATTTTGCAAGCAGGAAAAAGACTAAAAAATAACCAATAATCAAGGTACAAATTCCAATTTTGGAAATTGGTATAAACATAGGAACTTGGTTATTGGTGATTACACTCGGTGCATCATTTTGAAGATGGATTCGTCCTGGAAGTTGATTTTCAGCTTCATTTCCTGGGCTATTTTATCTAATATTTTGTGGATTTGCGGAATAGTAATTGTCGCTTTGGCGATATCGCATGCCATTGTCATAACGAAATAGTTTTCCATAATTTTCTGGTTCACATCAACGATGTTGATGTTTGCTTTTGCCATAGCGATCGCAAGGCGGGCGATAATACCGACCCTATCTTTTCCAGTAACCGTACAAATGCAAATCTGACTTTTTTTCGCAGCCATTTCAAATCCCTTTAATCGAATTTATGCTGATGAAGTTTTTCCAGCGTTTTATAATCGGTCATATCGAAACCAAGCGATGTTATTGTAATGTAGCCGTTCATCAATGCCAGTGTATCTGTGAGTATATCCTTATCGCGATGTTCGCCGCTGGCAAGCTGATAAAGTGTCTGACCTGTTTCGCTTTGCGTTTTCACATATCGTTCATCGAAGCCCAGCGTTGATTGCGGCACTATTTTGAATCCTTTGGGCTTGCCTTGCGAAAGTGCGGGTATATTGATGTTTATCACGCCATGATAATTAATCGGCAGTAACTTTTGCAAAACATCGATGGAATGAATTGCCGCGTTTTTAAAATCTGTAATCTCTTCATTTACTGTACTCAAGGCCACCGCAGGTATGCGATAAAATGCCGCTTCCATTGCCGCCGCCACGGTTCCGGAATAATAAACATTTATTCCGACATTTGCGCCGTGATTGATGCCGCTAACAACAATGTCCGGCTTTTTCGTGCAAAGTTCCATTAATGCCAGTTTTACACAATCGGCAGGTGAACCGCTGACGCTGTAACCTGTGAAAAGACCTTCGATTTTGATTTTTTCGCAAATTAGCGGCTCAAATACGGTAATACTGTGTCCTGCACCGCTCATGCGGTCTGAAGGAGCGACAACCGTAACATCTCCGATTTTAACAAGTTCCTTGTACGCTGCCGCGATGCCCGGAGCTAAAATTCCATCATCATTTGTTAATAATATATTCATGGTTTTAGTGTAAACGTAATAAGTTTAATATTCAACACAATTCGCCTGATTGACGCTTTTGCATTGGCAGGTATAATTTAGTCATGATTAAGAAATTCGACATGCAAAATGACCCTGTAATGACGCGTCAGGAAGTCCGTGATTTTGACACCTATGCGATAAATACCCTGGGCATACCGGGCATTATACTTATGGAAAATGCCGGCAGAGGATGCTCTGAAATCATAATCGAAAAACTCAAAACTCTGCTTGGCTCGAAAGTCTGCATTTTTTGCGGAACAGGCAACAACGGCGGCGATGGTTTTGTAATAGCAAGACATCTGGTAAATGCAGGCTTTGATGTTATCGTTGTTTTATGCGGAAATTCTGCGAAAATAAAAGGAGATGCCGAAGTTAATTACAAAATCGCGGCAAATATGAAAATTAATATCAGGGAATTTTTTAATGTGGAAAGTATTAAAGAACGTCTCCAGGAACTGGCAGCCGATAGTGATTTGATTGTGGATGCTATTTTCGGAACAGGTTTGTCCGGCGAATTAAAACCTGAATTTGCACAAGTTATTGATGCGATAAATACCTTAAATAAGCCTGTTGTCGCGGTAGATATTCCATCAGGGCTTGATTGCGATGAGGGAATACCGCTGAATAAAGCGATAAAAGCGACAGCGACAGTAACTTTCGTTTCTGCCAAAAAAGGCTTTTTAAACCCGCACTCACGGCATTTTACAGGCGAAGTTTATGTCGCTTCGATAGGTATCGAGCCGACGCCAACTAATCGCTTTTAGCTGCTAAAGATTCATAACCTGTGAAGTTTAAAAATCTCTTAAGATTGAAAACCGGTATATACAAATCTTTAGCTTGTTCTTTTGTTGCTTTATATTTATCAGCGTTCTTTAACGATGCTTCGTATTTTTCATTTGCCAGCGGATCATTTTCGATATCATCGAGTGTGGGCTTTTTCTTTTGCTGAGGTTCGTTGCCCAAAACAACGTAATCGGTGTCGATTGTTACAGTATCTTCAACCTTGCCGCCCCAATTTTCGATGAGCTGTGCGATTTTCGTTTGTGCGTCTGAATCAATCTGGCCGTCGCCGTTGAAATCAAAATCGCCCGCTATGACGAATCTATTTACCGCTTTGCTGTCCCAAATGAGATTTATTATTACATCACCTTCAGCAACGGGATTGCGTTTGCTTGAATTTACGATTCTTGCGGTCGCGGTGTTTTGCGAAACATCGAATATCTCGATTTCACCTTTGCTTGAACCATCAGTTGGAATTGGTGCGCTTCTGTCGTAGACCGCGAAAGTCAGGCCCGGATAAACTTTGCTTTCACTGCCGATATCTATGAAAACTATATTCGATTGAATATCAACAGAGATAATGTGCCCATCTTGATGATACGCTGCGACGTCTTCTCTAGGCCTTGGTTTATAAACTTCCAGCTTGCTAAGAGCGTCCTGCAATCTGTTTTGTGTGATTTGAAGATTGCTCATATTTTCCAGCAATTCCTGCTGGCTTTTATTTTTTGCATCGATAGCTTCATCACGCTGCTGCATAAGAGCCTGAGTCTGTTCATCTGCTTTCTTGGCCATCAGGTCGCGAAGCTGATTATAACTTTGCTGAACGCTGTTTGCGTCTTGCCTGACTATATTAAGCTGTGCGAGAAGCTCCTGCTCTCTATTCATTGCGCCTTTTTTAGAAGTATCAAAGTCGTCGTTAAGCTTTGCGATTTGCTCGTCCAACTTTTCAATAGTTGAGTTTTTCTGCTCCAGCTTGTTGTGATAAATATCGACTATTCTGAAAAGTCCCGGTGCGTTGATATCGTTTGGTGCTGTTGTTATATCGAATTCTTTCGGAAGCTTTGCGAGAATGTCGTTGAATTTAGATTGCAACTCAATAACCTTTGCCTCAGCGCTGGTTTCCTGTGGTGCAAGGCCGGTTTCCATTCGGTACACATTATCAAGATAACTGATAAGCTGACGGACTCTGCTGTCCTGACCTGCTTTTTGCCCGACGAGATTCCCAAGATTTGAAACCTCATTGGATTTAGCAACTTCTTCAAGCTGCTGCTGGCTTTGTGCAAGCTGATCCCTGCTGTCTTCAAATTTGATGTAAAAAATTACAGCCGCTATAGCTGCGATAATAAATAAACCGACAAAAACGATAGCTGTGTATAGCATGGTGCTGCTTTGATCCTGACGAGCTACTGCCATTAAAAAATCTCCTGAATATATATTAATATGAGTTCAGTACTTACGTTTCTTCTAAGATAAAGTATTATCGGCATATAATGGTATTTAGTCAACAAAATTTTACCCAAATTCTCAAACTTATATTGGCGTAAGTGCTTGAATGTTAGTATAGTTATATACCGATTCGTCATTTCGAGCGAAGTCTTGCAAGTGCAGGACGAAGTCGAGAAATCAAAAAATGAGCAATTTTTCCACTTTTAATAAGGAAATATATGGCTAATGAACGTTTGCAAAGAATTCTCGCTGCTGCGGGTATAGATTCTCGGAGAAGGTGCGAAGAGTTGATCCTTCAAGGCGCAGTTCGCGTAAATGGCAGAATAGTCGATACCTTGCCCGCCTTTGCTGATGCCGCTACAGACATCATTACAGTCGATGGCAGAAGAATCCACAAGCCCAACAAGGTTTATTTCCTGCTCAACAAGCCAAAAGGAGTCATTTGTACCAATGATGACCCGGGCGGCAAAACTAAAGCTATTGATTTAATAGATACCAAAGAACGCATTTTCTGTGCCGGTAGGCTCGATACCGAAACCACTGGTGCTATTGTACTTACAAACGATTCCGTACTTGCCGACCGCCTTACTCATCCTCGTTTTGGCATCGAAAAAACATATTTAGTAACAATCAAAGGCAGGCTTTCGCATGAAGAGATAGAGAAAATGAAAGGGGGCGTTTGGCTTTCAGAGGGCAAAACAACTCCCGGCAAATTGAAGGTTTTAAAAACATCAGAACACGAATCGCAATTGGAAATCAGAATCCGGCTGGGCCTTAATCGAGAAATACAAAGAATCATGGCGAGACTGGGGCACAAAGTTATCTCATTAAAGAGAACACATATCGGAAAAATCTCACTTGAACGGCTTGCGATCGGCTCTTACCGTTCCCTGACCATATCGGAAATTAAATATTTGACTCAAACTCCTGAAAGGTCGACAGGATCGCCAAAAAAGCATGGCGCCGGTCAGGAATTTAAATCAAAATATAAAAGTAAACCTCCAAGACGATAAAAAATTTATTTTCTCGCTCGAAAAAACTTATTAAAACTAATTGCTTGTGTCGAAATTATTAAAAGTAAGGGATTTGCTTATGAATACAATTACAGACACACACAAAACAGTTTTTGACAGAATAGTTGAGATAATGGCCGATATGAATGTCATTGATCGCAGGCGAAAAGGGGACCGCAGGAAAAACGCATCCGGCTATACAGGCCCCGAACGCAGAAGCGGAACTGATCGCCGCAACGAAGAAGATTAAAAACTCGCAAATTCGGCCACTACCGGTGTATGGTCGCTGGGCTTTTCAAGCATTCTCGGCTTTTTGTCAATCACACAGCTAATACAGACATTAGCCATTGCAGGAGTCCCCATTATATAGTCAAGCCTCCAGCCTTTGTTGCGATTTACAGTAGTAGGGTCTCGATAATCGAAATATGAATATTGACCTTCATCTGCGCAAAATTTCCTGAATAAATCCACAAACCCCCAATCGATAAAACCTTTGAAAATTTCTGAAAGTTCTTTATTAAAACATACATGGCCTTCCATCCGTTTCGGATCATGCACATCTCTCGCTTCGTACGCGATATTCAAATCGCCCATCCACAAAATATTATCCGCAGGTTTATAATTTTTCTTAAAATATTCAAGCAGCCTTTTGTACCAGTTGATTTTATATTCGTATTTTGCCGATTCGATCATGAAGCCTTGCGGAATATATGTATTAATTATAATAAGATTTTCAAGCTGTGCTTTAACCATCCGAGATTCGTCTTTAGGTTCACTATCAAGCCCGAACTCGACAGCTTCCAGTTTTTTTTGGCTGAATATAGCCACACCATTATAGCTTTTCTCGCCTTTATAAACAAAGTCATAGCCGCTGAACGCAAAAGCTTCTACAGGAAAATCCTTATCCTGCACTTTCGTTTCCTGAACGCAAAGTACATCCGGCTTGTTTTCCTCCAGCCAATCAAGAATTATCTGTGTTCGTGAACGTATCGAATTCGCGTTAAATGTTGCAATTTTCATAATGACTTGATCAATCTAACAAAGTAATCTGTTTCATCTTCTTTAACATTTTTTTTATCTATCACGCTCAAATTAGCTCTTACTTTCCAGCTTTTATCATTTTCGATTTTTGCGATTTGCTGCTGGTTTAATTTATACCCGATTTTCTCAAGTAATGAAAGACACAATGCCCGCAAATTTTCTTTATCGCTTTGAAGACCTTTTAAAAGTATCTCTGCTGAATCAGCGTCAATAAAATATTCGATTCCAAAAACTTCAATATGTTCATCTCCATAATAAGCCTTTAAAATCAGACTTAAAACATTTTTTGCTGTTTTGTTATCCCAGTAAAATCCGCCTGTTTCCCGCAGCGGATAAAGCAACTGCATCTTTCTTAAATCTTCCATGCTGTCAATTTCTTTTTCCACCTTTTCCAGATATAAATTTAAAACCTTTCTTGCATAAGGGGTCGGCAGCAATGTGATTGCTCGTTTATGGAAATACATGTCGAGTCTCTCGGCCTTGTGCGATTCAAAATATTCGTTTACCAAATCAACCGTTTCATTCGGTTCAAGAATAACCGTTAAAGCCGTTATAAGCTGATATTCTCTCGGTATTTCTTCTGATCTTTTACTTTCAAAGGCTGGTTCATCGCCAATGTTTCTTCTTTCCGCTAAAACTTTTAACAACGCATCTTTAATCTGTTTATCGCCAAGCAATGCTCTTGCCGTTAAAGTCCTTGGTTTATCAGGGTTGTTGATTGAGCCGACAATGCTTGCAAGCTGATCTTTGCCTGCGAACATTAAATATCCTGTCATAATGCGGTCAAAATTCTCTCCTGAAGTTTTATCATTTACATCGTTTATTCTTAAAAATCCAATTGGTTGTAGCTCCGTATATTTTCTTTTTTTGAGGTCCTGCAATACTGCCGTCAAATCATCTGATTGAACCAGAGGTAGAAAATAAATAAAGGTGTGCTCGGACGAATTTACATCATAAAGTTTCTTTAAGATTTCCTTATATCCTTTTTTTGCGTTGCCTGAATACGAATAAATCTGTTTGCCGTTGTATTTTTTTATTTCGCTATTTATTGATTTAAAAGTCGGCGGCGTAAGCAGCAGAACTATGAACCAGCAGATTAAAAATGAAATACCGGACAAATAAAGCAGCTCTGCCCTAATATCAGCGATTCCTTCTTTGCCGCTGCCTGCTAAGGCTCTTAATATATTTCTCATTTTAAGTTTGCGGAAAGAATATTTAAATGCATACAGAATGAAGAATACCGCTAAAAAGTATTTAAAATATTTATGCCCCTGTATAACACCCGCTAGTAAACCAGCCGGTATAGCAAGCAATATCGCGCCGATGATTCTG
The DNA here is from genome assembly GCA_039679715.1 of Phycisphaerales bacterium. Lineage (GTDB taxonomy): Bacteria > Planctomycetota > Phycisphaerae > Sedimentisphaerales > UBA12454 > UBA12454. Next base: position 21,956 of record JBDKUM010000235.1, read on the forward strand.
GTAACAATATTATCGAAATGCGGTTTAAAGAATTTTACAATGCCCATTAAATTAAAGGCAGCAAATGAAATAAAAGGCAGAAAGACGTAAAATGGAGCGTCAGCAATTTCTTTCAAATCTCTCCAGCTTAAGCCGCTTAAAACTTCCTTGAGAAATGCCGGAAAAAGAAAAATTTCAGAATATGTATAATGAGTATGGCCCATGGCCAGCTCGCCCATTATTTCAGCTGTAAATATAAGCATGCCTGAAAATACGAAGATAATACTGTAAATCATGTATCTTCCCAGTGCGCCTTTGCTGATTTTAAAGCCGGCAAGTTTTTCTCTTCGTAAAATTATTAAAATAAAAAGTATTAAGCCGATTGTAAAATATATAAAAGATAACCTTGATAGCAGCAAAAAGGGAAATATCGCTAAAACGTATTTATTGGCGTCTTTCCTTTCGTCATAAGATTCATGCTGTGATTTAGCGATAGTGTCAAAGCTGAAATATGAGGCCAATTCCATTCTTCTTTCGTCTGCCTCTGCTTTTGTTAAATTTAACCTCTGCAATTCCAGTTGTTGAGGCAGCTGCCAGCCTCCGAAACCGCCCGGCATACTCCATTGCATACGCTGCAATCTGTCTTCTGTAGTAGTTTGTTTTATGAGCAGACTTATTTCCTTTTCTTCGTCCAGCCGGTTTTCTGTTATCAGAAAATTCTGATATTTAATTAGTTCCCGCCTTGTATCATAAAGATAAAAATCATAATATGCTTCGTAGTTTAATTCTTCTATCAGCCGAAAATGCAAATCCTGCTTTTTTGCCAAAGATATGACTCTCTGCTTATATAACAAGTATGGATTTTTCCTGCCGGGGCATTGTCCTGCTTTTTTAAGTGTTTCAATTACCTTACTGAAATCATTGCCTTTTCTGCTTTTCAGCAATGCGTAAGCTTTGAGGTTGTAATAATTCTCATTTTCACTGTCGAGTTGAATGAGCCGCTCTGCCAGTTTAGATAAGATAAGAGGGCTTAAACCTTCTTCGATTGCTCTGTAGCTGTTTGTTGCAAGTTCATAGAGGAAATACTGGTTGGCCGGATATTTTAAACAATTTTTTGCAAGTATTTCAAATTTATTTGCGTCATCGCGTTCAAAATAAGAGAGTTTATAATTTATGATTGCAGCCGCTTGCGGGTCTGTCTTTTCATTTTTTTTATTGATGGCTGGAATTCTTGGGTTGTACCCGTTAAACATTTTGGGATCAAAATTTTTGTGTAGTTTCCAGTATTCAGTCCAGATACTTTTTAAATTATTCCGCTGGAGATATGTGAAGTAAATACATACTGTCAATCCGATTAAAAGCAATTTCCCTAATCTCATATATCAGCCTCTGCCATGAAAGATATGATGCATTATATAGTCATTTCATCCTATAAATATTTAATTCTGATTTACTTTTCAATTACTTTTATCACACTTTTTATCGCTTTCTGGATACTTATGGACTACTTTTTGACACTTTTTGAACACTTATTTCACACTTTTTTTCGCTTTTTTCACACTTTTTTGTGTCATTTTACATCGTTTTTTTTCAATTATGCGCAAGTTCCGGCAAAAATGCGCATGATAATAACTGCATCAGTTTGCTATGGATTATGTAAGAATAATCTGGCCAGTAGATAGCTAAGTGTGCTTTCAGCTCCCTGATTTATATTAACTCCATGTTTGCAGATGCCGTCGCAGCATCCTTTTGTCTTTTCATCATACAATGGCAAATTCAAATCGTTAGCTCCTAAAAACCATTCAAAAGCTTTTCTCTGCAAATCGAGATAATCAGTGTTTTCCGTTGTTTCAAAAGCTTTTGCGAGCATTATAACGGTATATGCCGCTTCGATTGGCTGCTGGTCAAACTGTGCCCGTTCTTTGCCTCTCACATGCCAGCCGTTGGAACCAATGAAGCTGAAATAATTTCCGTTATAAGTATGTTTGAGCATGAAGTCGCACGATTTCTTCGCGACATCAAGATACGATTTATCATCTAGAATTTTGGCAGCTTCGAACGTTGCGGCCGGCAAAATGGCGTTGGCGTAAGAAATCGTATTTTCATACCAGTGCCAATCGGGTGCGGAAGTATCAATAAAATGATTGCAAAGGGTATCAGCGGTTTGTTTTAATAAATCTTTAGCATACTTGTCTGAAGGAAATTTATGTAAATAATCTGCCAGTCCGAGAATTGAATATGCCTTTGCTCTTGTCGATAAATTTGGAATGTGATTGGCGGCATCATTAAAAAATTCCGTTATCATTGGGACATAATCCTGGTTAGGACAATCCCTGATGGCAGAACCAAAAGCCCATATTACTCTGCCAAGCGCATCGGCTGCAGGTTCGCATGTCCGCCATTTGCGGTCATAGTCCAAAAAATTGTAGACTGTTTTTTCGGGTTTTATAGCATGGTATAAAAAAGACAAATAAATCTCGAATAATTTCAAAGCCTCTGCGCTGGGGTTATTATTATAATATTTCGTAACTACCAGCAGAGCACGGGCGTTATCATCCGTGCAATAACCATGCTTGCGATCAGCGATTATATACTTGGCATGCTGAATTAAACCGGTATCGTCTGTAAGCCTTTGCAGATGCTGCAATGATATATCAGGTATGTTCTTAGGTTTTATTTCCATATTTTTAATAAATTTACATGAAGTATCAAGTTACTATTTAATAAAGACTTAAGGAAAAAAATATCAGGATTTTTATGGAAATATCTACGCACCTACTTGACAAGTGAGCGTAAAATATATAAGAATACTACTAATTTACTAGGAATTTAGGAGTAAGTTATGAAACTTTCAACAAGAACAAGATATGGTATGCGAGCTTTGCTTGAGTTAGCTCTGGCGTACAATTCAGGGCCGTTGCAGATTAAAACGATCGCGCAACATCAAAATATATCCAATAAGTACCTTGAACAGCTTGTCGCGATGCTGAAAACCGCAGGTTTGGTCCGCAGTATCAGGGGGCCGCATGGCGGGTATGTCCTTTCAAAGGCGCCTAAGGATATAAATCTGGTAGATGTTTTCAAAACACTTGAAGGGCCGGTACTTACTGTTGAATGTGTTGATGATGAGACGGTTTGTGAAAATCATGCGGATTGCATCACAAGACGGCTGTGGTCAGAAATAAATGAAGCGATTTTGAATGTTTTATCGAATAAGACAATAGGCGACCTGGTTGAAATGAACGACAAAAATAAACAGAAAAACAGCTACCAAATATAAAAGTATCGTGCATAATCTATAAATTCTTCTACAAGGATGAAATATGGGCAGGATTTTTAACAATTTAATTGAGACCATAGGGAATACTCCTCTAGTTCGTATAAACGCATTAAACCAAACTCAAGCACAGGTTCTGGCTAAAGTCGAATTTTTCAATCCATGCGGTTCGGTCAAGGACAGAATCGGATTTGCGATGATTGAAGCTGCCGAAAAGCAAGGTAGAATAAATAAAGAAACAACACTTGTAGAGCCTACAAGCGGCAATACAGGTATTGGTCTGGCATTTGTTTGCGCAGTTAAAGGTTACAAGCTGAAACTCGTAATGCCGGAATCGATGAGCGTTGAACGGCGAAAATTATTGAAAATACTTGGTGCGGAAATTATCCTGACACCAGCGGCAGATGGTATGAAAGGAGCGGTTGCGGAAGCTCAAAGAATGGTAAGCAATACGGGTAATTCCGTCATGCTTCAGCAATTTGAAAATCCCGCTAACCCTGAAATACACGTAAAAACCACGGCTGAAGAAATTTGGAATGATACAGACGGTAAGATAGATATATTTGTTGCCGGTGTAGGAACTGGAGGTACAATAACCGGTTGCGGTAAATTTTTAAAAGAGCGCAAGTCCGGAGTGAAAATAATCGCTGTTGAACCTGCCGATTCCGCCGTCCTTTCAGGCGGAAAACCCGGGCCGCACAAGATACAAGGAATTGGCGCAGGTTTTGTACCCAAAGTATTGGATACATCGATGCTTGATGAAGTTATTTGCGTTAAAAATGATGACGCGATTGATATGGCAAGAAAGCTGGCAATGAAAGAGGGGATGCTTTGCGGTATAAGTTCCGGAGCGAATGTATTTGCGGCATTGCAGGTGGCAGCCAGGCCGGAGAATAAAGGAAAAACTATCGTTACAATTATTTGCGATACAGGTGAACGTTATATTTCAACGGAATTGTTTCAATAAGCTTAAAGTTTTAATGCGGGATTTTACATGGAAAATCACATAAAGCAGTATGTCAGGGAAATCCTTGAAACTTACAAGGACGAGTCTGGAATTAATTTTATTGATACAACAAACCTTCCTTTGCGGGACAAAATTCTGGAGGCTTTGGGCTTGTTGATGGAAGTGGTTTTTCCGGGATATACCGGTCTTCGAGATGTAACGAGTTCAAATGTAAGTTTTGTAATCGGAGATCTTCTTTATAAAATACAGAGCATTCTTGATGAACAGATACAAAGAGCATTGCTTCATCAGTGCAGGCTAAAAAAAGCCGATTGCACGAGCTGCCAGGAAATGGCAAAGGAAGTGACGGCTTGTTTATTATGCGAACTGCCGAAGATACGAAGACTGCTTAAAACCGATATTATAGCGGCATTCGAGGGCGACCCGGCGGCTTCGAGTTATGAAGAAATTGTATTGAGTTATCCCGGCCTGAAAGCAATAGCGGTGCACAGAATTGCGCATGAATTATATTTAAAGGGTGTTCCGCTGATTCCGCGCATAATGGCAGAGCACGCTCATCACGAGACAGGTATTGATATTAATCCTGGGGCTCGAATCGGTGAAAGATTCTTCATAGACCATGGCACAGGAATCGTAATCGGCGAAACTGCAATAATTGGAAATAACGTCAAGATATATCAGGGAGTAACGCTTGGGGCGCTTGCGCCTGCGAAAGGGCAGAGTCTTCGCGGAGTAAAAAGACATCCAACAATTGAAGATGACGTAACAATTTACGCAGCGGCGACGATTCTTGGTGATATTATAATCGGCAAAGGGGCTACTATCGGCGGCAACGTTTGGATTAAAGATTCAGTGCCTGCAGGTGTAATGGTAACAATGACAAGGCCTGAACCTGTTTTTATTCAGAAGAATAAGAAATAGACACAGACATACACGGTTTTTAAGACACTGATTTACACGGATTAACACTGTATAATGAATTTAATAGAGAAAATTAATAAACTGCGAAAAGAAAGAAACGCAATAATACTTGCGCATAATTATCAAAGTGGTGAAATTCAGGATATAGCCGATTTTACAGGCGATTCGCTGGAATTGAGCAGGAAGGCGGCTGAAACAAAAGCTGATGTGATTGTTTTCTGCGGGGTTTTATTTATGGCGGAAACGGCATCTATTTTATCTCCTGATAAAACTGTTTTACTGCCTGATAAAACCGCCGGTTGTCCAATGGCGGATATGATTACGGCCGGGCAGCTTGCGGAGCTGAAGGGCAAATACCCTGACGCGGTTGTTGTTTGTTATGTAAATAGTTCGGCAGAGGTAAAAGCTATAAGCGATTATTGCTGCACAAGCTCGAATGCGGCGGAAGTTGTAAAGTCGATCGAAGCGGATAAAAAAATAATTTTTGTGCCTGATAAAAATCTGGGACAGGTTGTTAAGGAAAGAACGGGCAGAGATTTGGTGCTTTGGCCGGGATATTGCCCGACACATCATTTTGCTTCAGCAAAAACAGTAACGGAAACCAGAAATGCGCATCCGGAAGCGATGATTTTAGCACATCCGGAATGCCCGAAGGAAGTAAGGGATATAGCTGATATTCTTCTTAGTACTGGTCAAATGTTGAAATATGTTAAAACAAGCGATAAAAAAGAATTCATAATTGCTACGGAGATTGGAATTATTCATACGCTGAAAAAACAAAATCCAGAAAAGATATTTTATCCGGCGAGCGAGCGTTTTGTTTGTCCGAATATGAAAAAGGTCACACTGGAAAAAGTTTTATTTTCGCTTGAAGATAACAAGTATGTTATTAAGGTGCCGGATGAAATCACATCTAAGGCAAGAAGGGCATTAGAGCGAATGGTAGCGGTATTACCAAGAACGTAGCCACAAAGGCACAAAGACACTAAATAAATTAGATATTGTAAAAGGTTTAGACGATGGAAAAAAACTATCGAATTGAAACATTAGCATTGCACGCGGGTCAAGATGTAGACCAAACGACAATGAGCAGGGCGGTGCCGATCTATCAAACAAGCAGTTATTTGTTTAAAGATAGCAAGCACGCCGCTGATTTATTCGGATTGAAAGAATTTGGGAATATTTATACACGTTTGATGAATCCGACAACCGATGTTCTGGAGAAAAGACTAGCAGCGATGGAAGGCGGTGTTGCGGGGCTTGCGTTCAGTTCGGGTATGGCGGCAATCACGGCAGCGGTTTTGAATATTTGCAAAGCAGGTCAGCATTTTGTGGCGGCAAGCACACTTTACGGCGGGACTGTAACGCTTTTCAGCCATACGATGCCGAAAATGGGAATTGAAGTTACTTTCGTTAATCCTTCCATTCCGGAAGAATTCGAAAAAGCGATAAAAGAAAATACGCGGTTGATTTACATTGAAAGCTGCGCGAATCCAAAAAACAATATTCCTGATTTCGATAAAATTACAAAAATTGCGCATAAACATAATTTGCCGGTAATCTGTGATAATACGACAATGTCGCCGATACTTTTACGTCCAATCGAACATGGAGTTGATATTGTTGTTCATAGCTGCACGAAAATAATCGGCGGACATGGGACGAGTATCGGCGGAATAATTATAGATTCGGGAAAATTTAACTGGGCAAACGGGAAATTCCCTGAACTTACAGAACCTGACCCCAGTTATCATGGTGTGAAATATTTTGAGCAATTTGGTAATATTGCTTATATTCTAAAAGCGCGTTTGCAGCTGCTTCGGGATATGGGGGCCTGTTTATCGCCGTTTAATGCATTTTTGCTTTTGCAGGGAATTGAAACGCTGCATTTGCGAGTGCCCAGACATTGCGAAAATGCGACAGTGTTGGCGAAATGGCTTGAAAAACATAAAGCTGTCAGTTGGGTTAATTATCCGGGACTTGCATCACATCCTGATTATGAACTTGCGAAGAAATATTTAAAGAATGGTCAGGGCGCAATGCTTGGTTTTGGAATCAAGGGCGGAAGAAAAGCAGGCGAGAAATTTATTAGTAATGTTAAGCTTGCAAGTCATCTTGCAAACATTCTTGACAGCAAGACACTTGTCATTCATCCGGCAAGTACAACACATCAGCAATTAAGCGATGATGAGCAAATTGCAGCAGGTGTGAGCCCGGACTTTATTCGTATTTCTGTCGGCACAGAACACATTGACGATATAATAGAAGATTTCGATAATGCTTTGGAAAAAGCGAAAATATAGGCAATGTTAATGAAGGCTTTCACTTAAATGGGTACAGGCACATATAAATTATTTATCACCTATTGGCGACAAATAATTTAATGAGCCAGTCCCCATTTCAAAAACTTAAAACTAAAAACTCAAAACTAAGGACTAAAACTATGTGGGATTATAATAAAAAAGTTATGGATTATTTTTTGAATCCTAAAAACGCGGGTGAAATTGAAAATCCAGACGGCGTGGGCGAAGAAGGTTCGCTTGCATGCGGCGATGCGTTGAAGCTGACTTTCAAACTGGACAAAGAAGGCAAAATCGCAGATGCGAAATTCAAAACATTCGGCTGCGCAAGCGCGATTGCTTCGGCATCGATAATGACAGAAATGATAATCGGTCTGACGCTGGATGAGGCTTCGAAAATAACCAATAAAGATATTGTTGATAAACTCGGGGGTCTGCCGGAACAGAAAATGCACTGTTCGGTTATGGGTATGGAAGCATTGCAGGCAGCGATTGCGAATTATCATGGTAAAGGCAAACAAGTGAAAAAGCAGGAAGGCAAAATTGTTTGTACCTGCTTTGGCGTTACCGATAAGGAAATTGAAAAAGTTGTGCTGGAAAATAACCTTGATTCAGTAGAGCAGGTTACGAATTACTGCAAGGCCGGCGGCGGATGCGGTTCATGCAGAGGCGAAATCCAGATGATAATCGATAGAGTCCGCGGCAAGGAAGGCAAAGGTACAATTCCGGCCGAAAAGCCAAAGAAATTAACGAATATTCAGAAGATTGGGCTTGTTCAAAAAACAATAAGTGAACAAATTCGGCCATTGCTTAAAGCTCACGGCGGTGATATCGATTTGATCGATGTCGACGGAAATAGAGTATTGGTCGCTTTTCGCGGAATGTGTTCGCAATGCCCGACGGCGGAATTTACAATGAAGGACGTTGTTGAAGCCAGACTGCATGAGTTTGTCAGTGAAGATTTGATTGTTGAAGAACAAATGTGAGACACGGATTTACGCTGTATTTTTTAGACACGGATTAACACGGATTTACACTGTTAGTTTTTTTATTGGAGTAACGAATGTCCAAAGTTATATATTTTGATAACAACGCGACAACGAGGGTGGCACCGGAAGTATTCGAAGAGATGAGACCTTTTTTGACTGACCTTTACGGCAATCCTTCGAGCATGCATACTTTCGGCGGACAGGTTGAAAAATATATCAGGCAAAGCAGGGAAATGGTTGCTAATCTTCTCGGGTGCGACAGCTCGGAAATTATCTTCACAAGCTGCGGAACTGAAAGTGATAATGCGGCTATAAAGGGAATATTGGCCAGTTATCCAGAAAAAAGAAAAATTATAACTACACGTGTCGAGCATCCGGCTGTTCTTGGGGTTTGCAGAGAATTGCAGGGGATGGGATATAAAGTAGTCGAATTGGGAGTAAACAAGGAAGGGCAATTAGACCTTAACGAACTTGAATCACAAGTAGATGAAGAAACCGCGATTGTTACGGTAATGTATGCTAATAACGAGACGGGCGTGATTTTTCCAATAGATAAAATCGCTGAAATTGTAAAATCCAAAGGAAGCGTTTTTCATACAGACGCTGTTCAGGCAGTTGGAAAAATTCCGTTAAATCTCAATAAGAGCCATATCGACCTGCTTAGTTTGAGCGGGCATAAACTGCATGCACCTAAAGGTGTGGGAGTTTTATATGTTCGTAAGGGCACGAGAATTACACCATTTCTTATAGGCGGTCATCAGGAAAAAAGCAGAAGAGCCGGTACGGAAAATGTCGCCGGGATTGTCGGATTAGGTAAAGCCGCTGAACTGGCGCAGAAATTCATAGGGGAAGAGAATACGACAGTTAAGAAATTACGAGATAAACTTGAGAATGCAATTTTAAAGACATGCAAAGACGCGAAATTAAATGGCGATAAAATCAACAGACTGCCGAACACGACGAACATCAGCTTTGAATTTATCGAAGGTGAAGCGATTTTGCTGCTGCTTGACCAATTTGGAATTTGTGCGAGCAGCGGAAGCGCATGTACGTCCGGTGCGCTTGAGCCAAGTCATGTTATGCGTGCTATGGGCGTTCCTTTTACAGCGGCTCACGGGTCTACCCGCTTTAGTCTAAGCAGGTATAATACCGAAGAGGAAGTCGATTTCCTGATTGAAAAAATGCCGATTATTGTAAATCGTTTGAGAGAGCTAAGTCCGTTTGTTCCTAAATAAACTGGCGCGGCATAGCCGCAACTAAAAGGGAACCACGAATCTACGCTTCGCTCCGACGCGAATAAACACAATTAATTATTGGTAATTGGTATTGGTAAGGGTAACGTTGCGGTGTTGGTATTGTATTTGGTGTTTTGTTACGGCTGAACAAAAACCGAATAACAAAAACGAGACCTTAACGATACCCAAACCTATAACAGGTTGAATATAAACGTGCAGAAAAAAACAAGAAGTTTTTGGATAGTAGTATAGAGGGAAAAATGAAATATGTTCTGCAATTCATGATTGCGGCAATATTGCCGGCAAATTTTTGTTTTGCTGCGCAATCCAATGAGGAGATAATTAACCATAAGCTAAGTAATGGCTTGCAAGTCCTTATCTTTGAAAAACATTCAATGCCTGTGGTTTCTGTGCAGGTCTGGTATCATGTGGGGAGCGTTGACGAACCTAACGGTTTGAAAGGTATCGCGCATTTATTCGAGCATATGATGTTTAGGGGTTCAAGAAATTACGGACCTGAAGAACATTTCAAATTAATTAAGGCGGCAGGAGGCGAATGCAACGCATATACAAGCGATGAAACAACCGTTTATTATGAAAGACTGCCAGCCGATAAGCTTGACCTGGCTTTAAATCTTGAGGCAGACAGAATGGGGTGGCTGAAACTTGATCAGCAGGTGCTCGATACTGAACGGCAGGTTGTGATGGAAGAATATCGAATGCGAATCGATAACGACCCGATTGGCTCGATTACACAGGATATCCGCGGATTTTTATTTCCCAACAGCCCTTTTGAATACGGGCCGATTGGAAAAATGGCGGATATAAGGAATTTTACAGTTACAGAGTGCCAGGATTTTTACAATAAATATTATGCTCCGAATAATGCAACCTTGGTTATTACGGGCAGTGTTGATGCGGACAAAACAATTAAAATGGTTGAGGAAAAATTTGGGGATTTAAAGCCAAGTGAATTAATACCCAAAGCGAAATTTGAAGTTGCACACAATATAGTAAAAAAAATAAACAAGGGGCGAACCGATTTTCCTATACCAGTTACAATTTTATCATTTTATACCGATGGTGCGCGTGATAAAGACAGGGCGGCTCTTAGTGTATTATTGAACAGCCTGGCAGAAGGGCGTAGCTCAAGACTCTGGAAGTCTTTGGTTATTGATAAAAAAATCGCTGAATATTTTCTTGGGGCAAATATTGAAGCTTCGGAAAATGGTGTAGTATTCCTTGCGGCGGCTCATTTGCCGGGGCTTTCGAAAAAAGTTGAAAGGGATATTTGGAAGCATGTGGAGCAAATCAAAACAAAAGGTCTCAATGAAGATGAATTTACAAAATCGCGCAATCAGGTAAAAGCGGCGAATTTGTTTGAGAAATATTATGTTAACGCGCTTGCAAGCGATATTGGCTATTGTGAAGTTGTACGCGGGGATTATGAGCTTTTTTATAAGCAAGACCAGGAGATTGAAAACGTAACGCAGGAGGATGTGATTCGTGCGGCCAACAGGTATTTAACAAAAGAAAATGTGAAAAAGCTTTATTTCGAGCCGCGTGAGGGAATATTCCTTGCGGGAGTAGCGGGATTTTTAAAATCCATTTTTTAAAACAGGTGAGTTGTGAAAAAAATAATAAGGGAGCCTTTAAAAATTCGAAAAATTGAGATTGCTTTGTCATTTCTGCACGGCCAAGGCCGTTTGAAACTCCGCGCAATGACATTTTTAGAGGTAGCTATATATTTTATTGCTGTTGTAATGATGTTTGCAGGAGGGGCGGGGGCAGAAGTTAATGAAAAACTTGATTATCCGCCTATGAAAGATGTTTATCTTGCCAACGGCTTACGTGTGATTTTGATAGAACATCATGAACAAAGTACTATATCGTATAGAATGCTTGTAAAAGCTGCCAAAGCGGATGAACCCAGGGGCAAAGAGGGAATTGCTAATTATACATCACGATTTTTGCAGGAAGGTGCAGATTCAAAAAATTCTGACGAAATAGCCGCTGAAATTGCGAGCATGGGCAGTCAATTTAATATTACACATAATCCAAGTTATCTTATTTTTGGAATGGATTTGCTCAAAGCGTATTCTCAAAAAGGACTTGATTTGTTCTCGGATATAATTTTAAATCCATCTTTTCCGGCTGATGGAATGAAACGTGTTAAAAAGGAAATGCTCAATGCGGTAGATTTGGAGCAAACAGAGAATGAAACAATTGCTTTCAATTACGGCAGGGCATTGTTGTTCGGATGCATTGACCCGCTTGGCAGAACAAAATCCAAAAAAAGTATAAGGTCTATTTCTATTAAGGATATACGCAAGTTCTATAATAGCCATTATTATCCTGTTAATTCGATACTTCTTGTTATCGGAGATTTTTCTAATGATGAAATGCTTAGTGAGATAAAACAAAAGTTCGAGGGCTGGACGCAAAAAGCAAGTGCTCAATGGGTGAAAACAAAAGCCGATTACGCCAGGCAGGGACGAGGCATTGTGGTAAACAAGCCAAGAATGACACAGGCATTTATTTATATGAACCAATGGGGCCCTGCAAGTCATGATGAAGGGTACTATGAATATCTTATCGCAAATTATATTTTAGGGGGCGGCGATTTTTCGTCGCGGCTGCTGAACGCTGTTCGCGCAAAAGGGGGCATGACTTATCATATAGGCAGTAAAACATATATCGGCAGCGATTATGGTGTATTGCATATAACTACTTCGACAAGAAATGACGAGCTTTATAACGCTTACAAGATGATTAATGCAGAAATTGAACGACTTAATAACGAAGGAATAACCGAAGAAGAATTACGCAAGGCCAAAGATTATGTTTCGGGGGCGATACCGCTGCAAATGGAAGCGCCTTCACAAATCGCAAATAAAATCCTAAATGGTATTATGCAGGGCTTTACAGTTAATGATTTGCGGAATGAAGTTCTTAACTTTAATAAGGTAACCGTCTCGGGGGTTAATAATATTATCAGGAAATATATAAAAATCAGAAATTTAAATGTTGTTATTGTTTGCGATTCGAAAAAAGTCAAACAGCAATTAAAACAAATAGGCGATTACGATATTGTCAGCTATAAGGCAGTACCGTGTAAGTAAAAATCTTTTAGAATATTTTTTTGTACATGTGGCAATAAGGCGTTTTGCCGGTTTTTGTGTAATAATCCTGATGATATTGTTCAGCAGGCCAGAATGTTTTGGCAGGTGAAATTTCAGTTTTTACGCTATATCCTTTTTCTTTTAAAATTTTCACAAGTTTTTCAGCGGTCTTTTTTTGCGATTTATCCAAAAAGAAAATTGCGCTGCGATACTGTTTTCCTATATCGGGTCCCTGACGGTCGAATTGCGTGAAATCATGTATTTCAAAAAATAATTTCGCCAAGGTTTCATAATTGGTTTTATTCGGGTCAAAGACGATTTCGACAGCCTCGGCATGTCCGGTATTTCCGCTGCAAACCTGTTCATACGTTGGTTTTTCTGTTTTGCCGCCTGTGTAGCCCGATGTTACGGAGATAATGCCGGGGGTGTTTTTGAAAAGATGTTCGACACCCCAGAAACAGCCGCCCGCGAAGATGGCTCGTTGGCCGTTTGGAATAAAATCCATTGAAATTGAATTAACACAATATCTTACGTTTTTTTTGGTGTAACCTTCTCCTTTGAAAACATGGCCGAGGTGAGCGCCGCAATTTGCACATAAATTTTCAGTCCTGAAACCATCAGCATCTCGCTGGGAGATTACTGCGGCCGGGAATTTGCTCATCAAAACTGGGCCAGCCACATTCGGATTTGAATTTAGAGTATGATTCGAAAAGAGGAAATTCGCAGCGTTTGCAGATATAAAGCCCTGTTTCGTTGAAATCATTGTATTTACCTGTAAACGGCCTTTCTGTGCCTTTGTGGACGATTACATTCTCTTCTTCTGGAGTTAGTTTCTTATACATGCTATTATCCTCTATAACTTTAGCATTACCTTTTGAATTAGCAAATTTAATGAGAAAAATTGTTATTAATAAAAGAACACAAACAAATAGAAAATGAGAATACTTCATTTTTTATCCCTTAATACAGTACTTATATTTATACCATTTAGGGTTTCTATTTGTTTTTAGTTTTGTCCGCAAATTCTTTATGCTGAAGCTTTTTTAGATTTGGCTTTTTGGAAGCGATTTTGAGCGATTCCCTATAAAGCTTATTGAGATTGCCGAGGTCTATATTTGATCCTTGTCGAATAAAGATTGGTATTTTATATTCTGGAGCATCGACGGTTATATTTTGGCCGCCTTCGTAGGTTTTCTTTTTGTCCCATGCGTCAATCCATTTTTCACCTGCGGGAAGATATAACGTATGTTCGGTTTTATCTTTTTCCCAAATCGCAGAAACCAGAATGTCTGGGCCGTACATGTATGTTTGCCAATCCTTCCATGCCTGTTCTTGCTGGGGGTACATTAAAAATAATGGTCTGGCGATAGGCATACCGGTTGAATGCGCATCGATTGCGAGATTATACGAATAATCTATGAGCGATGTATGAATTTTTGAATATAGCCGCCAGATTGCGATTAGCTGCTTGTCGTAATGCGGCGGTTGGATCAAATCCCAGAAGCCTTTATTTTCTGTCGGGCCTACTTCCATAATTGGGCAAAAACAACTGAAAGCGAGCCAGCGGGCGGTGATTTCGTGGTCAGTAATATTTGTATATCCGCCGGTGTCTGAACCCCAGATTGGGAAACCGATAATCGCAGACCTTTGCAGAGCGATTATTGCGGAACGAAGAGCCTGGGGTACTGTTTTGCCGTTTTGAGTTCCGGCGCCAGTATCTCCGCCCCAGAACACGGCATATCTGCTGCTGTTTGTGTAACCAGCACGAGGCATTGTTATGAAATCATCGCCATGAATTAATTTTGAAATGTCGTGAGCGGCTTTGGCATACATTACGGGATAATCGTTATGATATTGCCTGGCGAGTCTGCCATCAAATGCTTTGTTGTTGTAATCATTGGGGACGATTTCCTCTGCGCGATCCATTTTGAAACCTTTAACACCTTGTGTCAAAATCTTTTCTAGGCCTTTCTGCTGCCACCATTGCACGGCGGCAGGATTCGTAAAATCAATTAGGGATTTATCAAGCTTGTCTTTAGGTGTAAGCTGACCTTGAAGATTATAGCCTTTGGCAATAGCTTCATTATGCATGTCGCCCATGACCCAGGGAGCTATCCAGAGCATAAATTTTATATCTTTGCTGTCGAGCCATTCGATCATTTTGGCTGCGTTCGGGAATCTGTTTGGATCCCACTGGAAATCATCATAACCATTGGGGCCTTTTGCCCATGGTCTATCAACGAGGTAAACGCTAAGTGGAATATCGAATGCTTTCATCATTAGTATATCTTCTACAACTTCGCTGTTGTAAGGCGCGGTTACTGGCGTGTTATCATAAAAATTTTGCCTGTGTGTGTGATCGTCTCGCCATCGGTAAGTACCAAATGCCCATCTTGGCGGGATTATAGTTGGGCCTACACGAAGAGAATGTGTTTTGACAAGCTGGGCGGGATTTGCGGAATCGATAATAACAGAAGTGAAGGGGCCTTCGAAGCTGATTTGAACTTGTCTGGGATTTGAACGGCAGAAATCAAATGTGCCGGGCCAAGTGCCTTCTACGAAAAGGCTGTAGTTTTTCGATGAAATATAAAAAGGGCAGTAGAGCGAGACAGTAGGTTTTACAACTGTTGTAATAATCTGGCCGCGAAGATCCATTGCCTCTTTGATGCCTTGCTGCCAGGAGAGAGTTTGGGGGCCATCGACGACTCTTTCCATAATGCCTGTGAAAAATTCGTCTTTTTGGGCTTCAATCGAAAACCCCCATTTTGTTATAGTGTCAATTCCTGTGGTTTGCAGCTCTATTCTATATGAGTCTGATTCTTTGTTGAAAATGAGTTTTATCTGCTTATCGTTTTCTAAAGACCATTCGAATGAATAAACATTTTCAGATGAAAATGTTGTGGCGGGGTTGTCTTTCAGGATATATTTTTGGGTTGCGGTTTCAAAATAAAATGGGGAAGCGGGGTTTGATATCTTTAAAACTTTTTTATCAGGCATGCTTATGGAAAAAGTGGAATTTGAATAATCAACGGAAGCAAAAATTAATGATGATAAGAATATGGTTATGAAAAAACAAAATGCAATGCGTTTCATTTTCTACGTTCCCATGCGAAAAAATTATGTTAAATTATGCTGCAAAACGGTTACTTATTGTCGCTTCGATGTCAAATTATGTCGCAACTGTGTTATTTCTTGTCTAAAACACTTTAAAAAACAGCTCTAAATAAAAAAACAGACACAAAAAGCAATCATTTTACTTTGATTTTTCAGATTTAAGCTCAAAAGATTCACAAAGATACTTAAAAGATTTTAAAAAATACGAAAAAAACAAACGCTTGTCAGAATTAGAAAGTCGACGAAGAATGTTTGGTTAAGGGTACAGGCACATATAAATTATTAGTCCACTTTGTGCACGAATAATTTAATGTGCCAGTCCCCATATTATACCATGTTTTCAGTCTGGAATCTAATGGAATCAAATTGAACTCATTAGTTTTTTATAAATATTTTTTTAATTCTTGCGCGTAATTTTAAATTCGGACCTATCAGACATGTTGGACTGGTCGGACATGGGTCAGTGCCTTTACCAGTTGATAGCGTTATGGGGCACATTTGCCAAATCAGGGGCAAAGAAATCAGCACCGGTTAATTGCGCAGGGGTAAAGCTGGAGGTAATCGCGAGGCATTTGCAGCCTGCGGCTTTGCCGGCTTTAATGCCATTTGGCGCATCTTCTATAACAAGGCAGTCTTTCGGATCCAGGTTGATTTTTTTTGCGGCAAGCAGAAATATTTCAGGGTCGGGCTTTTTATGCATCACGTCATTGCCGGCGATAACGGCATCGAAAGTTTCAGCGGGGATTTGCAGCTCCGCGAGATTGCCTTTGACTTTTACCCAGTCTGCACTTGAGGCGACGGCAAGTTTCTTTTTCATCTTTCTGCATTTTGCGATAAAATCATTTGTGCCATTGAGAGGTTTTAAAACGCCTTTGATAATATCAAGGTAAATGTCATAAGTGCGTTTCTTATCCTTTTCTAAATCGAAGGGGAAATTATACAGCTCGGCGACGCCGCCAAGGAATCGCGCTTCGCCAGCGCCGGTGAAGGGATGGAAATCCTGCGGTTTGACTTTCAAACCTTTTTCAGCGAACATCTGCATGGCGGCTTTTATAATGAATGGTTCGGAATCTAACAAGACTCCATCCATATCGAAGATTATTCCATAAGGTAATTGAGGCATATATTTCCTAATAAAAAAATGAATTTAAGATTTTACGATAAAAAAAATAAAATCAAGGGAGCTTAATAATTCCAAAATTTGAGATTGCTTCGCTACGTCCATAAAGGGACTGCGCTCGCAATGACATTTTTAGAGCAAGACCCAAAACAAAAAGGGTCGCTTACGCTCGCGGCTCTGAAGGCACTTTACTGTTCTTCTTTTTTCGGTAATCTGTCTGCTCCGAGTTGGCCGCAGGCGGCTTTAATGCTTTGGCCTCGGCGGAAACGAATTATAGTTTCAAAACCTGCCTGCATGAGCATATCCTTGAAAGTTTTAATCTGGTCACGGTCTGAAGGCTGGAAATCGGAGCCTGGGTGCGGATTGTATTCGATTAGATTAATGCCGACCTTTAACGGTCTGACGAATTGGATGAGTTTACGTGCTAAATCGAAGCCATCGTTTACGCCATTGATCATGCAATATTCAATCGTGATCCTTCGGCCTGTTTTTTCGTTATAATATTTCATTGCGGCGAGCAATTCTTTCAGCGGATATTTATTTGCGGCGGGGACGATTTCTTTTCTGATGTTTTCGTCTGCGGAATGAAGTGAGACAGCAAGGCGCGGAAAGATATCTTCATCGGCTAATTTTTTTATACCTTCGGGAATGCCGACGGTTGAGATTGTCTGTCTGCGGAAACCAATTTGTTTGCCGATATCGGAGGCGAAAATCCGGACAGCACGCAGTGTGTTATCGTAATTTTCAAGAGGTTCGCCCATGCCCATGTAAACGATATTGTTTACTTTGCATTGAGCGTCGACGCAAATTGCGGAAACTTCATCAATAATTTCGCCGGCATCGAGATTTCGTACGAAGCCAAGGGCGCCTGTAGCGCAGAATTTGCAGCCAAGGCGGCAGCCTACCTGGGTTGAGACGCAGATAGTTTTTCTGCCATTCTCATCGAGAAGCACTGATTCAATTTTATTGCCATCGGGAGTTTCAAAGAGGTATTTAATGGTGCCGTCAGGGTCGGAAAGTTTGTCTTCAATTTTGAGCCTGGTTATGTAATAGCCATCGTCAATGAGCCTTTTACGCATATCCTTTGAGAGGGTGGTCATCTGGTTGATGTCGTAGATATCATGCTGATGGAGGTAGGTAAATACGTACTTTGCAACGTATGCCTTGCCGCCATATTCGGCGATTAGCTCTTTAATTTCTTCCGGTGTCTTTGTTTTTAAATCTTTGTCCATCAATATAATATAGCGATTAAAAGCCGAATGTTCAAAGAAAAAACCCTTGAGCAATTAAGTAAAATAGCATTTGACTATATGCAAATGATAAGTACAATTTTGAGATAATTTTACTTATTTAATGGAGTATTACGTAATGGATCCGAAGATTTTTAAAGCGTATGATATTAGAGGCATTTATCCAGACCAACTGAATGAGGATGCGGCATGGAAGATTGGTAACGCGACAGCATCTTTTTTGCGGTCAATGCTAAGAGGTTACGACAGGGGGCTGGCTAACAGGCAGAGCCTTGTGGTTGGCTATGATATGAGATCGCACAGCAAGGGTTTGGCTGAAGCGTTGATAAAAGGCATGAATGCGGCAGGTGCGAATGTTATCGATATCGGCATGATTGATACTCCACAAATTTATTTCGCGATTAATCACCTGGGGACATGCGGGGGCGTACAGGTTACAGCTTCACATAACCCGGCGCAATATAACGGTTTTAAAATTTCGGGGCTTGAGGCAAAACCAGTCGGTGAAGATACGGGCTTGAAAGAAATCAAGCACATAGCAACGGCTCTGCTTCATACTTTGGGCAATGCGGAAGGGCCGGTTGAGAAAACTGATTTAACAAAGGCTTATAAAGAACATATCCTGAAATTCATAGATGGAAAAGTTAAACCTATGAAATTCGCGATTGACGCCTCCAACGGCATGGCGGGCAAGATGGTACCATTGATTTTCGAAAATTTAGGGATAGAAATTATAAAATTGAATTTTGAACATAAGGGTGTGTTCAAGCATGATCCTAATCCTTTGGTTGAAAAAAACCTTGATCAACTCAAGAGTACAATAAAGAAACGCAAAGCGGATGTCGGAATTTGTTTCGACGGGGACGCTGACCGGTTAATAATGGTCGATGAAAAAGGACAGACGATAGGGTGTGACATTCTTACATCGCTAATGGTTCCTTACTTTTTGAAAAAATCGCCTGGTGCGGCGATAGTTTATGATTTGAGAAGCAGTTGGGTTGTTCGGGAAGAGATATTAAAATACGGCGGTGTGCCCAGACGCGAGAGAGTAGGGCATTCATTCATGAAAAAGACACTGCGGACGGCAAGGGCTATTTTCGGGGGCGAATTGAGCGGCCATTTCTATTATCGCGATAATTTCTTCGCAGATTCAGGAATGATTACTTTCGCTCACATGATAAATATTTTAAGTTCTTCGGATGTGCCGGTAAGCGAACTGGTAAAGCCGCTGAGAAGATATTTTGCAAGCGGTGAAAAGAATTTCGCGGTCGAAGATAAAGAAGCGATGATGACCGAATTGAAACGTAAATTCAGCCAGGGAGATACGGACGACCTCGATGGTATTACGGTGCAATTCAAAGACTGGTGGTTCAATTGCAGGCCGAGTAATACGGAACCTTTCTTAAGGCTAAATATTGAGGCAAAGACAGAAGAACTTTTGGAAAAACAGGTTGCTGAAATGGAAAATATTCTGGGCAAACCTGTAGAACACTAGTCAGCTGTTTTTTAATGCATGTATGCAGAAAAATGGGTACCCCGCTTCGCTTATGGGTTTCTGCTACGCTACAACAGGCACATATAAATTATTCGCTAAGTGCGTTGAACGAATAATTTAATGAGCCAGTCCCCATTTTTCCTCGATGCGCGGCCGTCTTGGCGGCGGCTAAACGATGTGGAATGCACGCCCAATTTTCTTACTTATCAAAAGGCATTTTTACTCCGCCTGTAGGTGTAACTACAGTATCGGTTTTGTTGGCCGGCGGCTGTGGCTGCTCAAGTTCCATTCTACGGCAAATAAGGCCTTCGGTTAATCGTGACCTGTCTCCTTCGATTACCATAGCATACGAGAAATTTGATAAAACTCTTGTAATTTTTATTTGCGCAACGTGCTCTTCGATATTTCCGAGCGATTCTTTTGTGTCATAGTCAAAAAGTTCAGTTCCGCTGCTTAAGACCTCAAAAGTTTCCAGGTTATTTATTTCTGCGGAACCTTTGTTTATTATCAACATCCCATTTGGCAGAATTTTAGTGATTTTTGCGGGATAAAGACCTTCGGCGATGGTTTCCACAATCGGTGAAACAGCCAAATTGATCAATTGTTCGGTGATCTCTGAATAGTCAACCCTGTCATTTCTCCATTGCGGCACCAGCCGCTGGACATCAGCATTGTATTCCAGCCAGATATTTACAGAATCTGAATACTTGATTTGTCCTGAAGCGGCGACAATCAAGGAATAATCCAATTTGATTTTCGCCTCATGTTCACAACTGCATTGGCCGATAGACTGCAAATATTTTATATCAACGGGTATTTGCGCTTCATTAAGGGTAATGGTAAGAAGGTAATCGGCACCGAGGAGATTTCCAATCTTTGCTTTGTCTTCAAGTGAGCCATCGGCACACCAAATTAATTCTTTTTCAAGCAAAAGTTTGTCAACGTACTGTCTATCAAGAATAGCGAATTTATTTGCGGCATTAAGTTTTGAATTTAAGGCCTGTGTAATGAGATGGCCTATTTTCTTATCTTTAAGCTTTATTCCTCGCTGATGAGTTTTTTTCTCAAGTTCTTTGCATTCAGGGGCGGTGTATTCAATATTTCCAAAATAAAATTCATGCTGATCAATTTCGGGGGGCATGACTGCAATTCTTATTCTGTTGTTTTTTTCGGGGGTCTGATAATCGTAAATCCAGGCTTTAACTTTCACCTGCCAGGTGTTTGGATCTATTTTCGATTCCTCAAGAATCTCGTAAGTTTTTATCAAAGCCCTGATTTCAGTTTGCGGGGCGGTATGGTTTGCTCTTATTGAAACCACATCGAGGCCGACTTCTTTGCCTCCGGATGGTGTCTTTTCAACATCGGCTATGACGGATTCATAGCGGAAAGATAATTCTTTTGAGTTGACGTTAATGCCTTTTGCTCTTGCCACAGCCTCAAAGATGGCTTTTTTTATTGCTTCTTCCCTTGTGGAAGCAACGCCTTTGCCTTCCTGAATAATCTCTTTTGTTTCAGCATAAACCTGAAGAGAAAATACGATACTCAACAATAATATAGTTAATTTTTTCATAATATGTTCCTAATATCATTTACCATGCGACAGTTTTGTTAGAACCTCGTTTGCCAATCAGCACTTCATTTTGCCAGAATCTAAGACCTGTTTTAAGGTTTGTAACTTTCAACTCAAAATAATATTCAACCTGTTGTTTGTGTTTATCATAAGTTAGATTTCGCTGGAAAATTTTACCAGTCATACTTAATTCAGGAGCAATAATTTGTCCTTGTTTCGGAAGAGTGTCCTGGTTAAATTCCTCCCCCCTTGAAGAGTCGCGAACATCCCTCAATCCATAAACAGTATCATCGCGGTTAGAAGCTGTGCCTCCGACAGCGGAAGTCATGACAACAAGGCCGCTATTCATAAGGTCTTTTTCGATTTTTGCTGTGAGCTGCTCTGTATCGATTCGCTGCATTGTGTCGTTAATAATAACGCCAGTGGAAAGCACATATCTACTGCCATCGGTTTTGGCAAGTACTCCCGATTCAATCAGTGATTGTATGCATTGACTGGCTGCCTGGTCGAAATCCCTGTAATCAAGCGACATGACCTGTTTGCCCTGATCGTTGACGGTGTCGATTCTCTGGACATCATTACAACCGGTTACCATAAGAGGTATAACAAACAGAAAAAAAAGTTTTTTCATTTTACAATCCTTTCATTAATTTGGTGTTGGTCTTGTATTCATTCTGAAATCGACAGCATCCCGTGATGGGGCAACGGTTTTGAAGCTGAAAATGCTTCTTGATTTTGCGAAAATCGTATTCCAAACGGCTGCCTTGGAATCAACGCTAATTCCATTTGCATCAATCCAATCGACTTTGTAATCGAAGCTTTTATTGTAGACAGCACGGTTGTGGCCTGTTACCTGTATTTCGAGAAAACCGGCTTCATTTTTGAAAACTTTGACATCTTTCAAATCTATTCCATACCCGACTAATAAGGTAAATGCGCCGTAAACAGGACGTGTTAAAATATTATCAGCGAGGGTGCTTCTGGATACGCCGCTTGATACGGTTACCCTGTCATCTTTGTATGGTTCGTTGCAACCATTAAGAAGAAAGACAGAGGTGGTATAAAATAATAGCAGAAAATACTTTTTCATACAGATACTCCTTAAAAACGTTTTTTATAATGGGATTACATTGTAAATTGGTTTTGTATTTTTGTTAATAATTTTTATATAAATAATAGTTTTTTCCGAATCGGGCAACTCGATATCGAAAGGCTGGCCATTAAAGGGCGTTATTGTAATTGTTTTATTCTGTGGTATGTCAAATTGGGCAATCTGGAATTCTTTGGGTAGTGCAGTCCAAATCCTTACATCAGCGGCAGTTGTAACAAATGAATATGCCGCAATCATGATAGTGCCAACTGTGGCGGCGGTAGAATCCTGCTGTGAGACGGCATATTGAGCAACGGCTTTTGCTGTCGCTGAAATAATTGTTCTTATCAGTATAATTTCAAAATCCTTTTTGAATTCACTTTGTATGATTTTTTCCATATCACAAACAACAGCTGTCTCGTACATATTTGCATCAGCATTGATTTGTAAACAGGAAAATGCAATATCTCTGTTTGTAAGCTTTGGCAGAGCTATACCAGCATAAAGAACTCTGGAAGTAGCAATAAAAAGCGGTAAATCAATTCTGAATTCATCCTTTACAGGGCCTAATCCATTTTCATATATAACCCAAACAGAATTTTTCAAAACATCCTGTTGCGAGAGTAATTCATCAGTTTTCTTAAATTCTTCTTCTACATATTTATTTGCGGGGACAAGGCCATGGGTTTCTTTTAACAAATCCCTGGCAATTGCCGGTTCTCCAACAGAATTAAAATAAATAGAGGCGACGTAGGTGACAAAAGGATTGATGTAATCTTTGTAAGGCTGATATTCGTTAAGCTGCGGGTAATTCTGACACAAAGCTTTTTGAAAATTGTTGCTATCGATGCTTTTTTGAGCCAGGTTACTATATGTCGCTTTGTTGATGTTTTCCTTTTGCTTGCTAATTTCATTTTCAAATTTTTCTTTTGTTCTTCGAAGGCGGTCGATTGCCCTGTTGAATTCGACGCGTGCTAAATCAGATTTTTTTTCACAAAGAAAATTGAGGGCTTTGTATGTATTTGTCATGACTCCATCGTATTCGGCGCCTTTATAAGGCATGATATTATCGTTTACAGCGACAGCAGAGATTTCATCTCCAATGGATGATCGGGTATCGTAGTATTTCAAATGATTTTCGGCATTGTCAAAGAATTGGGTGCTGGCATTGTAATCCTGTAAATCTCTTTTTATGGAAGCTGCCTGCAAAGCCCAAAGCAAGTCTTCTCCTGAAGGATTTTTGCCTTTTTTGATTTTTGTTTCGGCGAAAATAAGAGCTGAATTAAAATCCGAGGCCTCGTAGTACTTGTTGAAAGCTATAAGCTGTTCTTTGGGGATATTGCATCCGCAAATTGCCGGCAACCATGCGGCCGCAAGCAAAATCATAAATCTCCTAAGCATTCTGCTCATTTAAATCCATCCTCCATAATATAGTAGAGGTATAATATCATAAAATATATGAATATCAAGGGAAAATCCTCTTGAATATTTTAAAATTTTATATCTAATTTCTAAAGTAAGCCAAGGTTTGTTTGAAGGATAAATTATGAGATTTTTATTTTTATTGTCGATTGGAATGATGGCTGCGTTTATTTCCGGCGGATGTTCTGTAAATCCTGTAACGGGTGAGCATCAATTAATACTAGTAAGTCCCGAAGAAGAGAAAAAGATGGGACTGGATTATTCCAAAGAAGTTGAAAAAGAACTCGGAGCAAGTTTTAAAGATGAGCAACTGCAAAGTTATATCAATTCAGTGGGGCAGAAAATCGCGGCTGTAAGCCATGTGCCGGATTATGGTTTTAACTATAAGGCGATTGATTCGAATACGGTAAATGCATTTGCGATTCCGGGCGGATATATTTATATAACAACGGGATTGCTGGCGCAGTTGAATAGCGAGGCGCAAATGGCCGGTGTCTTGGCACATGAGACTGCGCATGTTACAGCGAGGCACATTGCAAATCAAATTACAAGGAGTACTTTGATTAATATAGGCTTAACGGCAGCGAGCTATAAAGTTCCTACCGGCGGAGTGAAAATCGCGGGTATAGTTGCGCAATTGGAAAGCATGTCTTTTTCGAGGTCACAGGAAAAGCAGGCAGATGAAGTTGGGCTTGGTTATCTTGTTAAAGCAGGATACACGCCTAACGGAATGGTAGAGACAATGGAAGTTTTGGAACGTCAAAGCCAATCAAGGTCGATAGAATTTTTCTCGACGCATCCCAATCCTGAAAATCGTGTAGCTTTATTGAAAGAACAGATATTTAATAATAGGTATCCGACAACGGGCAAGTCGGGCAATGAAGAATATGCGGCTAATGTAACAGGGAGGCTTAAATCATTAAAGCCGCAATTATTTGAGAAAAACACGCAATAGTGTGGAGCAGAATGGTCGATTTGCTTAAAGTGAAATAGCCGTTTTGAGTCAGTTTGTCAGGGTTGGAATCAACGAAGCATTTTAAGCAGGTCAGCATGATTATTACATTCAGGATATAAGATTTAATAAGAATAAAACTCAAAACGATAATGAATACCAAAGCGGTCTTGTAAAGTAAGGCCGCTTTTTTTATGCCCAGAGTGACAACCAGTGTTCTTTTGTTGACGGCTTTATCCGCTTTGTAATCAGGGAATTCATTTGCGAAGATTACCTGGAAAATTAAAAGTGCAACTAATAGTGAAGGCAACAAAGGAATCAAATTAATTGTTCCTGTTTGAATATAATAAGCACCGTAGACAGGCAGAATGCCGAAGAGAAATCCGATGGTAATTTCACCTGCGGTACGGTAGCCAAGTTTTAGGGGCGGGGCGGTGTAGAACATGCCGCCAAGCAGGCCGATGAAACCTAATAATAAAATTAAAATGCTTTTGGTAATTATTACGATAATTAAACCGAGGAGCGAACCACATGCGAAAAGGATTAATGAGCCGGTTAAAACTTCTTTTTCGGATAAAAGTTTTTTTTGGATCATCTGGCTGCCGCCAGAATAGGATGAAGGATTCTGGTTGTACCAATCATTTTTTGAAAGGCTGTCAAAATAATCATTAATTACGTTTGAGGCCATTTGGAAAAAGGACATTGAAACGGCTGCGAGGATGAATAAGAACATATTGAAATTATGGGTGTGCGAATAAGCCAGGGAGGTGCCGAGAGCAATCGGCAAAATACTTGCGGTACAGAATTGTATTCTGACTTCTTTTAGCCACAGAGAAAATTTATTTATTTTAGCCACAGAGACCTAAACCTATGAAACCACGAATGAACTCGAATTAACACGAATATAAAATACGAGATAAGCAATGCATGCAGTTTAACAAGGTGACGCAAAATACAAAACTATATTCTTTTAAATATGAAATCAATATGAGCCGCCGATAATACTATGAAATCCTATCATGAGAAATATAAAGGTAATTAGCCACCAAATTCCGCCAAGTAAAAAGCCTAATAAAATATTTATTGTGATTTCTTTGAATAACTTCAGTTTGTACAAAGCGGCTATAAAAATAGATGACGCAAACCAGAATGTAAGACCCATAGAATAGCAATGGATATCGAATACAAGACTATCTCGACTAATTGTCTTTACTCCAATAATATCGATAATAGCAATAATAAGCAAGAGTATGAACGCAATTGCCAAAAGGACAAATAGAGAATGTTTTATTTTATATTTTTTGTCATTTATGTGGTCGTTTGTCATAGATATTTTTCTATTAATGCTTTTGCGTCTGGAAATTGCATTATAATCTTATCTTTATCAGCATGCTGGTAATCTGCAAATTCAAATCCGGGGGCGACGGTACAGCCAAGGAGAGCGAAATTACCGCCGGGAAGGAGTTTTGCAGCCTGCCAGGTGTCTTTAGGGACGATGGCCTGGGGTTTCTGGTTTTCAAGAAAATTTGTTCCAAGGATTAATGTTTGCACTTGTCCTGTTTCGGTTATTTGTAACATTTCAACGGGGTCGCCAAAGTGGAAATGGAATATTTCATCACTTTTGACCTTATGCAATTTGGAAAAGCTTGCAGGCGTAATTAAATAAAGAATCGAGGTGGAAAAACAGCGTTGGCCTTGGTACCTTTGAGGTAGATTGTTTAATAATTCATGGGATCTGTATGTTTCAATGTAATAGCCGCCTTCGTTTGGAAGGGGAATCATGTTGAAAAATTTAATTATATCTTCTGGAGTCATTGGAATTACTTGTTTTTAAGATTTCTCGACTTCTTCTGCTTCGCTGAAGCTACGCAGAATCCGGTCGGAATGACAGGTGGACGGTTAATCTTCTTTCAAAACAATGTTATCATATTCGAGTTCGAAACGCAGTTTATGTTTGGCTTCCTGTTGGGCGAGAGCGGTAAAAAGTTTTTTAGCTTCAGGGTCGGGAGACTGATTTGCGAGGTCTGTATATAAAGCGAAGGATGCTTTTTCTTTTTTCATAGCAAGAGTGATGATGTCCTGATAACTCATATCATCAGAAGGCTTTATATCAACAACATAATCCGCGATCTTTAGATCTACTATTTTTCCACCAGTTACAATTGGATTTTTACCTTTCTTTACGTCTTCCAGAATTTTTCTATGTCCCCGCTCTTCAGCAGCGAAATTTAAAAGCACTTCTTTCATTTCTTTATTTTTAGATTTTGAAGCCAAGGACTTGTAAAAATTAGATGCGTCTATTTCATTGCCTATAGCGAAATCGAGAATTTCATCGAGAATGTTAATTTTGCTCATTTTTGTGCCTTTAAAAAAAATAAGTGAACCACTAATAATTCGAAGAATTGAGATTGCCCACCTGAGGCGGGTAATCTTCTTTCTTGCAAATACCAGAAATTACTGCTCTGTAGAAAAATATATCAAACTGAAAAATGGGTACAGGCACAATTAGCCGCTAAAGACCGCGTCTAATTGAGTCAGTCCCCATTTTTTCATGACATTTCTACAAAACAGAATAATTGTACAATAAAATGGATAAAAATCCAACATTATTATCATTGATTCAAATAAGGCAATTTCTCTAAATGCGCAAGAAAATACCCTCACGTAAATTATTCTAAATTATTTTTCATTCTTATTCTACAAGCACTTACGTTCCGAAAGCAAAAATAACCTGCTCTGATTGATTATTTATGCGCAAGTTCATTGTAAGGGTGGAAGGCAACATAAAACACTAATCGGAGATTATAAATGGGATTCGATTTTACAAACTTTGAAACCACTGGTCTTAGCTCAAATTATATCGACTGGCTTGTTGATGAACAATGGGTCGATATGCAGAATCATTTCGGGAGATTATGGGATTATTATCAAAATCCAATGTATTGTCCTGCGGGATTGTCGGCAGCGGACGCGAAAATGAATGAATCTGCTAAAACATACATTCAGGCGCAGGAGATAGGATTGCCGGCACGAATCACGGGTATTAAGCGGACAACGAAAAGCGGTGTTGTCGGCGGGAAAGCGGCGGCGGATATAGAGAGAAAAGAAGTTGTTATTGAAAATGATATCGGCTGGCGAATAAACGCGATGGTAGATTTTTTGTTTGGTAAAGGTGTGGATATCGTCAGCAGAGCGGAAGATACAAGCAGAAGAAAAGAAATTGATAAAATCATCAAATCTGTATTTGACGCAAATGGGGGAGTAAGATTTTTCCAGGATATGGCAGTGCTGGGAGCTGTTTACGGGTTTGTCGACTGTATAGTACGGCCGGGGCAAAAAATAGCGGATTATTTACAAATGCCCAACATGAATTTAGGTGCTAACGAGTTAATGGAACTTATTAGTGACTGCAACATAGAATTGATTGAGGCTCAAAGAGCATTGCCTATTCTAGACGAAAGAGATTATCGTAAAATTAATTTTTATGTTCAGCATTTTATTGAGCAGAAAAACGACATTGCATCAGAAGGAAATTTTTTAAGAAAATTACTTTCGCCGGGAAATGGTAATTCAGGGCGAAAATCGATAGCAGTTACGGAAATCATTTCTTCGGATTGGTGGCAGAGATATGAAGATAAAGAACTTACCGCGGAAGGACCCAATATAATCGGCATACTGCCGGTGGTTCACATTCAAAATATAGCACAGCCATTATATTATGAGGGAATAAGTGATGTTGAGGCTCTCATTCCTTTGCAGGATGAATTGAATACGAGATTGAGCGACAGAGCAAGCAGGATAACTTTCCAGGCATTTAAGATGTATCTGGCGAAAGGAATCGAAGGGGTTGAGAACAGGGCTGTATCGCCGGGCAGAATGTGGTGTACGGATAACCCGGAAGCAAGTATTCAACAGTTCGGGGGAGATGGTAATTCGCCAAGTGAAGATTCGCATATAGCTGAAATACGTGAAGCATTGGATAAGACGAGCGGTGTAACGCCAGTTGCGGCGGGGGTCTTGAAAGACAAAATCGGAAATCTCACAAGTGCGATCGCTTTGAAAATGACTTTGATGGGAATGCTCGCCAAGACTGAACGGAAGCATTACGCATACGGACAAGGCATTAAGGAAATCGCAGCAATGATCATGCATGTGCTGGATGTGACGAAGATTTATCCAAATTCCAAAGATGAGAGGAATTTCGATGTGATTTTCCCAAGCCCATTGCCGGAGAATATGGCTGAAAAGCTTGAGGAGGCGAAAATGAAATTAGAGATTGGTGTTCGACAGGAACAGGTATTACGAGAGCTTGGATACGAGATGAAAGTGTAAAGTAATAAGTTTAAAGTGAAAAGTGAAAAGTTGTGGACGCTTTTGCGAGAATGATAATGAAACATTTGTAGAAAGGTTTTTAATGAGTCAGAATGACGCAGAAAATTTGAGTTCAGAAGAACAAGAACAAAGCAGCGATTCGGCAGCAGAACGAATTGAAGCCGGAAAACTCGTTGATGTGAGTGAAGCAATTCGTTATCGGAAAAGAGCACAGCTTGCTGAACAAAAGAAAACAATTCTGGAACAGGAACTTGTCAGTAAAAAAAGTGAAATTGAGAAATTAAATAAAAATATTTCACAAATGAAAATTGAGAGAGAATTGATTGATAAGTTTGTTTCGGCAGGTGTACGAGATTTAGAAGCTGCTGTAATAATCGGCAGAAGCAAACTCGAAAAAGATTCAGAAACAAGTGCCAGCGAAGTGGTTGAACAGATGAGGAAAGAAAAGGGTTATCTTTTTAATGAGCCTTCATCTGTAAAAGTCAGTTCTAAGACAAGCGGTGTCAAAGATAAGTTGTCGGGGACGACAGGAACTCTGGAACGTGCGGCGAAAAAGGCAAGTCAAAGCAGTTCAAGAGCGGCTTTGCAGGAGTACCTGCGAACGAGAAGAAATTTGGTGTAGCCACCCCCTCTGAATTTTATATTGAGGAATAAAATTCCTGAAAAAATTCGGGGGCTTGCGCGTTGCTTCAGCAAAGGCACAAAGATAATTTTGAAATAAAGAAAGGGAATAAATTATGGCATTTACAGGTAAAGCAACATATTCAGCGGGCGTAACATTGCCCGAAATAGCAGAAGACGTTTCTGATATTGTGGGAATCATATCGCCAGTGGAAACTTTTTTGCTTGACGCTTTAGGCGACCCTATGCGTGAGGCGAAAAGCACATATCATGAATGGCTTGAGGATTCACTGATTCCGAATAAAGATAATATCAATGACGCTTCTATAAGCGATCCGGATGGCGAGACGAGTTTCAACGTTGCAAACGGAAACCGATTCAGAACCGGAGACCAAATCCAAGCGGCAGAAAGTGAAGAACTCATGCTGGTAACGGGTGTTTCGGATAATACAATTACAGTTGTTCGAGGATACGCGGGTACAACGCCTGAAAATATTACAAACGGACAAGTGATATTTATTTTAGGCAACGCGGCTCTTGAAGGTGATGATAAGCCTGCGACGAGATTTACAAACCGGGTTCGCTACGGAAACTACACGCAGATATTTACGGCCGGTGTTGAAGTCAGCGGAACGAATATCGCAGCAAGTCATTTGGGCATTTCGGATGAGATGGATTATCAGAAATCGGAAAGACTGCGCGAGCTTATTCGTGATTTGGAAAATACAGTAATTAACGGCGGTCAGGCTGCGGCTAATCCGCAAGGTTCAGGAACTGTTCGAAGGAGCATGAAGGGTCTGGTTCAAAGCATTGCAACAAATGTTTTCAGGCCTGGCGATACAGGATTTCCGAGCGGTACAGGTCTGGATGAAGCAAAGCTTAATTACGTTCTTCGTCAGATTTGGGAGAACAGCTGCGGCAATGTTGATTTGATAGTTGTCGGAGGCTATCAGAAACGAAAGATTAATTCATTCCTCACTGCAAGCAGAAGCTTTGGTCCTGCTGATAAAGCTTACACTGATATGGTGAGCGTTTATGAAAGCGATTTCGGAGTATGCAGGATAATCACAAGCAGATGGGTTCCGCAAGATGCTGTATTGCTCCTTGACACCTCACGTATAAGCGTTTTGCCTTTGGCAGGCAGAAGCTTCCATTTCAAACCACTTGCGAGCAGCGGCGATTATGAATGCGGACAGCTAATTGGCGAATACACGCTGGAATTCAAGAACGAAGCTGCACACGGGATTATCAGAGACCTGGCAATCAGCTAACTGACATCCAGGAATCTCTAAATTCCAAGAATTGAGATTGCCGCGGTCGTCCAAAAGACTCCCTCCCTAAAGGGATTGAAATCGCAATGACATTTTTGGAGATACGTTCAGGATTTTTCGGCCGGGTATGTATATCTACAAAACATCCATTTGCGTAAAGGGTAGATATTCGCCCGGCTGAAATTTTTTTACCAT
>JBDKUM010000236.1:0-5282 GCA_039679715.1 Phycisphaerales bacterium
TGCGAAAGGCCCAAAAAGGCGATCCATGCGCTGCATACCCAGACATCGCCGCCGCCCATCCCATATTGTATTGGCTGCCGCATCTTCTCCGCCTGATACAGTTTTCGCTGTCGATAACAGGCAAAAAGAAAAAAAATGCAAGCGCCGCCAATTATGAAATAAGTGAGAAATCATTGTTCTTTCATCAGGCTATACGCCGCAAAGAAATCTATCGCAGGTACCGGAAGGGGAATAAAGAATCTAATGACCAACGCGAATCCTAGACTTGGCAGGAATCCAAAGGGAAGTTGTAAAAACGCAGGGCTCGTCTTGTCACTGTCTATGTGATTTGTTTGTTCTTTTTTCGATATTTTCCATGAAAAGGAAAACAAGACAAAGAAAAGAAATATCCCTACTATAAAATCCGCATAAAAGCGTACTGAAAAAAAGCTATAAGCTTGCATACACAGGAAAAGAACTTGCCAAAGTCTCATGTCTACGCTTTGGTAAATAAAATCTTCCGCCATCATGCAGAGGTATAGCAATCCGATGGACGGCAAGATAAGAAAATGCAGCCGTGCCAGAAAAAATGGCATTCCATAGCAAATAAGCGACAGCAGTAAGGCAAACAGAACGAATGTGTTCATAATGGACACATTTTTCACGATTCTAAAAAGCGCTTTGCTGACTCTTATAAATGGTTCCATCGGGCAGGTTCACCTCCAACTGATACGCCGTTCCGTTGTCCTGCGTTGCATAATGAAATTTTGCTAAATCAATTTTGCTAGAGAAAAATCCTCTTGTTTGCAATTCACCCAAATCGGTCAATGTTTTCGGATAAAGTCTTTGCTGCGCATATACGGTTCCTGTCTTGTCATATACAATGGAATTTTCCTGTATTTTCTTATGCGATGATGCCCAGGCTTCTAAGGATCGGTCGATGATACTGCATTCTGTTTTTAATTCTTGAACTTTGGTATTTCTCACCAACTGAGAAGTGTAGATTACTCCCGAACTCAAAAGGATCGTCATCACAGTAAGCAGTATCACTAACTGAAATGTTAAAACCCCCTTTTTTCTCACTTTTGCCCCTCCTATCTCATTTGCTAGCTTGAGTAATGCCCCATAAGTTTGCTCAATTCCCTATATGTCTACCTTAACAAAAATAATAAAAGTGAGAGTCTTATAATCTTCAATCCAAGCTGAAAAAAATGAACTATATAAGTAAGTCCCGGATTAGTGGAATTCCACTAATCCGGGACCGGGAAAAGGCGGCTATCAATTATGGATAGCCGGAAAGGCTGCTATTGAGGGCTATAATTACCTTCGCATTGAGGAAGATTTTTGATTGCTAAGCTATGACAAGAATAGTTGAGAATGAATCGGATCAAAATGGCTGTCGGCATTTTTTTTAATTTCATGGAAGGACTCGGCTGCTGATAGAGGATTCCTGTATTCGCGGATACTCGTCATATCGGCATAGGCATCGGCAATGGCGATAATGCGGGAATGAATGGGAATTTTTTCTCCTGACAAACCGTCCGGATACCCATATCCGTCCCAGCGTTCATGATGATGTCGTACAATTTCCGCATATTGTTCAAATTCACAAGATGCTTTCAAATATTCATACCCATATATAGAGTGCTTTTTCATTTCTTCGTATTCAACTGAGGTTAGCCGGCCATTTTTATGCAATATTTTATCGTCAATCATTATTTTTCCGACATCATGGAGAAGCCCCGCAATTTTAACCACATCAATTTCATTGGGAATAATTAAAGCTGCAAGTTGAGAGGCGTAAGAAGCAACGTTCACGGAATGTATGTAAGTCCGCTGGCATTTTGTTTTAATATGTAAGGTAATAAATGTAAACGTGCTAGATGTTTCTGATATTTTGCATAAATTAGATTTCATGCTGATTTTCAGCTCCTTACACAATAATCCCACGGTTTTAGCCGTGTAAAGTGTCAACTGGCGTTTGCTATAATTTCATAATGTACGCTAGGGCGTAATACGGTGGCATTATATTATGCGGCTGATTTCCTCCGGTATAACCAATTGATATAGCATTTGCAATAGTATCCAATTTGGGTCCCGCCGTATCACTAGATTGACCAAAAGAACACCCATTCGAAAAAGCGTAACCATTAACAACTCTAACATTAATACCTTCAATAAGTGAATGGTTATGGCTTGGCATTTCCTCAATTGTTAATTTATGCGTTGTTTCGCCGCCAGTAGTTGCCACCGCATAAGTATTTCCCGCTCCTAATATAAATTTATTTCTTAAATCAGGAGTTGAGTTTGTACCATCACAGAGATGATATCCAGATGGGATAGAGTCAATAGAACCTGACCATAGAAGAATCGTACCCGATGGTACTGAGCTACCGCTACCTTGGGAAGATAGCGGTAGCTGCAGCGTATACCGGGATTGTATGTCCCCTTGTTTATAAATATTTACTGTAGCAATCCGTTGCTTATTATTGCTATCTTCATTGAGAGTTTGTTCTGCCCCAATGCTGATTTCATCTTCCCAACCGGCAGCATTGGCGATACTAGTAATTGACTGTCGTGCATGTGCTTTTGTGTCTAGATCAGCATACGATGATAAGCGCAAGGTATTCGCATCGATTTCGGCATATTGCTGTGCCTGTATAGCAGTCCGGCCATTTTGGATTAATGAAAACTGACCGCCATACATGGCAAAAAAAGCGCCGGCAAGCATCATAAATACAATGGTCGATAGAACGGCTGAAAAAAGCATAAACCCATGCTTTTTCTTTTGTTTCCTTATAAATTCAACTTGCACAAAATTCCCTCCTTGAAAAATACGCGACATTAAAGCCGCGTATTTTTCTATCATATGAATATTAGAATGGAATGCTCATTGATTTGCCGCCACCGTTTGTAGAAATTGTACCGGTTCCATTTGCAGCATCATATGTGTATTGATAAGCCTCGCCCCAGGGGTCTTTAATACTGGAGCTATCCGTTGTCCAGCCTTTCTTTTTGTCCAAAAACGCGCCATGTTCCACTCCGTCGATGGCCTCATCCGCAGTTAACGATGGATTCGCCAGTAATTGGCCTAAATTAGCCGGCGGCTTCGAGTCATTTGCCAGACCTGCATAGGATACTACTGCAGATTTTAGCATTCGCAAATCTTGCTGTGCGGTTGTCCTGTTTGCGTTATTTTTATATTCCGGATAGGCTAAAAATGTAATGAACATTAAGATCAAGGCAACTACAATACAAATTGTTAATTCTGTGCTGAAAAAGCCTCTTTTTTTCAGATTGTTTTGATGTACCATCATTTCAATATGAGTCATCATTATACTTCCTCCTCGTTTTTTGTCTTGCGTCTCGTATTTTCTCATCTTCCTGTAAATCCAATATCACCTTTACTGATAGCGCTGACCGTTGATCCATGCGAGTATCCGCTTTTTCCGCAGCTATAGATGACATATCCATCATCGCTGTACTGATAGATATAGGCATGTCCCCAGGGATCTCTCGGAATTGATGAAAGCCATGGCCCGTAACTGCCGTTTTTGACGGTCAGTTTGTCAAGAGATTCCGGATACGCGCCAATCTCCATTTTGTATTCGCTGATAACTGCTCCTATGGAGGCTGCAGATGCTGTGGCTTTGCTTGTCCTGCCATCCTGTAGGGCTTCACTTCCTTTATACGCGATTCCGATAAACAGGACGATGGCAACGGCTATTGTGATTGCCAATTCGGTTGAAAAAAAGGCCTGTTTTGTTATTTTCATCTTGCTTGCTTCCTTTCTACATCATACTGGTGGCTGCGGTCATCATATGGATTAAAGGTGCAAAAATCGAAATCATCAGTAAGATGATGCATAACATTCCGGGAATAATAATGGATGTTCCCACTTTGTTTCCCAGGTTTTTAGAGAGAGCCAGGAGATCTTTGCGAAAATCTTCCGCTTCATCTTCTAAAATATCAACCATTTTTCCGGATTCTTCTCCGGCCCGGATCATAATAAACAAATCGTGATGAATCAGTTTTTCTGTATCGGCTTTTTGGAGGGCATCCGCTGTGTTGCTGCCGGAATTTTTGACTTTTGCGGATGCTTGATACAATGTATTTTTAAGCGGAATGTGATCGACTGCGATAGCTGTGTATTTTAACGCATCTTGCATCGGAATGCCGCTTTGCAGGACAAGGGATAGAATCTTTGTCATTTCATATTGTAGGTTGTAATAATTCACCTGCCCGAAAAAAGGAAGTTTCAATTTCAAACGGTCGATACGTTCCGGATACATTTTTTTTGCATATTGATAAGCGGGAAAGCCGGTAATACAAAGAAGCGCGAACAGTGGCCACATATGAGCCAGAAACATTCCTCCGTTTAGCACCACGGCTGTAATCATGGGTAAATCGGTATTTAAATCATTGAGGATGTCAGCCATTTTCGGGATTAAAACAAAAATGGCCATACAAAAGGAAAGAACTACGCCGCCAAGGAAAAATTTGGCGGGATACAGGCCGGAGTTTACTTCGCGCTTAATATCAATATTTTGTTCCAGGAAAAAAACAATTTCATCCAGGATTTTTTTGATCTGCCCGGTACTTTCGGCTACATGCATCAATTCAACGATATACGCCGGGAAAAAAGGAGCTTTCCGCATTGCATCGGAAAAAGGCAATCCCTCTCTCATATCTCGCAGCAAGCTCTGCATAATAGCTTGTAATTGTTTTTTTTCACAGTTCTTACGATATTGTTCTACACTGTTGATGAGTGAGATACCGGCACTGTAATAGCGGCAAATGATGCGAAAGAACTGGCATAGATCCGCCTGGGTTGGCTTATCCGTTTTAAAAAACAAAATAATCACCATCCTCCTCCCTTTTAACTTTTACCGATTACATGAATGACTTCCATGAGATCGGTTTCCCCACAGGCCACCATGTACAAGCCTTTTTGCCACATGGATCGAAAGCCTTTCTTATGCAGAATGCTGTAAATGGTAGAAAAATTGACATTGTTCAAAAGTGCATCCCGCAATGCCATATCAAATACAACGTATTCGGCAACTGCTACACGCCGTTCATAGCCATTTTGACAATGCGGACATTTTTTTACGGCTTCTGCGTTTCCACGGGAGCGCAAATGGGCTCTGGGAGAAGTTAAATATTTAATTTCTTCTTCGGATAAGACCATTTGTTCTAATGAAGACAGGGTATGTTCCTCTGAACAATGCGGGCATAATACGCCGACAAGGCGCTGAGAGATAATCATGTTCAGTTCGCGCAGCAAGGAAGAACGGGGCACG
>JBDKUM010000237.1:0-7418 GCA_039679715.1 Phycisphaerales bacterium
AAATCTGATACGACGCTTGAGATTATTCCTGTTGTTATTTTAACAACCAGCGATGCCGATAGAGATATCCTTGAAAGTTTCAGACTCCAGGCGGCAGGTTATATTAAGAAACCTGTTAATCTCCCGGATTTCCAGGAAGTAATTCAAACATTAAGCGATTATTGGTTTACGATTTGCAAGAGAGTTGTCCATGACCCAAGCAGACAGTATAGTAAAAGTTTTGCTTGTTGATGATGACGAACTTGACCGAAGGCTTGTAAAGTTAATTTTAGTGCAGGCTCAGGGACACGTCAGATTCAACGTAGAAACGGCAGCATCGTTATCGGAAGCAATGCAGAAATTGCCCGAAAGCAGCTACGACATCGTACTGCAGGACCTTAATCTGTCCGATTGCAGAGGAACGGAGATTGTTGAGAAAGTATCGGCAGTCGTACCTAACGTTCCAATCGTAGTGCTGACAGGTTTTGACGATGAGGAAGCAGGGCTGGAGGCAATACGCGCAGGCGCTGAAGATTACCTAGTTAAAGGAAGCGGACTTGAATATACATTGATTAAGACCATCAGGTACGCGATTGAAAGAAAGAAATCGAAAGCAAGCACAACAGAGTCTAAACGTGAACTCGAACAGATAAATGCAAGACTGATGCAAACCACGATGGAGGCAAATAAGCTCGCAGAAGAGGCAGAAAAAGCAAACGTGGCAAAAAGTCAGTTTCTCGCGAATATGAGCCATGAAATCAGAACCCCGATGAACGCAATTATAGGTTTCGGTGAAGTCCTTGCTGAAGAACAGATGTCAGAAGAGCAAAAAGGATATGTCAAACTGATTCTTGACAGCGCGAAAAGACTTCTATTATTGATAAATGATATTCTCGATTTTTCAAGGATTGAAGCGGGAAGAATGAAGGTTGATAAAATCGAATGCGATATTCACGAACTTATAGCAAATGTCGAATCTCTGATGCTGCCTGAAGCTATACAAAAAAACCTTGAATTTAAGGTTTCATGTTCGCCAAATGTTCCGCAATATGTGAAAACAGATCCGATAAAGCTGCGTCAGAGTTTGATTAATCTAATAAGCAATGCAATTAAATTTACTGAAAGCGGAAAAATTGAATTCACAGCGGAATCCTTAATCCAGGATGAAAAACCATTCGTTGAATTCCGTGTGGCAGATACAGGCATTGGAATTCCAACTGATAAACATGATGCTATATTTGAAGCTTTTACACAGGCTGATGGAAGTATGACGCGCAAATACGGCGGTACCGGTCTTGGACTTGCGGTTACAAGACAACTTGTCCGGCTGCTTGGCGGGAATATAAGTTTAAAAAGTGAGGTTGGTAAAGGCTCCGAATTTTCGTTAACTATCCCATGTGATGCTATAAGTATAAGAGCACCGCATCATAAAGACGATAAAGAATTTCGAGGAAGATTTACAGGCAAATTACTGCTTGTGGAAGACGCACCTGCTAACCAGGAATTTATGAGAAGTATCCTTGAAGGACTCGGCTTTAAAGTTATGATCGCATCTGATGGGCTGCAGGCAATTGAAATAAGCCAAAGTGCAGAATTCGATCTCGTTTTCATGGATATGCAGATGCCGAATATGAACGGATATGACGCCACAAAGAAACTGCATGTTATGGGATTTAAAAAGCCGATAATCGCGATGACAGCAAGTCTGATGAATGAAGATGAACGCAAATGCTTGCAGGCGGGATGTGATGATTACATATCCAAGCCGATAGATCGCGGTCAATTGGTAACTATGCTATGTAAATTCTTTACCCCGGCGGAAAGACAAGCCGTAATGGTATAGAACTTATACCATTATAATTATTCGCCGCCGTAAATAAATCTCATTTTGCCTACATTGGGAATAATGGCGAATTTGAAATTGCCCGGGCGGAAGCCGCCAGGCCAATAGACGAAAAATGCTTTACCGACAAGATAATCTCTTGGCACAATTCCCATTCTGTAATTTTTTCCATTATTGCCGATACCTTCAGTTGACCATAGTCTTGAATCATAGCTGAATGGACTGTTATCGCCGCAAGCAAAAAATTCATCTTTGTTCAGGGTAAAGGGGTTGCCTGTGCCTGCACGCATTTTCGACGTTTCCCCTCGAGGAGAAATATTGTTATAATAGATGTCGCGATATAGCTGGACATCATCGATTGTTAGATTACCACTTGCGAAGACAGACGCCTGAGGAGAAATACCCATATTCGGCTCACCTGCGCTGTTTGGTTCTATGCCGAGATCATAAGATAATGTTTCACCATTAATCTCAAATACCAGCAAATGATCAGAATTAGAAAAGCTTACGGGTACATACTTATCGGAAAGTGGTGATATTTGTTTTTTCGCAAGTTCGACAGCAGGGCCGCCCTGGTCTGTTTTCGTGATTGTCATAAGCCCATCTGAACTGTATGCTGCTTTGTATGCGGTATTATATTTAGTCAGCGATATGCCGATAACTCCATTATCATTCCGCTTCATGCCGAATTTCAAATATAAATCGCTGCAATATGGCTGATTGTCGTATTGCTGCGGATCGTCATAAGCATAAGTCGCACGAAAATCGTTTCCTTTTTGCGAGTCATAAAATAATGTATTAATCTTGTTCGGGCTTGAGGCAAGTGTAAATTCCAGGGGTTTAGCCGAATTCCATTGCCATTGTGAATCTGCTTCATTTGTAAAAGGCTGATGCCAGTTATGATTGTTGAACCTGCCTTCAAATGGCTGAATGGGCTGAAAATTATTATTATAAATCGGCATCCAGTGTTCCTGCTGGACACGAGCCGGCCTTCGCGCGAGTTTGCCATCGATGTAAATATCGCCATCGATGATTTCGAGAGTTTCACCCGGCTTGCCTACTAATCTTTTTATGTAGTTGATTTTCGGGTCTGTTGGATTTTTAAAGACGAAAACATCCCATCTTTTGGGTTCAACAAATTGGTAGAGACTTTTGAAAACGAGAATACGGTCGCCGTTGGATTTTGAGGCTATTTTGTCAGGCTTTTCATAGTAGCCGCAGCTTGGGCAGCGAGGAGATGGATGAAGCCTGAAATTACCATTGCCGACATAAGAGCGGTAAGCCTGGGCGGCATAGGGATCGAAATTGTATTCGTATTTGTAGCCGCATTGCGTACAGCGGATGCGAAAATGATCGCCCATGAGCGTGTCGGCCATGCTGCCGGTTGGGATGCGGAAAGCTTCAAGTACGAACGCGCGAAAAACGAACGCAAGCACAAAAGCGGTGATAATCCACTCGAATGTGTTCGCTATAGACTCGGCTGTTGATGTTTTTTTGGATTCGGCCATACAAAGTCCTTAAAATCAAGAGCGTAAATATAACCTTAATTGAAACATACTGCAAGTATTGTTTAGGACGAGAAAACTCCATTGACGATTGGTATTAAAAAGGATATTCTTTTAGGCTATTCGCTATGATAAAGAGTCAATCAACTTTAGAATATAAACAAGGTTTAAAGCAGCCCATAATAGTGGGAGTTGTTACGGTTTTGTGCCTTTCTTTATTCGTCAACAAAGCTTTCCATCTCGATGATCCGCTTTTTATATGGACAGCGAAGCAAATCAACTCGCATCCGGCGGACTTCTACGGCTTTGACTTGAATTGGTATGGTTATGTTTCCCGCATGTCTGAAGTTTCTCAAAATCCGCCATTGAGCTGCTATTATATCGCGATTGTTGGGGCTATTTTCGGTTATAGTGAAGTTGTGTTGCATATCGCATTTTTACTGCCGGCGGCGGCAGTCGCGATTGGAACATTTTTTCTTGCGAAAAGATTCTGTGCAAATCCGGCGTTGGCAGTTTTCGCGGGAGTTCTTACTCCGGGTTTTCTTGTATCAAGCACGAATATCATGTGCGATACGATGATGCTGGCGTTTTGGGTTTGGGCCATTTATTTTTGGATAACCGGCATAGAACAGAACAAAAAGAATAACCTCTTCTGGTCTGCTATCCTTATAACATTAAGCGCACTTACTAAATATTTTGGTGTTTCACTGCTGCCATTGCTTTTTGTTTATACAATTTTTAAAAAACGAGGGATTGGAATTTGGGTTTTGTTTTTTGTTATACCAATTTTGATTCTGGCAGGTTACCAATGGTACACATTAGCTATGTATGGCAGGGGTCTGATTTCCAATGCAGCCCAATACGCAATCAGGGTAAATCCGTCTATCGGGCCGGGTTGGTTTGCCAGGGCAACTTCGACGGGCATTTATTTCACCGGCGGATGTATAATTTCGGTTTTATTTTTCCTGCCTTTACTTAAGTCTAAACGAAATTCAACGGCGTTTGTGATTTTATTGGTTTTATTCATGCTGATGCCGTTTTTGTTGAATCTTACTTTGAATCATTTAAAAGATGATCCTGTGGTTAAAATCGGCTTCATGATACAAGCGGGTTTAATGGGTGCTACAGGGGTTTTAATTTTATATTTTGCAGCGGTGGAGTTGTGGAAGTTTAGAAATGCCGAAATGCTTTTGCTTGCATTATGGATATTCGGTACGTTTGTTTTTGCTTCGTATGTGAATTGGACAGTTAACAGCAGAAGTATTTTGCCGATGATACCGGCTGTCGGAATCGTCCTGATGCGGCAAATAGAGCTAATTCCAAACTTAGGTATAAAGTTAAAACTGCTGCCATTGCTCGGATCGGCAATATTAAGCCTGGTATTCTGTGCTGCTGACTACAGTTGGGCTGGAGTATCGAGAAACGCGGCCGCTTCGATAACAAAAAATTTCTATGAAAGCAATAAAACATTATGGTTTGAGGGACATTGGGGCTTTCAATATTACATGCAGGCTATGGGAAATCGTCCATTCGATTTTCAAAAACCTTTGGTGGGGCAGAATGAAATTATAGTAATACCGGCAAATAATACAAACATAGAACTTTTGCCTGAAAATCTTGTCGCGCCGCTGGAACTTATGACTTTTCAATCTATGGAATTTGCGGCCACGATGAATATGCGAATCGGTGCGGGTTTTTATACTTCGATGTGGGGGCCGCTGCCTTTTGCGTTCGGACCTATTGTCCCCGATAATTTTTATGTCTACATCGTAAAATAAATTAAGCAGCCTTAAATTTTTACAGAGTCGGCGAAAACACTGATAAGCTCCTGTGTTTCTTCCCATCCAATGCAGCCGTCGGTTATAGACCTGCCGTAAGAAAGCTTTTCAGGTTTATCCGGCTTTTGGTTTCCTTCAGCTATAAAACTTTCGAGCATTACGCCGCTTATAATCTTTGCTCCGGTTTTAACCTGCATAGCGATATCGATAAGGGCATTTCGCTGGAGCCTGTAATCTTTATTGGAATTGGCATGACTGCAATCAATGATAATGCCGTTTGGTATGCCGGCTTTTTGGAGCATTACACCCGCGAAAGCGACATATTCCGCTGAATAGTTCGGGCCGTCGCTTCCGCCTCGCATAACAATATGGCCGAATTTATTGCCTGTAGTTTCAGCGATGATGACCTGGCCTTGGTGGCTGATACCTAAAAATGAATGCGGACTTGCAGCTGCCTTCACGGCATCTACCGCGGCTGAAAGATTACCGTCAGTTGAATTTTTAAATCCGATAGGCATCGATAGGCCGCTTGCCATTTGGCGATGTATTTGCGATTCGGCTGTTCTGGCGCCGATTGCCGCCCATGTAATTAAATCTGCGAAATACTGCGGAACGATGGGGTCGAGAAATTCGGTGGCGCATGGAAGCCCGATTTTGCTGATTTCACTCAAAATTTCACGAGCCAGTGAAACGCCTTTTTCGATATCATACGACCCGTCTAGTTCAGGGTCATAGAGCATTCCTTTCCAGCCGAGAGTGGTACGGGGTTTTTCAAAATACGTTCTCATAATAACAACGATTTTTTTAGAAAACGCATCCTGTATTTTTTTTAATCTTTGGGCATAATCGTAAGTTGATTTTTTATCGTGCAGAGAGCAGGGGCCTGTGATAACGATGCGTCTTTTGTCCTGGTTTGCAAGAATCGACTGGACTGTCAGGCGGCTTTGGGCGATAAGGTGCGCAGTTTCGTCTGAAAGCGGAATTTTCTCTTTCAAAGCATGGGGCGTTATCAGCGGCTTAAAGCCTTTTATATTTAGATTATCAGTTGTTTCCATTATCTTCAAAAAAATATACAGACCAATATTATAATCTATCTAAATAGATATTTCAATCAGTTCCTTTTGCATAAGGATATGGTTATTTTCGCTGGTACGTACCCATTAAAGAACCTTCGGCGATGACATGGCCATTCATGGCTTCTAATAACATTTCTTTGGAGACGTCACCTGAAAGGCTCAGCATGGAATCCAGGGCATAAACATTGAAATAATAACGGTGCGTGCCATCCGGCGGGCATGGGCCGGTATAGCCGACTTTTTTGCCGCTGTTTATTCCCTGACAGACGCCATCTGGCAGTTTGCCGACTTTCGGGATATTTTCTTCAAGTTCGGTTTTGTTGCCCGGTACATTCCACATCAGCCAATGT
Source organism: Phycisphaerales bacterium (assembly GCA_039679715.1). GTDB lineage: Bacteria > Planctomycetota > Phycisphaerae > Sedimentisphaerales > UBA12454 > UBA12454. Next base: position 6,532 of record JBDKUM010000237.1, read on the forward strand.
GTCCATGTGCCCATCGGTGCATCCGGGTCTTCGCAAATCAGGGCGATACTTTGCGTTCCAATTGGAATCTCACCCCATTTCAAAGGCGGCGAAATGTTTTCGCCATCGCAAGTGTATCTGGCGGGTATCATCTGGTCTTGCTGAAAGGCAGAGGATTTAACTGTAATCGGAATTGTCGCGGCTTTAACCATATTTGGGTCTCCTTTAATTTCGGATACTGTTCTATTTTCTCTCTCAAATCCGTATAAGAGAACCAACAATGAAATAAGAATGAATGTTTTTCTATTCATTTTTTTCCTCACAATAATTTCAAAGTTGAACGTTCGATGTTGAATGTTGAAAGTTCAAAAGGTTATTTCTTTTTTTTATGTTTCTCACTTTTACTATTTTTATTTATACTTTTTCTTAAGCTTAAACATGCAATGCATCTCTCATCGCTGCACATCTGGCAGAAAAAGCAATCTTTGCACTTATGTTTTCTCGGCCCGACTTTGTCCGGCTCGTAAACTTTGCCCGGTATCCCACGTATCCTTATGAAAGCCATAAGCTCACCTAAGTTATTTCAACAGTATTCACTTTGCTTTGTGCTTTTTTTGAAAAATATATGTTTTTCAAAAGCCATGCTCCAAACAACGCAAATATAAACAAAAATGCAGAATTAAGTATTTCTTGAGCTTGTATTTGCTTTGCATAAATATTTCGAGCAAGTGAACCACTACTATAGCTTATTTGCGAATCATAACCGCTCTTTATACTTTCTAAAGCTTCTGTTGCAGGATCCTTAGATTTTTGTTTATTAAAAGAATATAAACTAATAATGTTAAAGAAGATTATAATAAATGAAGCGTAAAAAACATTCCTTATTTGATTACTTTTTGCGAGGAGCA
>JBDKUM010000238.1:0-1502 GCA_039679715.1 Phycisphaerales bacterium
CCGCCCGGTGGTATCTTTCGGAAAAATCGAAAGGGTATGCAGACTGATTTGGGGAACGGGGATTGCCGCTGGATTTAAAATCTGTCTCTGTTTGTGCGGGACGAACACAAACAGAATTGATTTTCCATTTTTGCAGCAGATTAATCATGTGACTGGTTAGTTCGATATTCTGCTGCAAAATGATTTGCTTGTTATTGGCTAAGACAGGTTCTGCTGTAAACATTCCGGGCCGGAGTGCGCTCAGCGTAAGAACTGCATTTTCCACAGAGGCCACCTCGTTATATATATGTAGTTTTATAATTTTATCAGTGGTATTTGCATAAACTTATTATAAATCTATATTTTAATATTTTCAATAGAATAATATTAAAATATTAATAAAATATTTCGGAGGCTATCCTATTATGAGTCTTGAAGTCAATGAAAGATTGAAGTTCATTAGGAAATATTATGACATGACTCAGAAGGAATTTGCTGATGCTGTCGGTTTATCTCAAGGGAATGTTAGTGGTATCGAAAAAGGTAACTTTAAGCCATCAATAGATACTGTGATATCTACATGCGAATATTTTGGGCTGTCAACAGAATGGCTGCTGTTGGGAAAAGGCCCTGGACCGGATGGAATAGAGGGTCAAACACAAAATATTGAGGCAAAAGCTGACCCAGATTTGAAGCAAATGTATGATGTACTGAAAAACTTGATGCAAAATCCTGACTCCAATTTGCGCGGTTGGGCGATTGTGCAGTTTCAAAGGGCTTTTGGCGAGTATTGCGTGACGGGCGAAAAAGAACAATAAGTTCAGTCGCTTTGCCGAAAATCAAAAATCACGGGTAAATCACGGGGACGGTTCTGCTGATTCGTTTTTTAAAATGGAATAAAACTGGGAGGAGAGAGATGACCGTTGGCGAGACAGGCTAGGCAAAAGAGTGGGACGGGGATATATCATGTCATTTTGCGGGGCATTAATAAGCAAGTCATTTTTGAAGACGAGGAAGACAGACAAAAGTTTCTTGCGTATCTGCAGCATTATAAAAAGATTTGCAACTATGCTATTTATGGATACTGCCTGATGGACAATCATATTCATTTAGTTCTTAAGGAACAGGAAGAAGATTTGTCCAGTATTATGAAGCGTATCGGAGTGCGTTATGTGGCATGGTATAATCGGAAATATGCACGCTGCGGACATTTGTTCCAGGATCGGTTTAAAAGTGAAGTTATAGAAAGCGATGAATATTTATTGAGTGTATTGCGCTATATTCATCAAAATCCATTGAAAGCAAAATTGGTAAAAAAGCTAGAATCTTTTGGTTATAGTAGTTATACTGAATACATAGGAACTTGCCGCCTGATTGACAGGGATTTTGTTCTGAGCCTTTTTTCAGTTGAGCAGGAACGAGCACGCGAAGCGTTTAAAGCTTTTATGAAGGGGAAAATCAATGAGGCAGAATGTATGGAGGCTCATGATACGGTCCTATTGTCCGATGAGGATTTGAAACAG
>JBDKUM010000239.1:0-109534 GCA_039679715.1 Phycisphaerales bacterium
GTGATGAATCGATATTTTCACTGGTATAATTCATAATAATCCAGCCTGCCCCTGTAATTGCGATTAAAGTGCAGACCGGAAGATATAAGATTACATACTTCATTTTTAAACTGAAGTTTTTATTATAATCAAGTATGTCATAAACAAAGCTTGTCAGTAAAATCGTAAAGATCGTGCCCATAATCGCACAAACAAACGGAACTGGTACGTGAAAATATTCGAAAAAAGATTCGTAATTAATTATCGTCGCTGGAAAAATTGTAGTTTTGGGTACACCAACAATAATGATTATGCCGCAGCCTATGAGAATGCCCGAAAAGGCAAGATAGTATTTATTTTTAGTTTTGTCTCGCCTGTATGAAATTGCGAAAACAGCGGCCGTCATTGCCGCACCTGCGATGCCAAGTGTATAGTTCGCGGTTACCTGCATGCCTTTTAAACCGCTCGTAAATGTTCCAAGTGCAATGATTACGGCGAATATTAAATAAATATGTCTGCCCGGTACTTTGATTTTGAGCTGACTTAATCCGTACCTGCCTGTCTCGCAAAGCAATCCGACAGAACATGCAATGACTATCTCTCGGACATGCGTAAATATTGTCTCATGGTTAAATAATATTACAGCAAGATTGAGCCATTGACCCAAACCATGACAAAGTGCGAAAATAGCCAGCCATTTTAATGGAAGATTCAGCTTTGTCTGACGATGCGCATAGAACACGATCATCGACATGATTACGAAAGCTAAACCGTAAACAAAGAAAATATAATCAAGTTGAGTGGCAAAAAATTTTTCCATTATTTACCCATTAAAAAAAAATGAGATTTTCTAACATGATTATATATCGGATGAACAGTTGAAGCGGTTAACCAAAAAATTAGTCCGATAAATATAGCAAATCAAGAGTATGTTCAAATTTTTAGACTTCGGCAAGTGCCTCTTCAGCAATATCACATGGTGCAGGCAATGTAAACCAGAACGTCGAACCTTTGCCGAACTCCGATTCCACACCTATCTTACCGCCAAAGCGTTCCACAATTTTCTTGCACACGGCAAGGCCTATTCCATGACCTTCATATTCTTTATTTGTATGCAGCCGTTTGAACATTATAAACACCGACTGCTGGTATTCAGGTTTTATACCTATACCGTTATCGCTTATTTCTATTCGGACCATTCCGTTCGGTGCAGGCTTGCTGACGATTGTTATTTCCGGTTTACTACCTGCTTTTTGATATTTCATTCCATTTGCAATCAGGTTTTGCAGCAGCTGCAGAATTTGCACAGGATCAACTTCAACATGCGGCAGCGTTTGCGGCACATTTATAATCGCACCTTTTTCCTCAAGCATCAGCGATAGTTCGAAATCCTGCAATTGGCTGACAATTACATTTAGGTCCACATTTTGCGGCAGATGCGTTGTTGTACTTACCTTTGAATAAGCAAGAAGACCTTCTATCATCCTGTTCATTCTTTGTGCGCCCTCGATCATGAACTGTAGGTTTTCAGCATCTTCAGAGTTCAAAGCCCCTTTAAGGTTCTTCTGGAGTATTCCGCCAAACGCCGTAATTTTACGAAGCGGCTCACGAAGGTCGTGCGATGCGATATAAACGAAATTTCGCAATTCTGAATTTGCTTCTTCAAGATTGTTATTCAATCGCTTCATCTCGTCTTCCGCTTTTTTGCGTTCTGAAATATCTCTTACGATTGCCTGGATATAATCTTTGCCCCCGGAGTTAAACGCGTTTAAACTTACATCTGCGTCGAAGGTCGATTTGTCATATCTGCGGTGTACCCATTCGAATCGTTGCGGCTTGCCTGTCATTGCCGCTAATATATTTTCCATCGCTTTTTCTGTTGAATCTCCTCCATCGGGCTGAATCGGCGGTGAATACAGGTATGGTGCTTTATCTACTATTTGTTCTCTCGTACAGCCGAAAAGCTCCAGTGTTTTTTTATTGCAGTCTATGAACTTATCTTTTTGCATAAGTAGTATAGAATCGTTTGCCGTGTCAAAAATCATTCTATATCGTTCTTCTTTTTCGTTTAATTCGGTTCGCTGCTTAAAGAATTGATTTATTATTTGTGCCATATCCCCGAATTCCGATTTATCTTTCAACAGACCTTTGATTAATGAAACATTTTCTTTCTTTAATGTTTCTGAAATTAAGTTTAATGGATTGGTTATCCATTTGATTATGAAGTACATTATGAATGTTATCAGTGTCGCGGCAAAAATCAAAAACAGGAACAAATCTTTCGCGAACGCGTCGCTTATGGCTTTTAATTGCGTATACTGGCTTGTCCCGCTTACTATCGATATAGGCTTATTATCCCAGCTATTAATCACATGAATAAAAGAAATTATGCCTTCTTTGAAATCGCTTTTATCTTTTAAGAATATCTCATTATATGGATACATGCAGATTTTATCAGATGTTATTGCTGAAATTTTCGTCATGTACGGCCCATCCCATAATTTGCCCGCAAAAACATACCCTCTGGGTTTTGTTTGTCTGGCAGGGTCACTGCCGGGATATATTTTTGCACCATTGATTTCCATTATTCCTTTTGGTGTTTCAATAAAGAAGTGGCATATTATTTTATTTTCCAGCAGAGAATCGAATTTACTCGAAGAAATCGCAAAATCAGGCTCAAATCCTTTTTCTTTCGCTCCTGTTGAAAAAATCATTTCCTTGTTTATATTGTAAACCCAAATGGCGCTATAATCGTTCCCCGTCAATATCGTTGTCTCTACGCTTGATTTAAACCATTCGATATCTTTGCTTTCAACCGCCTTAACAATTTCATCCCAATAGGTTATTTCTATCACATAAGTTTCGAGCTTCTTATTCATCATCTCTACGATTTGTTTGAATTTTAACGCGTTAATTTCCTTGCGTTCATTGAATAGTGCATACAACCTCTTGGTTTCAAAATATCTTTGAACTAATACCGTAGCGGTGAAAACTACCATAACTGCAAGGATAACGGATATTAACTTTCGTCCGATTTTCATATAGATTCTTCTCTTTCTATACACGTATTTGCGGTGAAAATATATCGAGATCTTTATCTACATAATAGGGGTGGGTATAAATTAAATAATCAGCGAAAATGAAAAAATGTGGACATTGTTTGTTTAAGTAGGGGGAAAACAATTAAAAAAACAGCTTTGCGAAGAGAAAGGGGCGAACTTTATAAATTTTAATTCTATAATTTTCAATCTTTTATTTCAAGGTTATCGGTCTTAAATTACTCTTGCAACAAATGGTGTATTATCCTAAAATCTCCGATTATGTTGGTTTCGGAATTTAGTGGAAAATACTGTTTCTCGATAATTTTATCCGAAGAATTTAAGATTTTCATAAAACGTTCCGAAAGATAAAAAAGTATCCTACATTAAGCTATTCATGAAAGTTCGCGAAAGGATTCTAACGGGATGTATCCGGTTAGAATTAAGAGACTAAAATTTCTGTCTTGAAGCATTGAACAGTTTTAAGAAAGAAAGTAATTGTAAGATAGGAAAGGGATTCTAACGGGATGTATATTATACCAGCTATAGATATTCTTGGCGGCAGATGTGTCCGCCTTGTTCAGGGTGAATATAACAGATATATCAATTACGAAGACGATCCTTCAAAAAAAGCTATTGAATTTCAAAACGCAGGCTCCCAATGGCTCCATATCATCGATCTTGATGGCGCTAAAATGGGCAAATGCGTCAATATCGATGCCATTCGCGATATAACCCTGAAAGTAAAAGATTTGAAAATTCAGGTTGGCGGCGGAATTCGTGACAGGCAGTCCGTTCAGCAGGTTCTCGATTTGGGTGTTACACGCGTTATCCTTGGAACAAAAGCTGTCAATGATTTTGAATGGTTTGCTTCTGTGGTTAAAGAAAACCCCGGCAAAATCGTTCTTAGTCTCGATGCAAGAGGCAGTAAAGTCGCTACCGATGGCTGGAAAAATGAATCTGGAACAGAGCTTGTCGATTTAGCTGTAAAAGCCGCACAGCTTCCGCTTTCAGCTATTATTTTCACTGATATTAATAAAGATGGGATGCTTTCAGGCCCGAACATTGAAAAAACTAAACATCTTGCCGAGTCGGTAAACATGCCCGTAATTGCCGCCGGTGGGGTAACAAACATTGAAGATATTCGCAAGCTTGCCGAGGTTAAAGTCATATCCGCTGCCATTGTCGGTAGGGCTCTTTATGAGAACACTATCAGCCTCTCCGAAGCAATTCAGGTCTGCAAAAATCTCATTTGACCCAGTCTCCTAAAATCATTATACTTATAGACTTATTCTAATTTAGATTAAGTAAATCTTAAGGCGGCCTCGAAAAATGTCATTGCGAGGAGTTTTTTGTGATTTTTCCCACAAAAAACGACAAAGCAATCTCAATTTCAGAATTTTTGAGACTTCCTTAATTGAATAAGGGTTTATATTCTATACGCTAAACCCTATACCCTATACGCTGTAAATTGGAGAAGCTAAATGCATAAAGAAAAGTTCGTTTCAGAAGGTATTACTTTTGATGATTGTTTGCTGATTCCGGCAAAAAGCGATTTTGTGCCCTCACAGGCTGATACCTCAACAAGACTTACGAACCATATTAATATCAATATTCCTATCGTCTCGGCCGCAATGGATACTGTTACCGAATCTGCCCTGGCAATCGCGCTGGCACAGGAAGGCGGCATTGGAATAATACACAAAAATCTAAACCTCGAAGCGCAAAGCAGGGAAGTCATTAAAGTAAAAAGGAGTGAAAATGGCGTTGTTCTCGACCCCGTCATTTTAAATCCCAATCAGACTGTACGTCAGGCTCGCGAAGTCATGACAGAGCAGAATGTTTCGGGCGTTCCGATTATTGAAGGAAAAAAGCTTGTTGGCATTCTGACTCATCGTGATTTGAAATTCCTGCGAGATGATAATGTAAAAATTAGCGAGGTAATGACAAAAGAGATTATCAAAGCTCCCGCAGATACGAATCTCGAACAGGCAAAAGATATTCTGCAAAAACACAAAGTCGAAAAACTTCTTCTTGTTAACGACAAAGGCGAACTTGCCGGCCTTATCACAATGCGTGATATCGACCGTTATCAGAAATACCCAAATGCTGTCCGTGACAGCCGAGGCAGATTAAGAGTAGGTGCCGCTGTCGGCGTTAAGGATTTCGAAAGAATTGAAGCGTTGATTAACGCTGAAGTTGACGTCATAGTTGTCGATACCGCTCACGGCCATTCACAAAACGTGATAGATACAGTTAAAGAAATTAAGAGAAAACATAATATAGATGTAATCGCCGGCAATATCGCCACCGCTGACGCGGCAAGAGAATTGATTGATGCGGGCGTAAACGCGGTAAAGGTCGGCATCGGCCCTGGTGCCATTTGCACCACAAGAATTATCAGCGGCGTTGGCGTTCCGCAAATTACTGCCATTATGGATTGTGCCGAAGTTGCGGATAAACACGGCATTCCGATTATCGCTGATGGCGGTATCAGATTTTCAGGCGATATTTCCAAAGCTATTGCCGCAGGTGCCTCAAGTGTTATGTTAGGCTCGCTGCTTGCAGGCCTTTCAGAAAGTCCCGGAATGCTTGTGATATACAAAGGCAGACAGTTCAAGGAATATCGAGGCATGGGCTCGCTCGGCGCGATGGTCAAAGGTTCAGCCGACAGATACGGCCAAAAAGGCGTTACTGAAAAAGAAAAACTCGTTCCCGAAGGCGTTGAAGGCAGAGTCCCGTATCGCGGAATGTTAAGCGATTTCGTATACCAGTTAGTAGGCGGCCTGAGAGCCGGAATGGGTTATTGCGGCACTCCGACAATTGAGAAACTGCGTACCGCTGCTAAATTCGTAAGAGTCAGCGCATCGGCTATGAACGAATCGCATCCGCATGATATCTTGATTACAAAAGAAGCGCCAAACTACTCTATGCGTGAAATGATTGAAGATTAAATAATCCCCGCAGTGATATAACAAATATTTCTCTTGTCATTGCGAGGAGTTCCGATGGAATCGGGACGACGAAGCAATCTCAGGCGTTTGGATTAGAAAAGAACGTAAAGGTTTTAATTTATATATAGTGTTATTCGTGTTAATTCGTGGTTAATTCAATGTCTGAAACTATAATTATCATCGACTTCGGCAGCCAATACGGCCAACTAATCGCACGTCGTGTTCGCGAGCATAATGTATTTTCAATCATCCATCAGCCTTCTGTTAAAGCGGAAGCACTTGCGAAAATCCCGAACCTCAAAGGCATTATCCTTTCCGGCGGCCCCGCAAGCGTCTACGCACCAGGCGCACCTATGGCAGATAACAAAATTTTCGACCTGGGCGTTCCCATCCTCGGAATCTGTTATGGTATGCAGTGGGGCTGCAAAGTCCTTGGCTCGAAAATCCATAAAGCAGACCGCAGAGAATACGGCAGGGCACAAATCAATATCACCGATACAAAAGATTTATTCCACGGCGTCAGCGATAATACAACCGTTTGGATGAGTCATGGCGACCAGGCCGAAAGCCTAAGCAGCGATTTTGAAATCCTTGCTAAAACAAATACCTGCCCATACGCAGCCGTCAGAAACAAAAACAAAAAATTCTACGGCCTGCAATTCCATCCCGAAGTCAGCCACACGCCGAAAGGTGATGTGATGATGAAAAATTTCCTCTATGAAATCTGCAAATGCACAGGCGATTGGAAAATGAAAGATTTCGCCGAGCAGGCAATTAAGAATATCCGCGAAAAGGTAAAAACCGGAACTGTAATCTGCGGCCTTTCCGGAGGCGTTGATTCCGCAGTTACCGCAGCACTCGTTCATCGTGCCATCGGCGACAGGCTTAAATGTATTTTCGTCGATAATGGTTTGCTTCGCAAAAACGAACGCCAGCAGGTTGAAGTAACTTTCCGCGACCAGTTCCATATCGATTTGCATGTTGTCGACTGGAGCAAACAATTCCTCGATAAACTCAAAGGCGTTACAGACCCGCAGAAAAAACGCATCATTATCGGCCATGAATTTATCGAAGCTTTCAAATCAGAAGCCAAAAAAATCCCCGATGCCAAATATCTGGCACAGGGAACTCTTTATCCCGATGTCATCGAATCCGGAAACAAGGACGGCAATCTCGCAGCAAATATTAAATTACATCATAACGTCGGCGGCTTACCCGCACAGCTAGGCTTTGAACTCGTTGAACCTTTAAGAGACCTGTTTAAGGACGAAGTACGTCTCGTTGGCGAGTACCTCGGCCTTTCGGATGATATCGTTTGGCGCCATCCATTCCCCGGCCCCGGCCTTGCCGTTAGGATTATAGGTGAAATAACAGAAGATCGTCTCCGCGTTTTGAGGGATGCCGACGAAATTTTAATTGACGAAATTAAAGCCGCTGATTTATATAGAAAAGTATCGCAGACTCTTGCCGTTCTCGTTCCTGTCGCCACCGTTGGCGTCATGGGCGACGAACGAAGCTACGATAACGTTATCGCCATTCGTTCGGTCGATACAACGGATTTCATGACCGCCGATTTTTCGCGAATACCGTTCGATGTGCTCGGCCTTATCGCTAGCAGAATTATAAATGAAGTGCGCGGAATTAACCGCGTTGTTTACGATATTAGTTCAAAGCCTCCCGCAACTATCGAGTGGGAGTGATTGGAGTAAATTGGAGTTTTTAAAATGGATTTTAAAAAACTATTCCTATCGAAGCATAGCGTAAATAAAATATCTCTGTGGTCTCTGTGTGCTCTGTGGCTAATATTAAGTTCCTCTGTGGCAACTGCTCTAAACATCAACGATATAAACATTCCAAAAGATGTCAATGATGTCAATAGAACAGATTATGCTACCGGCATCATCAAACAGGATGCCAAAGCATTCCCGAAAATATTTGTCAAGGACGCGACATCAGTATTCTTTGATCGCACAAATCTTACGCTTCTGCTTTTAGCTGCCGGCGGAAGCATCACTTTGCGTGAAACCGATATTGACGAGCGCGCCGCCGATCACTTCAAAAATAATGGCAGAATGTCTCCAGACCTCGACAAATTCGTCGATCTCGCCGGCAATCCCGGAACGCATTTCGCCGCGACAGGTATCTGGTATTTGATGGCCGCTAATAAAAAAGACGACCTAAGTATGCAGCGAAGCTGGATAATGCTCCGCGCTCTTGCCGTTACCGGCGCAACTACTCTCGCGCTCAAAGCCGCCGTGCACGACCACACTCCAAACGACAAAGATTGGGCCTGGCCCAGCGGACATACCTCAAGTTCATTTGCCGCCGCTGCCGTATTGGATGAATTTTATGGCCCTTCGATCGGCATCCCGGCCTATTTAGGCGCCGGCTTTGTGGGCTATAGAATGATGGAATCGGGCGACCATTGGGCAAGCGATGTTTTGTTCGGTGGCGTTTTGGGTTACGTCATCGGTCATACTATTGCCGGTAACCATAAGGAATTAGCTATCGGCGAATACAAACTTCAGCCGATGGTTACAAACCTGCATGACAGACCGGCCGCAGGTATCGCACTCGAAAAAAGATTTTGATCTGTGTTTAGCCGTTGCCGAAACGGCAACGTGTCATTGCGAGCGGAGTCCCATTCAGGGACGTAGCGAAGCAATCTCAATCCTTTGAATAATACAGGCAAAAATATTTATCGCCACAAATTCACAAACACCATAAAAAGCTGCATCGCGACTTTAACCGGAAAAGATTTTTTCCCTTGTGTTCTTACATCTTGTGCCTTATGCCCTTGCTGAAGCGCAGCGAAAGTCCCCGAAGGGGATACCTTTCTATTTTGTTTCTGGTTTGTCGAAACATAAACGAAAGCGGGCGGCAGATTCAAAGGCACGAATTTTATTTCCACATCTTCAAAATACCTTTTTAGCTTTGGTTTCAAAAAAGGCGTATATTGAAATTGAACATATTTTTTCGCGCGTCCCGATATCGCTATGATTTTATCCCTTTGTGTTTTTTCAAAAATCGCCAGCGGCAGACTCGACAATACGCAATCGTAATTTTCAATATTCCTGCTGAAATTCCGAACATCATCATTAACGACATGCAGCCGATGATCGTTTATCTTTTTCAAATCCTCGCAAAATTTCGGATTGATTTCAAGGCATGTCAATTTGCCATTCGCCGGAAGCTTCCGCAAAATCTCCATTGTTACAGAACCTGTCCCAGGCCCGAACTCGACAACATTAGCTGACTCGCCGATTTGTTCTGCCATTTTGCGTGCAAGAAAACCAGAACTTTCCGCTACCGCCCCCACCTGCTTGGGATGTTTTATAAACTCTTTGACAAATTTTAAATACCGCATCTTTGCGAAACCTTGGTCATTTCCTTGGAATTTGTTCCTTGGGTCATTGGTTATTATTTTATACGTTGATTTTATCAAAATATTCTTGCATTGCACGGCTTATTTACGTTTTTACTTGAAAACCGTTCGTCCGAAAAAAAAGCACTTACCAATACCATAAAACGCTTCAGATTTTAAAAGTTTACCCATTTTATCAGGTTTTCACATGATATCGGACTTTCTTTCCGGATTTTTTTTGACTTTTAAATGCCTGTTTCGGTATAATAGCTTTCTTGTTATAGTTTATAAAGAAAACATTTCTTCAAGCAAACCGTCATCCTCGACGGTTCATCGCGGCAAACTTTTTAAAATAGCCGAGAAAGAATTTTCTATGTTTAATTTTATAAGGGAAAAATTTTATAGTTACATTACAGCTCCGTCTTCTGCTGCCGTATATTCTCCGCGCTTTGGTGGCGCCTATGCTGACTATCGCATGCCCTTATCCGTAGATTCAGGTTCGAAATTTTCTATCCTGCTTATCGTCTTCGCAATCGTCTATAGCGGTATTCTCACAACGCAGGAATTCAAATCTATCATCGATCAAATCAGAGCAACGCCATCCGGCGCAATTTATATCACAGCAACTCAAATGCTGATGTACGTAAGTCTCGCCGTTTTCTTCTGGCGTTTGCTGCTCGTCGTTGGCTACAGGCCCGCACCAACTCTTAACGATGCGAAACTTCCTCGCTGCACAGTCATAATGCCTGCATACAACGAAGGCAAAAATGTATTAAAAACTCTCATCAGTATTTTGAAAAGTGATTACCCAGTTGAAAAGCTGCAAATCATCGCAGTCAACGATGGCAGCAAAGATGATACTCTCCAGTGGATGCAGCAGGCAATCGCCCGTTCAAACGGCAGGATCGAATTGATCAACTTCCCGCAAAACCGCGGCAAACGCGCAGCGATATATGAAGGCGTTCGCGCAGGCAAAGGCTCAATTATCATAACAATCGACAGCGATTCAATTATCGAACGCCAGACGATTCGCCGCCTTGTCAGTCCTTTCGCAGACCCGCAGGTTGGAGCAGTCGCCGGAAACGTCCGCGTTCTCAATCGCAGAGAAGGAATCATTCCCAAAATGCTCGAAGTTTCGTTCGCGTACAGCTTCGATTTCATCCGCGCAAGCCAGAGCATGGTAAACAGCGTTTTCTGTACTCCCGGCGCATTAAGCGCATACCGCAAAAAAGCAATCATTAAAGATTTAAACGATTGGCTCAAGCAAACCTTCTTCGGCAAACCAGCCACTATCGGCGAAGACCGCGCAATCACAAACATCGTAATCAAAAATGGTTATGATGTCCGCTTCCAGTCAAATTCAATCGTATATACGATAGTCCCGACAGGCTACAAACAGCTTTGCAAAATGTTCCTTCGCTGGGCACGCAGCAATGTCCGTGAAAATATCGTCATGGCTGGTTTCATCTTCAAAAAATACCGCAAAACATCACGAACCGGCGCAATTATTAATTTTATCATGGCGATTCTATGTATGATTATTCCGCAGGCGATTATCGGCGCAATTATGTGCGCGATGTACATGGATCCGCAAGTCTATGTAACGCAGGTCGCTTTCGGAACGACACTAGCCTCGACTGTACCTGTTATTTTCTATTCCATTCGCCGCAGAAATTCCGACAGCCTTTGGGCGTATGCCTACGGCCTGTTCTGGCTCGTAGCGCTCTGGTGTATCACGCGATGGGCGTGTATAACAATGGGCCACGGTAAATGGCTCACCCGCGAATTGCCGCAGGGCCGAAAAGACGTGCTTACGAGAATATCTGAATTCCTCGGCCTCAAAGCCGCCTAATTAAAATATTAACCCCGGTTAACCCGGGGTTTTTTTATGTCATTATTTAATGATATGAAATCCTCTTTGCCTAAAATCTTCTGCAATAAAAATTTTTAATATGCGCATAATAAAAAGTGCGCAAAAATTATTTTTAAAAAAAATAAATGGATATTTGACGCAAAAACGAGATCCTTCCCCTCTCTAGTCGGGGTCAGGATGACAAATGGCGCAAGATGGGGCTTATATAGGGGGGGACATATTAATTTAAGGTTTAAAAGAGCGCAGGAAAATTTGCGCAAGGGAAAATACCCTCGTAACATTTTGAAAATGCTACATACAAATTTGAAATGCTATCAATATATTCAATTTGCTATGCAAATTCAGCGTACAGCGGTTAGCGGATAGCGTATACTTGCGCGGATTTGAAAACAGGTGAGAAAAAGTGTGAGAAAAGCGAAAAAAAGAATTAAAAAGTATAATTTTAGTGCGTGAAACCGGAAAAATAACGAAAAGCGGAAACAGGTAATTGCGCGTTATTAGACTTAGCCACCCCCTTTGATTTTGCATTGCAAGGAGGCAAAATCCCAAAGAACCGGGGGCTTGCGCTGCGCTTCAGCTAAGGCACTAAGACACGAAGATACCAAAATTTTTCATTAAAACAAAAGGGGAATAATACTATACTGCATTACAGTATACTGCCAATAAGCATAGCAAATTTAGATTCGCATTTTCAAATAATCATCCTGAATGAAATGAAGAATGTCGTTTATTTTTAGTATTTTTTAACTATAATTAAAATCTAAAAGATTTTTTCGTGGCTAAATAAAAGGATAGCTCAATGAATAAAATAATTGCTTTTGTCATGCTCTTGTCCGTGTGTGTTTTTCTTGTTGTGCTTTATATCGTCTCGGTTATCCTGCATAAAATCCCTGTGCATCTGGCTATAATCGTAGGTTCGATATTTGCCGTTACGGATATATCGTTTGCGCTGTTTTTCCTTTTTTACGGCAAAACAAATTTATCTCAAACTCAATTGCCGCCGATTACACCAGACGCTCCTGCTTCAATGCATTATACGGATAAACTCGTCGCTATCGATGATGAGGGCATTACTTTGAAAAAATATTATCATCCGTTTTGCAATAGCAAGCGGGTAAAATATTCCGACATAAAAACGATCAAAGCCCTCCCCGGAGGATGTGCTCGTCTTTGGGGCAGCGGTGATTTTCAAACGTGGTTTGGGCTCGACTGGGGCAGAATGAAAAGAAAAATGACATTTATAATTGAAATCAAAAATAGCTGGTTCCGCTCCGGCTTTACCTGCAAAGATTCTGATACCGTCTATAAAATCCTCAAAGCAAAAAATTTATTATAATAAATTTTTTAGCCCGCGGACTTGCATCAGTCCTAGCAGAGGCTGCCTGTGGTTTGTTGCCAAAAATTTCTTAATGCTCAATTCCACTTTCTCCGGCTCCTTCTTTATTTCGCATTCCCAGATAATCAAAACGTCCCATCCAAGTTTTTTTAAGTCCCTGATATTCCGCTTGTCTCGAAGGGCATTTCCCATTCTCTTTTTTAACCAGAAATCAGCATTTGTTGCCGGCTTTACTTTTCCATATTTGCATTTATGCATATGCCAAAAACAACCATGAACAAAAATGATTTTTTTCAGGCGGGTTAAAACAATATCAGGCTTTCCTTGCAATTTTGCATTATGTAATCTGTATCTGAATCCCAAACCATGAACGATTGAACGTACTTTTATTTCCGGTTTTGTATTTTTATCCCGAATTCGGGACATATTAAAAGATCGTTGTAATTTAGTCAGTACGTCCATTATTTTATAATTTTATTTTTTTTCCATCTTTTCATTGCAGGATCCAAATGTTGCTCAAAAAAAGTTTCAAATGATATAACATTAATCTGATTTGGATATTTTGTAGCTCGGATTTTTTCTGGCATAACAAGATAAATTCTATGATTTTGAATTTGTTCTAAATCTCTAGTGGCAATTTTTGTATCGATAGTTGCCAAGAAAAATAAATACCCTCTTGTTCCTTCTGTTACTATTTGCCTCCACCTTTCGCGCAATGTCCTTTTAACTGTAAAAATAATGCAATCCATAGCATTTTTATTAAAATGGTTTACACTTGGAAGTAAGAAATCAGGTTGGCCGTTGATTATAGGTTGAGGAGTATAAGGATATCCCAAAATGTTAAATAGTTGTTTTATTATGTGTTCAAAAGCTTTTCCAGCACGTGGTCTTCTTCCTTGAGTTAAACCAAGGAAAAATTTGTCAAGTGCCCAACTACTATTTTCTAAAATAGAAAGAAAGTCTTCTTTTTTTGAATCTTCGTTTAAAATTGAACCAAATGCTTGTCTAAAGCTTTTGGATACACTTTCTTTTTCATGTCTAAGATATATCTGATATGCTCTAACTTGGATAGATTCTACAAGTTCGCTAAAATGCGTTTTAATCCATTCTGAGTTGTTTATATTTTTGCCGAGATTTTCCCTTATAGCTTCCTCAAAAATTATATTTCCTGAAGGAATATTTTTTTTAAATTCTTTTTTAAGAAGTGCTAAAAATTTAGTTTCATCCATTATGGTACCTTTATCATAGAAATCAAAGAACGAATCATTTCTTTTGCAATATCGTAAACAACAGGAACCACAACGGCATTTCCATATTGTTTATAGGCTCTGGAATCAGAAACGGGCGCGTAAAAATCAGATTTCAAAACTGTAAATCCCATAAGTCTTGCACATTCTTGCGGAGTTAATCTTCGTGGATTTTTTCCTCTTCCTTGTGGAATTAAAATTTCAGATCCATCTTTATAATATCTTGCACTCAAAGTACGGGTATGACCATTTAAATCAGCAAGACCGAATCCAAAGCCATTCCCCGCTTTGCGATGTTTTTCAGCATAATTTTGTAAATACTTCCAAAGATGATTAGTCAAAGTGTATTTATCAGGTACATTTGGTTCGAGAATATCATTCAGAACAGGTTTTTTCTTTGGCTGATGTTGTGGAAATGAAAAATAAACTGGTTCTCTAAAACCGACAATGAAAATTCTCTCCCTGTGTTGTGGCACATATGAAACAGCATCAATTATGTTATCATAGATTGTATACCCAAGCTTTGTTTCTAAAGTGTCCCGAATAACTTTATAAGTATTCCCTTTATCATGACTTTTAAGATTTTTTACATTCTCAAGAAGAAAAGCTAAGGGGCGTTTATCTCTGATAATGCGTTCAATCTCAAAAAACAGATTCCCTTGTGTTGGATCATCAAAGCCATGCGGTTTCCCTAATGAATTCTTTTTGGAAACTCCGGAAATCGAAAATGGCTGACATGGAAAACCTGCGACAAGAATGTCGTGGTCAGGAATATCAGAACTTTCGATTTTGTATATATCACCGTGAGGCTTTTCGCCAAAGTTGGCTTCATAAGTCTTGCATGCAGATTCATCCCATTCAGATGAAAAAACGCATTTCCCTCCGGCTTTTTCGAAAGCTAATCTCATACCTCCAATACCAGCGAAAAGATCAATAAAAGTAAATTGCTTTGTTGCTGGGCGAAGGCGGAAGACATTGCGGTTCATTCTCTCCAAATAAATTTTATCTCCTATTTGAAGATTATGATGAACTGCGAATTCCTTAATTTCGGATCTTCGGCGGAATAATTTTTTATCTTCTGGTATGTCAGTTTTTATAATTTTGTTAATGCCGGATAAAATTATCTCCAGCTTTGACCCTTCTCTGCTTTTTTTTCTTGATGCACCTATTGATTCATTGGGAATAAATCCATTTATTAATTTTTGGAGGCGTATATTACCTTGTGTTATAGTTTCATGCTTAACATCAAGAACTGCTATTGTTGAATTCGTATTATTTTCTTTTGATAAACTGATCACAAATAATCCTTTTAGAAAAAATCCTTAATGTTGACCTTCAAAGCTTTTGCGATTTTCTCCAAATTTCTTAAGCCGATATTTTTTTCGCCTCGTTCGATTTGACCTATATAAGTTCTGTGAAGATCAGAAAGACTTGCTAATTTTTCCTGGGAAAGATTTTCTTCTTCCCTGATTTTTCTAATGGCCATACCAACTCTGGTACAAATATCATCCATGTGAAATCCTTTCAGATTTGTATATTAGGAATTGACGCTTTTAAGTCGACAGCCTAAAGATAGCAAAGTTTAAAAATAACCAATAACCAAGGAACAAATTTCAAGATGGAATGAGGTGAATTAATTCATTTTGGTTTGACTCTATGGGGTAATTGTGGTAACTATAACAGGTTTATATCTGGGAATACTCTATACAAGAGATATTGTATTTATAGTTATATCTCTGTGTCCTCTGTGTTCTCTGTGGCTATAAATAAAAGTAACCTCTGTGGCTAAAATATGAGTCTCGAAGACTTACGCGGTAAAATTGATCAGATTGATTCAAAGCTCGTTGAGCTGTTAAATGAGCGTGCGCAAGTAGTTATAGAAATTGGCAAGGCCAAGGGCGATGGGCCGATTTACGCTCCCGACCGGGAAAAAAAGGTTTTGGAACGTATCGCGGCCTTGAATAAAGGCCCGCTGCCGGATAAGACGTTAGCTGCTGTCTGGCGGGAACTTATGAGCGGTTCATTTTTTCTCGAAAGGCCGCTTAGAATATCGTTTTTAGGGCCGGAGGGTAGTTTTACTCATTCGGCGGCGGTAAAAAAATTCGGCCAAAGTGTTGAGTATGAAGCAGTTACGGACATTCGCGGGATATTTGACGAAGTAACCCGCGGCCATTGCGATTTGGGCGTTGTTCCGGTCGAAAATTCAGCCGGCGGAGGCGTTAGCGAAACTCTCGATGCCTTTGTCGATACAAACGCGATGATTTGCGCGGAAGTTTACATGCCGATTCATCATAACTTATTGGCAAACTGTACTTTAAGTGAAGTACAAAAAATTTATTCCAAGCCGGAAATTTTCGCACAGTGCCGTCATTGGCTCTCGGCGACTTTCAAGGAAGCCAATACGATAGCGGCCGCATCATCGGCCAAAGCAGCGCAAATGGCTGCCCAGGAACAGTTTGCGGCAGCGATAGGCTCCCAAATCGCGGCGGAACTCTATGGCCTGAAAGTTATCTGTGAAAATATCGAAGATATTGGAAACAACATAACTCGTTTCCTTATAATAAGTAAAGAAGATGCCCGACCCAGCGGCGATGATAAGACATCTATCCTTTTTAGTACGGCTCATAAGGCCGGTGCTTTGGCGGATGTGCTGGATGTTTTTAAAACTAAGGGTGTGAATCTGACGAATATTGAATCTCGCCCGAGCAAAAAACGCGAGCGCGAGTATTATTTCTTTGTCGAATGTCAGGGCCATCGCAAAGACCAGAAATTAATCGATTGCTTAAAAGAAATTAAGCAACACTGCCTGCAGCTTTCGGTGCTCGGCAGTTATCCGAAGAATGATATAAGTCTCTAATAACATAGGAGTTAATTAACATGAGAAAACCATTTATTGGTGGTAATTGGAAGATGAATACAGACAGCAAATCGGCTGTCGAATTGGCAAAAGGTGTTGCCCAGAAGACAGCAAGTTTCTTGAGCAAAGTTGATGTTGCGGTATGTCCGCCATTCGTATATTTGCCTGCGGTTAAGGCGGCATTGGGCAGCTCGGCAGTCGGCCTTGGCGCACAGGATGTATATTTTGAAGCGAAAGGCGCTTTTACGGGCGAAGTTAGCTGCGGGATGCTGCGCGATGTCGGCTGTAAATATGTTATCATCGGCCATTCTGAACGCAGACACGTAATAAAGGAATCGAACGCTCTTATCAATAAGAAACTTACGGCAGCTATCGAAGCGGGTTTGCTTCCGATTTTCTGTGTCGGCGAGCTTCTGGAAGAAAGAAACGCGGGCAAGACCGAAGCTGTTGTAAAAGAGCAAATCGTGCAGGGAATGTCTGGAATATCGGCTGAAAAGGCAAAAGTTATAACTATCGCTTACGAACCGGTTTGGGCCATTGGCACCGGCGTAAACGCCACACCAGAGCAGGCACAGGAAGTGCATTTTATGATTCGACAGTTAATCGCAAAAATGTATAATAAGGATTTGGCCGACGGTATGATTATTCAATACGGCGGTTCGGCGAAACCTGATAATGCGGCGGTTTTGATGTCGCAGTCTGATATTGACGGTTTGCTGGTTGGCGGAGCAAGCTTGAAAGCAGATGATTTCGCGGCGATGATTAAAGCAGCTGCGGAAGCAAAATAATAGGACACGGATTAACGCTGTCTTTTAGACACGGATTTACACGGATTAACACTGTAATAAAATTTAATTTAGGGATTTTAATATGATGCATTTGACATTAGCGGCTGTGCCGTTCGTAATGAAAATTGTAGTAGCGATTTGGGCGATCGTCGCAGTTCTTTTGGTTCTGGTAGTGTTGATCCAGAAGGGCCGCGGCGGCGGTTTGGCCAGCGCTTTTGGCGGTCTGGGCACTTCATTGCTTGGAACCAAAACAGGCGATTTTCTTACATGGTTTACTATCTGCCTTGTTTGTGTTTGGCTTGTTTTAAGCGTTGTAGCTGTAAAATGGTTCAAGCCGACAACAAGCGAATATTTGCAGACACCAACCCAACAGCAGCAATTACCTCCGGGTCAAACGGGCACAGTTCCGCCACCACCACCGGCACAACAAGGAGCCCCAGAAGGTCAAACACAGCAGCAAAGTGCACCTGAAGCTGAAATGACACCTGCACCGGCTGGTCCAAATGCACCTGCAAACCAATAAAGGACAATTATGTTAAATAGTATGACAGGATTTGCGCGTGTTTGTAAAGAGATTGGCGGAATAAGTTATGCCGTCGAGATTCGCTCTGTTAACAACCGCTATTTTAAGCCATCGTTGAGAATGCCGGAGGCGGCATCGTTTCTTGAGCAGGAAATCGAGAAAATGCTTCGCAATTGTATTTATCGCGGGGCGGTTAATTACATGCTGCGTTTTAAAAACGTCAGCGGCGAGCCTATGTATGATGTTGATTCCGGCGCGATGAAAAGCTACGTCGAAAAATTGAATAATATTCAATGTGCTTCCGGGGTTGCTTGCAGGATAAACCTTGCGGATTTGCTTATGCTCCCCGGGGTAATACGGCCACAAGAGCCCGACAGCGATAAAGCCGAGTATTTGAAAAAAGCCATCTTTGAAGTCACCGGCGAAGCTATCGAGCAGTTGAAAAAAATGCGAGCACTTGAAGGGCAATCTTTGGCGGATGATCTTAAACAGCAGTGCACGCGTATAAAGACGCTGCTTGAAGATATTAAGACTCGGAGCAAAGTAGTTGTTGTCGAATATCAGAACAGGTTATCTGCGCGAGTGAAGGATTTGATGGCGTCTGTCAGGCTGGAACTTGATAAGGATATATTGGCGCGAGAAGTTGCGCTGTTTGCGGATAGAAGCGATATCAGTGAAGAGACAATCAGGTTGAGTTCGCATCTGGAGCAGTTTTTGGCGAATTGCGAAAACGGCGATTATGCCGGCAGGAAGCTGGATTTCATTTCGCAGGAAATGCTTCGTGAAGCCAACACAATCGCGAGCAAAGCATCGGACGCGAAAATTTGTCTGGATGTTGTAGAAATAAAATCCTGTATTGAACGTATTAAAGAACAGGTTCAGAATATTGAATAGTCAAAATCAACAATCCCCATCGAAGGGGGTAATTATAGTAATTAGCGGCCCAAGCGGAGTGGGCAAAAGCACAATATGTAAACAGGTCATCAAGAAATTTGAAGACCAGATTTACCTGAGTGTTTCGGCTACGACAAGGACGAAGAAGGCCGGCGAAAAAGACGGCGTTGATTACTTTTTTTTGAGCAGGGAAGAATTTAAAACTCAAATTGACGCGGGTAATTTTCTCGAATACGCGGAAGTGTTCGGGAATTTATATGGAACGCCAAAGGATAAAATTCAGCAGCAGCTTGATAAAGGCAAAATCGTATTGCTGGAAATTGATGTTCAGGGCGCGCAACAGGTAAAGAAAATATTTCCTGAGGCGAATTTGATTTTTATTATGCCGCCGCAGAATCGTGAACTTAAAAATCGCATTATCGGTCGCGGCAGAGACGATGAAGCGGATGTGGAAAAAAGGCTTGCTGGCGCAGGCATGGAAATAGCGGCGGGCTGGCAGCATTATGATTTTATAGTTATTAATGATAAGCTGCAGCCGGCAGTGGAAGAAACAATAGATATAATTAACAAAGCAATTGGAGTAAAAAAATGATAGACGAATTCAAGAACAAAACAATTTTTGAGAAAATCGGCGGCGCATTCAAAGTTTCAGCTCTGATTCAAAAAAGAATGGCGGAACTTATGGAAGGTTCAAGGCCGTTGATTGAAAACACCGAAGGCATGACGATGATAGAAATCGTTGTTGAAGAAATCATGCAGGATAAAATCGCACCTGACTATTCAGGGCCGCAGAAAATAGAGATCCCGAAGATATAGGCGATTTTAATGGCAAACGAATCGGCGATTAACGGTTTGAAGGTTCTGCTTGGCGTAAGCGGCGGTGTCGCTGTTTACAAAGCGGTAGACCTTGCGAGCAAATTGACGGCGGCAGGCGCGATAGTCGATACGGTAATGACCGAAAACGCATGCAAATTCGTTTTGCCTAAAAGCTTTGAAGCGGTAACAGGCAGGTGCGTTTTCACGAGCATGTGGGAAAACCCGCAAGGTTTTGAAATCGGCCATATCAGCCTGGCTGACAGTTGCCAACTGGCTGTCATTGCGCCGGCAACGGCGAATATCATCGGCAAAATAGCAAACGGAATTTGCGACGATTTGCTGTCCACGACAATGTGTGCATTTTGGCAAAAAAAAATCCTGCTTGCTCCCGCGATGAATGAGAAGATGTGGAAAAATCCGGCAGTGCAGAATAATGTCAAGACTTTGGAGAAAATGGGGGCAGAGGTTATCGGCCCCGAGGCAGGCAGACTGGCGTGCGGAACGATTGGCTGCGGGAGGATGACGGAAGTCCCGGATATTATTAAGAAAATCATTGAAATGCGGCAATAATGAACGTCCAACATCGAACATCGAACGTTGAACGTCGAAGTAAAATGAAGAAACTTTATTTCTTGATAACAGCAGGGGGGACGAGAGAATATATCGACCCTGTTCGTTTCATCACTAACGCAAGCAGCGGCAGAATGGGGCTAGCACTTGCGCAAGCTGCGGCAAAAACAGGCAACAAGGTAACGCTGATTACTACAATTCCAAATCAATTCAAAATTCAAAATTCGAAATTCAAAATTGAAAATGTTGAATCTGCTGAAGATATGTTTAATGCTGTTAAAAAACATTTTCTCAAGTGCGATTGTTTGATAATGGCAGCGGCGGTTTCGGATTATACACCCGCAAAAAAATCCAAAATCAAAATTAAAAAATCAAAATCAGAGTTAATTCTTAAACTCAAACCCACTACTGACATTTTAAAATGGGCAGGCGAACATAAAAAACATCAGAAAGTCGTCGGCTTCGCACTTGAAGACAGAAATTTGCGTAAAAATGCGGAGAAGAAATTAATCGGGAAAAATCTCGATATGATTATCGCAAATGAACCTTCTGCAATCGGCGCAAAAAAATCAACCATTCAGATCAAACAAAGATATCAGGAATGGTTGATTATTAAAAACACCAATAAAGAATTAAGTGCCAAAAAGATAATTAATCTTTTGAGCAAAAATTAATTCGAATAAAATTCTCTTTTGAAATGATTTCTCCATTTCGTCTTGCTTTGCAAGACTTCAGTCGAAATGACAGGCGGTGTTTAGGCGGTAAAGGATTGAGATTGCCTCGGTCGTCCATTTCGCTTCGCTCAAGGACTCCCTCGCAATGACAATTTAGCTTTTTCTTTAATCGTTTGTGAAAAGAGAACAGCGTGGGCTAAAAGCCACCCTACAAATCTGCAAATAAATTATCAAGTGTCTAATCAACAGGAATACAAAAATCCATATAACAAGCCCCTGCTTTGTGTCGTTTTTCTTGATCTTCTATCCATTTCGACAACCCTATTTCCTTTTGCCTTTTTGCATCCGCGATAAGATTTGGGTATTTTTTGATCAGTCTATCAAAATGTTCACATGGGAACCGTTCGCAATCAGAACAGACTTTTAATTTTCTTTTTTCAATACATTTTCTTATTGGGCATTTAGGATTGCCGCAACCGCCTCGGCAGCCCGGACAAGTCTCATTGAGTTTGCTGAATAAAACCAATGTTTTGTAAAAAACTTTAAAATCAGGAACTTCCTCATTACCAAAAATCTCCCATCCATTTTTTTTGAGGGTCTGCTGCAATGCCGATGCTTGAATTGGTATTCGTGCTATATCAGCGCAAAGTTTGCAATACAGCCCACAATACGTAACATATTTCAAATTATCCATCGCACACCTTTAAAATTTTTTTTTTAGTCTTTTATGCCAAGATCATCTTTAGTCAATATGCTTTCAAATTTATAACCTGCGGCGGTAATGTTTTCAGCGGCGCCTTGTTTGCGGTCGATTACAGCGACAATCTTCTTCACTTTTGCTCCTGCTTCGGTGATAATTTTCGCAGCTTCCAAAACCTGTCCGCCGGTGGTCGCGATATCTTCAACAAGCAGAACAACATCTCCGGCTTTCAAAACACCTTCAACCATTTTGCTTGTGCCATAGTCTTTTTTGCTGTTGCGTACGATTATCCATTTTTTGCCCGTTGCCATTGCTGTCGCAGCGGCAAGTGCTACGCCGCCAAGTTCAGCGCCTGCGATTAAATTAACATCATCTGTCGCGTGTTTCGCGAATTCATCGCCGAGAGCTTTTAAAATGTCCGGCTGGGTCTCGAACAGATATTTATCCATATAGTATTTGCTTTTCTTTCCGCTTCGTAATGTGAAATCGCCTTCGAGATACGATGTTTCTTTTACGCGTTTTGCCAATTCCTGTTTTGTCATTGTTTTTGAATCCTTATACTTTTAGTTCTGCTGATTTTTTTATCATTGTGCGATATTTTCTTATCGCCGGTTTGACAATTTCATTTATAAAATCATTTACCTGCTCCGGTGCACGGCCGACATAATCTGCCGCATTTAAAACTTTCTTCAAATCTACTTTCGAAAAAGCCGGGTCAGTTTTTAATCTTTCAAGTAAATCATTTGCATTGCCTAATTTTTTCACCTGCTCTGCGGCGGCTTGAGAATGTACTCTTATTCTCTCATGTAATTGTTGGCGATTTCCGCCCGCTTTTACCGCGGCCATTAAGATATTTTCAGTTGCCATGAATGGCAGCTCCGAATTGATTCTGGCGGCTATAACTTTAGGGTAAACTACCAGTCCGTTTGTAACATTAATCAATATTTCCAGAATTCCATCGGCGGCGAGGAATGCTTCCGGCAATACAAGTCTTCTGTTCGCTGAATCGTCGAGCGTTCTTTCAAGCCATTGTTCGGCGGCGGTCATTTGGGGACTTGTTGAAATACTGATAAGAAATCTTGAAAGCGCTGTAACGCGTTCGCAACGCATTGGATTGCGTTTATAGGCCATTGCGCTTGAACCGATTTGAGATTTTTCAAATGGTTCTTCAATTTCCTTTAAATTCGCAAGAAGACGAATATCGTTGCACATTTTATGAGCCGACTGCGCTATATTTGTTAACGTATTTATAATCAAGGAATCAATTTTACGCGAATATGTCTGGCCAGTAACGGGGCAAACCTTATCAAATCCAAATGCTTTTGAAACCATCTTGTCGAGTTGTTTGACTTTTCTGTGATTGCCTTCAAAGAGATCGAGGAACGATGCCTGCGTTCCAGTTGTGCCTTTAACGCCTCGGAAGGGAATATTCGCAATTCTATGTTCTATTTCTGAAAGGTCAGTAATGAAATCATTGCACCAAAGTGTCGCACGTTTGCCGACAGTTGTTAGCTGCGCCGGCTGATAATGCGTGAAACCAAGTGCAGCTAATTTGCGATGACGTTTTGCAAAATCACTAAGACCGCTGATGAGACTTGCAAGTTTGACTGCGATAATCTGCAATGCGTTTCGCATAATAATCAAATCGGCATTATCGCCGACATAACAGCTTGTTGCGCCAAGGTGAATAATCGGAGCAGCTTTCGGAGCTGCAAGCCCAAATGTATGAATATGCGCCATAACATCATGGCGGAATTTCTTTTCAAATTCCGCGGCCTTGTCGAAATCGATATCATCAAGATGCTGTTGCATCTGGCTTATTTGAGCGGCTGTGATTTTAAGTCCAAGCTTCTTTTCAGCTTTTGCAAGCTCAACCCAAAGCTTTCGCCAGGTAGAGAATTTTGTTTGTTCACCAAACAAAGTTGACATTTCCTCTGACGCATTCCGCTGCACTAACGGCGAATTGTAGATATTGTAGTTTTTACTACATAATTGTTTTGCCATATTTGATTTCCAAATAATTCTAATATATGTATATACTTAAATTAATAGTATAATTACAAAACCTTTATTGTCAAAGGGTTATAATTTTAAATTGTGCGTAAAATAATACCAATTCAGTTAAAGTATATTATATAGTTTATCTGTTATTACTTATTTTTTGGGTCAAAGTACCATTTTGCCGAATTTGTAATACCTTCTGAGTATACTCTTCTATCTGCTTTCAACTCCTGAAGCATTTGCTGAATTTTGCGTTTTGAGCATGAGGGCAGAACATCCTGAAGTTCCCGCAGTTTACAGCCGTCAGTTCCTTTGCTTTTGATATGCTTCACAAGCAATTCTTTATTTTCATTTCTGTCGAGTCCACGTTTGCGTGTATACGTTCCTTCTTTACCGATGAATGTATAAAAACGACGAGACAATAAATATTTAGTACCACGTCCTTTGCCGACGAATTCAACTATACCATGTTCGACAAGAGAATGTAATGTTGGCAGCATATTCGAAGGAATTTTTTTTCCATTATGAATATTATTAAGCGTCAGAAGCTCATTTGTGCCGAAAGATATAGATTTTTCTTTGTTGACTTTTTCGAGAAATTTTAAAAAGTTGACGTCCTGTATTTCTCCATTTAACACCAACGAGACCTGATATTCATCGGTATCGGAAAAATCAGGAAGCGGCTTACTTTGTTTGATGCTTTCTTCAAACATTCGGTTTGCACCTTGTCCCGAACGTTCAATGAAACCGCATTTAGCAAGAGTCTCCGCTATCCTACGATTTCGTGGAAATTGGCGATTCAAAATATTTTCTGCTGTAATACCTGCCGGGAAACCGCCAGGACTTACAATTTCAATATTTCTTGGGAACTGTCGAATAAAAATTGATCCTGCGTTTCTATAATCTCTATGGCTGACGGCATTGAGAATTGCTTCTCTGACAGAGCCTTCACTAAAGGTAGGAATATTTAGCATGAACAAACCGTTCTGATAGTGCTGAGTATCGTTGCGCAGATTTATAAGTTCCCAAAGTTTGTTATAACAAAGCAAAAAGCCTTCTCTGAATTCTTCTCTTTGATTGGCAGGGCCGGTAATATTGCTGGAACGATATTCAAATACTATTTCACTTTGTGCAAGATGTTTGCCAAGTGCCTGCTGACTTCCCATAAGAATTAAAGCTGCGTAAGTGATGCCATTGTTAACGAGTAGTTCAGCATCGTTCAGGATTTGTTCATGTGTTAAGTCTGACAGAGTTTCATTATTCGATCTTCTTTGCCATCTTGTACGAAATTCTTCAACGGCATCAGGTGAGAGATCAGTCATAGTTGCGTTTGGACAAATCTCTGCTGAAAAGTCAACTCCACTTTCATCAAAGATTCGTTTCAGCATATCCGGAGTCATTGGAACAAGTGCATCGTTGCGGCGCATCCAGTATGCTCCTTTGTATTGTATGGGCATGCCTATCGGTCTTGAGGGAATGTCAAAAACAACAATACGGCAGTTATCGCATATGATTTCTTCAGCATCTATTCGGATTGAAAGACGCGTCATTAAGTCTGCCTTTATTTTTCCTAAGTCGATGAACGCATTACTTCCGACAATCTTTCGTGGTTTTTTGTCAGTTACCCCTAATATTATTTTCCCTCCTTGTTCGTTGGCCATAGCGACACAATATTTTACAAGGTCATCAAAGTCGAAATTCTCTTTGGCTTCCTTAAATTCCAAATGTTCGTCTTCATTGGAATTCAACCAGGTTTCAAATTGTTTAGGGGAGGGAGTCAATTTATTTCAAAGCACTTTGTCTTATTTTTAAAATTTCATCAATTTCATCAATTTCATTTTTGGTTAATGTAACATCAGCGGCTGGGGCGGTTTCGTTGATTTGGCCTTTGCGGCGAGCTCCTGCAATAGCGGCGGTTACTTCGGAATTCCTGATAACCCACGCTGTCGCGAGCTGCGCCATTGTAATTTTTTTATGTTTCGCGACTTGAGTCAACTTTCCAATCGTTTTTAAATTTATTTCCAGCCGAGGTGATTTATAGTTCGGGTCCTTATTGCGAACATCATCGCTCGGCAACTGTTTTACTTTTTCTGCCGAGAATTTTCCGCTAAGCATTCCTTTTTGCAGCGGGCTGTAAACTATAACGCCAATGTTATGTTTCTTGCAGAACGGCAGAATATCGTTTTCGATGTCGCATTTAAACATGCTGTATGGCGGCTGAAGAGAAGTCAGGGGATGAATTTTCATTACCTTTTCCATCTCATCAACCTTGAAATTCGAAACTCCGAGATAACGAACCTTGCCGGCCTTTACGCATCGTGCCATCGCATCATAAGCTTCTTCGATATCTTCAGGAGGAACATTCCAGTGCATTTGATAAAGGTCTATAACTTCGATGTTCAGTCGTTTCAGCGATGCATCGCATTCGGCGAGAATGCTTTTGGCTTTGAGACATGGGATTCTGTCATTTTTTTCATCCCAGGTCAGACCGCATTTTGTCGCGATCATCGGTTTGATGGAAGTTTTTTTTAGAGCAACTGCGATAACTTCTTCGCTGTGGCCATGGCCGTAAATCGGAGCTGTGTCGAGCCAATTTACTCCGGCTTCCAAAGACTCAAGAATTGCTTCTATCGAATCATTATCGTCTTGTTTACCCCAGCCGAATTCCCATGGGCCGCCGATTGCCCATGTGCCCAGACCAACTTTCGTGATTTCGAGGTCTGAATTTCCAAGTTTAGATTTTTTCATTTTTTAACTCCAAAACATAGCCACTAAGGCACGAAGACACGAAGTTAGAAGATAGAAAATTTATAAATAATTAGTGTAATAATGCATTTTTGATTATAATTCCAAAAGTTAGTTTATCATATAGGCTTAAAAAGAAAAGAAATTTTTAAAGGTATGACATGGCGGAAAATAGCAGGAAAATTCTTATAATTGCATGTAAGATTTTAATGCCGGATATACAAGCTGCTGCCAAAAAGACGGGCATTGACGCAGATTTGGAATTTTTGCCTTTGGGCCTTCATAACACTCCCGACAAACTAGTAACAGAACTGCAGGCGGCGATAAACAAAGCAACATCTGAAAAATACAGTAGAATAATTCTCGGCTATGGCATCTGCGGCAAAGGTACCAACGGCATCAAAGCGGGCGAATTGCCATTGGTAATTCCGCAGGTTCACGATTGCATAAGTTTATTTCTTGGCTCGGCGGCGAGATACCAGGAGCAGTTTGAAAAATGTCCCGGAACTTATTATTTCACAAAAGGGTGGTTCGATGAAACACCGAATTATGAAATAAGTCTGCGAATTGGACTGAACATCGACACAGGCGGCAAAATATATACAGAGGAAGAAATAAAAATTCTGGAAGAGTTTCTCGCGGGTTGGCAGAAAAATTACAGCAGGGCGGTTTTTGTCAGGACGCCATCTAACCCGGACGATGAAAATTACAGACAAAAAACGAAAAAAATTGCTCAAGGTTATAATTGGAAATATGAAGAAATTCTCGGAAATACGAATTTTTTTGAAAAAATTCTGGTTACAGAAACCAGCGATGATGAGATTTTGATAGTCCAGCCGGGGCAGACGCTTATTTTCGACGAGATTAAGGGCAAATTGGGAATCCAAAAGAATAATTGATAAAATAACCATCTTACTATAATATATCACGAAATATGGAAACAATCGAAATTAAACAATCGTTAGAGAATCTGGCGGCCCGGGTAGCAAAAATCCGGGACTGGCTTTGACATACCTGCAAAAATAGCTGAAAAACGCAAACTCGAAGAACAAATGTCGCAACCGGGTTTTTGGGACAATCAGGAAACGGCCAAATCCGTGGTTTCAAAAGTGAGTGCTTTGAAGGCGTTTATTGAGCCGGTTGTCGAGGCAGAGAAAAAAATCAAAGATGTAACCGAGCTTTTCGACCTTGCATCCGAAGAAGCAGACCAGCAGACAATTGATGATATTATTAAGGATATAGGCAAGCTGGAAAAAATCTGTTCGCAGGTCGAATTGACAGGTTTGCTTAGCGGGTCTGATGATACGAAGAATTGCTTTTTCAGTATTCATGCCGGTGCCGGCGGAACTGAAAGCTGCGATTGGGTTAGTATGCTGCTTCGCATGTACACCCGATATTTCCAATTGGCCGGATTCAGCTTTGAAGAACTTGATATACTTGCCGGCGAAGAAGCGGGGCTCCGTTCGGTAACACTTAAGGTTAACGGCGCATTTGCATTCGGCAAACTTTCCTGCGAATCAGGCGTTCATCGGCTTGTGCGGATTAGCCCGTTCGATTCGAACAAGCGAAGGCACACAAGTTTTGCCGCAGTTGATGTTTTGCCAGAATACGATGATGATATCGATATCGAAATTGACGAAAAAGATTTACGCATAGATTATTATCGCGCAGGCGGAGCAGGCGGTCAGCACGTCAACAAGACGAGTTCAGCGGTTCGCATTACGCACTTTCCGACAGGCATTGTAACGCAATGTCAGAACGATCGCAGTCAGCATCGCAACAAAGCCGAAGCGATGAAAATGCTCAAAGGTAAATTGTATATGCTCGAGCAGCAGAAACGCGATGCGGAGCTTGCGAAGCTTTACGGCAATAAAGGTGAAATTGCGTGGGGCAACCAGATTCGAAGCTATGTGCTTCAGCCTTATCAGTTGATTAAAGATCATCGAACGGATTTTCAGACTGGAAATATTCAGCCGGTGCTCGATGGTGAAATTGAAGGTTTTATCGATAGTTATCTGCAGTATCGTGCAGAAAAAAAACATAAAAGCAAATAATTAAGGATACTATAATGCTAAAACAGATAATTAAAATTGATGTTAAAGCACAAAAAGCAGATGCGGCAAAAGTGAAAGTCGATTGTCTGGCAATTGGTGTTTTCAGCGATGAAAAGAACAGCAAGATGCTCGATATACTTGATAAAAAACTTGATGGTGCGATTTCAAATATTAAAAAAATCGGAGATTTCAAAGCCAAAGCAAACAGCAGTGCAATCATTTATACTCACGGCAAAATCGCGGCCGAAAGAATTTTGCTGGTAGGTTTCGGTGAAAAGAAAAAAGCGACAATGGATACTTTCCGCAGAGCGGCGGCGAAAGCGGCTTATGACGCGGTTTCTGTTAAATCAAAAACAATGGCGATTGTTCTTCATTATGATGAAACGAAGGCCGATTATGTGAAGTTGGGTCAGATTGTAGCTGAAGCAATTCATTTTGGCGCATACAGGTATGATGAATTTTTGACAAACGGCGATAACAGCAGAACTGAAAAATTAACTGCACTTGTCATTTCGGATAGTCAGTCGATCGTTAATAAACTTGACGAAGGTATTGAGACAGGCCAGATAATCGGCAGCGCACAGAATTATTCGAGAACATTGTGCAACAGACCTGCGAATTATGTTTATCCGCAGGAAATGGCAAATCAGGCGAAGAAGATTTCTGCCGCTGTCGGTTTGAAATGCACGGTCATTGATGATAAGATGATGGCACAAAAAGGCATGAATGCGATTTTATCCGTTGGTAAAGGCGCGCTGAACAAACCGAGAATGATAATCATGGAATATAAGCCAAGAGGCAGAGCGAAAAATTCCGATCCAATCGCGTTAGTAGGCAAAGCGATTACTTTTGATACGGGCGGCATTAGTTTGAAACCGGGCGCCGATATGCACGAAATGAAAATGGATATGACAGGCGGGGCAGCGGTGCTGATGACAATGCAGGTTATCGCGAAATTAAAATTACCGCTTCATGTTTATGGTATTATATGTGCTGCGGAAAACAGGCCTGACGCGGGAAGCTATCTGCCGGGCGATATCATCACGACATACAGCGGCAAGACTATCGAAATATTAAATACAGACGCTGAAGGCAGAGTAGTGCTTTGCGACGGCATCGAGCAGGCAAGACGGTTAAACTGCAAGACAGCCGTTGACGTCGCGACATTGACCGGCGCATGCGTGGTTGCGCTTGGAAAATCAAAGGCAGGCCTTTTCAGCAATAACGAAAAACTCACGCAAAAATTGAAGGAAGCAGCGGCGGACACTGACGAGGCGATTTGGCAGCTGCCTTACGAGCAGGATTATATTGACGAGATTAAAGGTAAAATCGCGGATTTGAAAAATATCGGAAGCAGATGGGGCGGCGCCTGCAACGGAGCGGCGTTCATAGGTGAATTCGCGAAAGATATAGATTGGGCACATCTGGATATCGCGGGCAGAACGGATATTTGTGATTCGATGAAAAGTTTTGCTCAAGGCGGCTCAATTGGTTTTGGTGTCAGGCTGCTTACGAGTTTCCTGATGAATTACTAAGAAGGTAAATGAAATGGCAAAAGATATAAATATTAATAAACTAGAAAAAGCTGTTAAGGATATGCTTTTGGCGCTTGGTGAAGATATTGAGCGTGAAGGTATTAAGCAAACACCTCGGCGGGTCGCATCTATGTTTGCCGAACTTCTTGCCGGCGATAACGAAGATCCGACGAAATTTATAAAAAGTGTTTTTCGCGAAAAATGCGATGAGATCGTTTTGCTTCGCGATATTCCATTTTACAGTGTTTGTGAGCATCACATGATGCCTTTTATTGGAAAAGCGCACGTTGCGTATCTGCCCAACGATTTTGTTCTGGGCGTAAGCAAGTTGGCAAGACTAGTTGACTGCTTCGCACGCAGATTACAGGTGCAGGAAAGATTGACAGCACAGATCGCTGATTTTCTGACGGAACATTTAAAGCCGCAGGGCGTGGCAGTTGTAATTGAAGCTTCGCATAGCTGTATGACAATCCGCGGAATAAAGAAACCCGGCTCTGTGATGATTACAAGCGCGCTTCGTGGAATTTTTAAGAAAGACCCGAGAAGCAGGGCTGAAGTTTTAAGCCTTATGCATAATGTTTAAAATGCATTTATTATCAAGACAAATTCGTTTTGCTATTGATCCTTTTGCTCCAACCCAGCAAATTGGAACAAATTCTTATAATGCCAAACCTACATCCGATGGTTTGGCATTTTTTTTCACTCTATGGGTGCAGCTTAAAAGCGACGCTGATAAAGAAACCGGCTTTGTTGTGAACGTGTCGCAAATCGATAAAATCATCAGAAGCAAAATAATAACGTTGTTCAGGGATTTCGTTAAAAGCTATTCAAAGCCGGGTTTTGCTCAATTTGCGAAATTATTGGCCCAGTGCTGGCAGACGATTGAGAAAGATTTTCTGCCTGCTGAAATAAATTCATTGTGCGTGGAATTAATGCCTGCGAGAAAAATCACAATAAAAGAAAGGACAGGCGGTATGTTTTACTTTTCTGAAAAATTTGAATTTTCTTCCAGCCATACTTTGTGGAACGAAAAGTTTTCCGAAGAAAAGAATTTTGAAGTCTTTGGCAAATGCGCGAACAAACAGGGGCATGGGCATAATTATATCATTGAAGTAACAATTAAAAAACAAAATGACCAGCTAAATGCAGGCGATTTCGAATCGATAGTCGATAAACATTTCGTCAGCATTGTCGACCATAAGAATTTAAATGCCGATATCGAATATTTTAAGAAAGTAAATCCTACCGTTGAGAATATCGCCCAGTTCGCGTTTCAAAAACTAGAACCAAATTTCAAAGAATCTAAACTGGATTGTGTAACTGTTTGGGAAAACGACAGAACATTTTGCACTTATCGAGCTGACTAAAAAATGGTGATGGAACATAAAAAGGATTGCCGGTCAGAAAATTCAGATAATACGGGGAAGAATTTCTCTTATGGATATTTGATAGCTCTTTTGGCATTCGTTATTCCTGTGATAATAATGTTCGCGGATGTGCTGTTTAAGCCGGAAGGAAGATTTTTATCTTATCCCGGCAGTGATATCGCAAAGGAGTTTGTTGATTGGCGGCATTTCGGCTTTGAACAGTTAAAGCAAGGTAATTTGGCACTTTGGAATCCGCATGTTTTTTCAGGAATACCTTTTTTTGGAAGCTTTCAATCAGCTCTTCTATACCCGCCGAATTTTTTGTATTTGCTGATGCCACTGACAAATGCGATTAACGCGGGCATTGTGCTGCATATTTTACTTACCGGCCTGTTCATGTTTTTGTGGGCAAAAAATCGAGGTTTAAAACCGCAAGCCTGTTTTTTTGCGGCCATTTTGCTTATGTTCAGCGCCCCATATTTCATGCATATTTGCGCAGGCCATCTATCGAATTTATGCGCAATGGCATGGGTGCCTTTGATTTTCCTTTGTATAGACGGCATATTTGACAAACGATCGTTGAAGTGGGTACTTGTCGGCACTGCCGGGATTTCAATGATGATTCTTGCCGGCCATCCTCAATATGTTTTTTATACTGCGGTTGCGGGAGCAATTTATAGCGCATTAAGGCTGATAAACCAAACGCAGAGAACACGAATCGTATTACTTTTAACAGCTATGGTTTTCTGGGCGGCTTTAATCGTATCCGTTCAGCTTTTGACAGGATTGCAGGAATCGGCTTATTCTGTTCGGGGCGATGAAGGACGCGGATTCGAGTTCGCAGGATTCTTTTCTTTTCCGCCTGAAAATCTGCTTACGTTAATAGCGCCGAAATTTTTTGGTGAAATTGGAAATTCCAGTTACTGGGGCAGATCATATCTTTGGGAAATGTCCGTATTTTTCAGCGTGACAGGACTTGTGCTTGCGATATACGGGCAAATATACGGCAACAAATCACACAAGCGTTTTTGTATGACACTGATTATTATTTTATTTATACTAGCGCTGGGGGCACATACGCCATTATTCAAAATTCTTTACAATTTTGTTCCAGGCTTTGATAAATTTCGCGGGAACTCGAAATTTATTTACCAAATGACAGTTTTTGCTGTGATGCTTGCGGCTATCGGTTTAAATAGCTTAATAACTACAAAATCGAAACCTTCCATGCGTTGGATATTGGCACTTGCCGTTGCGACAGTTATACTTTTTATTACTGCGGAAATAATAAATTATTCAGCGCAGAACTCCGGCTTAAACGGTGTTTGGTATAAATGTATGAAATTTGTGCAATCGCAGGGCGATAAATTTAAAGAAGCTTATTTTCAGCATTCATTATATGATAACGTTGAATTTATAAAATATGCGGCAGCCAAAGCCGCACAATCATTATTCATTTCCGGCTGTTTGATTTTTATTTTGTCAGGTCTTTTTGCAGCCAGACGCCGCTGGAGTTTTGCGGTTTATGGAATTATTGCTTTAGCCTTTTGCGAATTAATTTTATTTGCTCTTGGGCTTCGGCCGACATTTGAATTGTCAGACCAGAAAATGCCGCCTGGAATAAAGAATGAGATTTCCAGTCAGTCTGGTGATTTCAGAATTTTTAATATGTACGATAAAAACGGCGCGATGATGGATGGCATGTACGATATCTGGGGCGACGATCCGGGTATTATAAAAAGATATGCTTATTTCATGGCCTATACTGAAGATTTGACCAAAACGCAAAAAGATTTCTCGCATCGTTTCTATTCTTTAGTGCGTTTAAAATATGTGGCCAGGAAAGATAATGGAGAGTACACACTTCAGACATTGAAGAATCCAATTTTACCGCGTTTGCTGCTGGTTCGTGATTTTCAGGTTGAGTCAGAACGGCAAGCAATTTTTGAATTAATAAATGCTCCTGCTTTTGACCCGAATAAGACGGTAATACTTGAATCACAGCCGATGTATTTACCGCAGCCCTCGACTCAACAGGAGATTATCAAAATTGTTGACGAATCTACCGACCATTTAACTATCGAAGTTGAAATAAACAGCCCTGCGATTCTGCTAATTACAGACGCATATCATCCTAACTGGAAAATTAAATCGCTGCCGGGAAGTTCGCAATCGAAATATGAAATAATGCCCGCCGATTATGTTTTGCGAGCGGTTCCGCTTGAAAAAGGCAAACATCTGTTCCGCATGGAGTATAGGCCAAGTGTCTTTATAGTCGGCATGTGGATTTCTATTATTTCACTCGCAACTTTTGTTTGTTTATGCATCAGGCAGTTGTATTTACATAAGAAATATAAACTATCCTGCGTAAAGGATTAATATGGCGGGAACTTTTTTCTCGCCTTATATTTTTTGGAAAATCTTTTAACTCGCCTGATTAATGCTTCGATGTCTTTGAATTTCATCTCTTCGGCGTAAGTTTCTATCAGCAGTCTTCGCAGAGATTTATCGAAATAATTTTCCTGCATGCTGAACAGCAGCCGACCGAGGTTTTTCATTCTCTCACTTTGACCGTAACAGTTCCGCTTCATCCTGTTAAGGTCAATGAATGCGAAATCATAATCACCTTTTTCTGTTTTGCTTATGTAAATGTGCCAGACATATAAATCGGTCAAACCAATCCCGATTTTATGGATTTTCGATAATGTTCCGGCAAGAGCAATGATTATTTTTTCTTTTTCGTCCTGCGGCAATGATGCCCAATTCTGATTTACAAAATCAGTAAAGCATTGCTTATTCAGTTCGAGTGTTATCATAAAAGATTGCCGCTCCAACCCGAACGGAACATCTTCACCATAACAGATACAATTCGGCACACCAATATTATTTTTTTCGAGCAGTTTCATATTGCTCCATTCATAGCCTGCCTGGCTCATGAATTTTCCTGTATTAAGGAAAGTAAAGAGCGTATCTTTAAAGTGAGAATTGCGAAAACGTTTTAAATAAAAAGTTTTTTCGCCCGCATCAGTGTTTAATTTAATACGGCTTACGTTTCTTTTTTGATTACGATTTATACATGTTTTATTTTCATTGTGATAAAAGTCTTCAAACGTTTTCATACCGTTTGCGGCCAAAACGCTTTTCCATGAATCTTCGATAAATATTTTTTGCATAGAATCTTTCTAAGTTTTATCAACATGTTAATGATTTTCAGCGATTTATCAATTTTATTTTGCTTTTCCGAGTTTTTCTCATTATTTTATCCTTTATGCAAAACGCTCATCTTGTCATATTGAAAAAATGTTATCTTGATAAGATACTTGACGGAAGTAAACCTGTAGAACTGCGTCTCTTGAAAGCCGCATTTCCGCCTTACGGTTCGATAAACGTTGGCGACAAATTATTTTTAAAGCAATCCAGCGGCCCAGTTTGTGCAACGGCCTACGTTTCATCTTTTCAGGAATTCAAAAATTTAACACCGACACAAATCAGCCAACTAAAAGCCGTCTATAATCATCTTGTCTTGGGTACGGATGAGTACTGGCAAATGAAGTCAGATAGTAAATATGCTGTTTTTATTTGGATGAAAAATGTTATAAAAATCGATCCGGTGATGATAACTAAAAAAGATTGGCGTGCCTGGGTTGTCTTGAGCAGAAAAAATAATTTCGGCCTACTTTGATCTCCCGATATTATTGACTAAGCCGACAGCGAGAATATTTGCTACGAGACTCGATCCGCCATAGCTCACCAGCGGAAGCGTAATTCCCGTAATCGGCATAAGGCCGATATTCATGCCAATATTTACAATGACTTGAATCGCAAAAATGATGCTGATGCCCGCAGCGACAAATCCGCCGAACATATCCGTACTGGCGGCAGCTATTTCCAGCCCGCAGGCAATCAAAAGAGCGTATA
Organism: Phycisphaerales bacterium; assembly: GCA_039679715.1. GTDB lineage: Bacteria > Planctomycetota > Phycisphaerae > Sedimentisphaerales > UBA12454 > UBA12454. Next base: position 35,234 of record JBDKUM010000239.1, read on the forward strand.
AACCTATAACAAGCAAAGCTCCCGCGAAACCCCATTGATGACTGATGAAAGCGAAAATAAAATCGTTATGTTTTTCGGGGAGAAATTTATAATATTTTACAAATGGGCCGTTGCGGTATCCCTGGCCGCTCAAACCGCCTGACGCGATCGCGAGTTTCGATCTTGTCAGCTGATAGCCTTCGCCCGCTTCCCATGTTCGCAGTCTTTCTGATGAAACACCCAGCAGCTTGGCCAGCCAGGGCCTTTTACTGCTTTGCTGTTTGAGCCAGTTATCGCTGCCGTCAAGGTTATTTTGCAGAAGAACTGAACTGACCCGCATACGCTGATAGTCGTGCATATTGAGCCAGAGAATCGGCGCTGCCAGAATCGCGACAGATATGATTAAGACAATATGTTTGACCTTAGCTCCTGCCAAAAAAAGCATTGAAAGAAAAACCGGCATCATCAGCAAAGTAGTTCCCAAATCAGGTTCGAGAAAAATAAGCCCGATAGGTATAATTGTAAGTATAAATGGAGGAAGCAGCGAAGACAAATTTCTATAATTGCTTCGATACCGCAAATGCCAGCCGAGTGCGATTATGTAAATCAGTTTAAAAAATTCCGAAGGCTGAATCTGCAAAAATGAACCGAATGTAATCCATCTGCGCGAACCTTTTTTCAATGGAACAAAAGGAATATCGATAAACGCATCTAAAAGTAAAAGAGCGAGCACGATTACAATACCGATGTAAAGCCAGCCGCTCATGGAACCAAGTTTTTTATAGTTGAATGAGTTGATGAAAATCAAACCAATAAATCCGCCTGCCGCGAAGATCGCCTGCTTTTTCCAGATATCGTTAACGCCGCCCAGTGAAGCGGAAAAATCGTAAGGATTGCCCGATGCGTAAATCATCAATATGCTGATGGCGACAAGACCTGCGGCGGATGCGAGCATGATCATCCGTGTAAAAAAAAGCCTTCCGCGCAAAAAATCAAACATATCGAACATAGCGGAAACAATAATAACAAAAAAGCGGTAAAGAAAAAAGTATATTTAAAAGCTTTAACCCCAAATATTTACAGGATTTTTTTGAGAAAATTATCGATTCTACGAATTTTTTCGTTGACTTTACGAATTAGTTCGTATAGGCTCACTTTAAATGAGGTATTCGGAAAGGAATTTTATGGCAAGACATAAAATGGCAGGGCCGACAGATAAAGAACTTCAAATTTTGACAGTTCTATGGGAAATCGGCTCGGCTACAGTTCGCAAGGTGAATGAGGAAGTTAATAAACAGTATAAAACAGGCTACACAACTACCCTGAAAATTATGCAGATCATGACCGACAAAGGTTTGTTGATTCGCAATGATTCCGGTTTCCAGCATATTTACAAACCGGCGATTACTGAAGAAAATACCCAAAAGCAATTGGTGGGAAATCTTCTCGAAAGGGCTTTTGCAGGTTCCGCTGAAAAATTGGTCATGCGTGCGCTGTCCGCGAAGAAAGTTTCAGCCGAGGAACTTGCGAGAATCAAAAAAATGCTTCAACAAATAAATAGCCACGAAGACACAAAGGCACAAAAATAAAAAGTGTCATTCCCGCGAAAGCGGGAATCCAGTCCTAAATTATTTCGTGTTTTGGTGCCTTAGTGGCAGATAGGAGAAATAAAATGCAAACGCTTCAAAATATCTTGTCGCAGCAGAATATACAAACCATCGGCTGGACACTAATCAATTTTATTTGGCAGGGGACTTTAATCGCTTTTCTTCTTGCGATAGTGCTGAAATTTTTGCGCAATAAAACATCTAATACCCGTTATGCAATAGCCTTTTTAGCTTTGGCTATAATGATATTTGCCCCGATTTTTACATACAGAATGATCTATCATATTCCTGTTGCCGGTGTTGATTCAGAAAAATTGGCCAATCATCAGGTTCAAATAATAGAACCGATGAAGGTTGTTAAATTGGATCTGCCGCAAGATAATATCAAACCCGTCGCACCTGTCAAAAAAACGATTACAGAAAAATTTATTCAGGCAACAGAAACCTTTTTGCCGCACATCGTTTTATGCTGGCTTGTGGGCGTGATAATTTTAAGCGTATGGCATCTGGGCGGCTGGATGCAATTGCAAAAATTGAGAAAGCAGATGATTTCGCCTGTTGCAGATGAAATAAAAAACAAACTTCTGCATTTGTCAAAAATCCTCGGCATAAATAAAGCTGTAAATATTTTCCAATCTGTATTGGTAAACGTTCCTGCCGTTATTGGCCATTTCAAGCCTGTTATTCTGCTTCCCGCAAGTGCGCTTACAGGTTTAAGCAGCCGGCAAATAGATGCGATTTTAGCGCACGAGCTTGCGCATATAAAGCGATGTGATTATTTAATTAATATTTTGCAAACAGTCGTGGAGATTCTTGGCTTTTATCATCCGGCCGTGTGGTGGGTATCAAACAAAATCAGGCAGGAAAGAGAAAATTGCTGCGACGATATCGCTGTCCAAATCACCGGCGATGAAATCAGTTATGCTCATGCGCTCACAACTATGGAAGAAATTCGATTTTTAGCCACAGAGAACACAGAGACCACAGAGGATATAAATAATAAAAAACTTGCCGTCGCGGCATCGGGCGGAAATTTATTTCAGCGAATCAAAAGGCTGGTCACAAAAAATTCTCACGAAAACGAAAAAGCCGGCTGGCTGCCGTCAGCGATTACGTTCGTATTGATCGCCGCTTTGTTGATTCCTATGAGTTTAACTTTGATTAGCTGCAACCAGGAAAAAATTGTACAGCATGAAATGAACCAAAAGCTTAGCAAACTTGATATCGATACGGCAACTAGAGAAGATGTGATAAAAGTCTTCGGCGAACCTGAAAAATATATGTGGGGTAATGAAAAAGTCGGAACATTCCAGTATTACCAAAAAGATAATCTTCCCGATAAATACGTTATGTTTTATCCGAATGATTTTCGAATATTCATTGCTAATAATCAAATTGTGGAATTCCGCTTTGAGGGGCAAAGTGATTATGTTTTTGATGGCGAATTGGTCGTAGGATCTTCGCTGGAAAAGGTGATCAAAGTACTTGGCGAACCGAACGAAATTCTTGATGGAGAAAAAATTGAATTTAAGGATAACGTTCTTTATAAGAACATACAGGATAAACCCAAAGGAATCGGCTATTACGCTGTCCCCCAAAAACATGTCAGGATCTGGCTGAACAATGATGAAGTCAGGGCGATATACGTCACGCGCAGCGATTATAGCGATGGAGGGCCTTTCAACAAAAAATTGAAAGACAGCGAATTGCCCAAAGGCAGTACAATCGATGCAAAAGGCCATATCGTGGACAAAATCGACTACCCATTTGTTAACGACCCGGAAGTGCTCGGCGGCTGGGAAGCTGTAGATTTTGTAAATGATATTAATAATTTTAAACCAGGCAAAAGATCATGGGATGGAGATTTGTTCTTAAAAGAATTGTTCTTTTTGGATGAAGGTAAAACAAATTGGGCATTTTCATGGACGAAAGGATTGCTGCTTCACAGCGGAGATAAGACCGCTTCGAAATATATCATTAAAGAAATAAACGGCTCAAAATATATGTTTATGGAATGGAAAAGCGGAGATTACACAATCCGCCACATGAAGCCAAGTTATTATGTTCTTAAAAAAGTTGAAGATAGTAACGTTGCTGAAGTTCCGCCGCATCCTACCCGGCCTAAAGAGCCGCCTCCTCCGCCAAGACCCTATGATCCGCCAACAAGAGAAATGGTAGTGTACGAAGTAAATAAAAGCGTAAGTGATTTCCCTGCTGACGATTTTTCAACACCGCAGGCTGCTTATGCTGCAATAAACAAAGTCTCAGCAAACGGCGATTCAGACGGCTGGCAAAGAGTGAGCGTAAAGAAACTTGCACAAAGTTTGGCCGCAGAAAAGAAAAATGGCAAAATGAAAACTGATCCCGAATGGTCGCAGGTTCTTTTGAATGCTAAAATCAATGAAGTAAGAATATGGAACAATAAAAAAGCGATTGTAATGGCCGAACTGCCCCAAAGTTTTTGCAGCAAAAAAATAAAAGCGCCTATCGACGTTCGCTGGCTTGAATTTGAAAATAATAAATGGCTCAACAGCGGCAATGACCGAACCTGGACAATCGAAGAAGCAAGAGCTAAATTTGATAATAGCTTCAATGATAACACGCAAGAGCCTGATAGAACCAATCAGCAAAAAATAAGTGATGAGAAATTAAATAAGATTTTTAATAAACCTGATGAAGTCATTGTACAAGCAAAAGAGCTTTTTGAAAAAATTAAAAATGCGGACTATGTGAAATTTCTGAATTATTATAATGATGGCCAATGGAAAGCGGATGAATGGCAAAAATGGCCTACAATAGGTTATTACATGGTACATACTGCTTATCCTGATTTTGTACTTTGGACATGCAGAACTTTTAAAGATAATCCCATTGTTAATGTTGAACTTGGTGAGGTATATAAGGGAGATCGAATTATCATTGGAAAAACGGGATGGCCGACCGTGCCTTATAAAATTACGTTAAAGGATGGAAGTTTTATTCAGGGAGATTTGCCTTTTGAATACAATTTTGATGGCGGAAAAGGTCATTGGCATGGCATGGAAGGTATTGATTGGCATTTGCAGGATGATCCAATTAAAAAAGCTCCGTCAATAGAAGATGAGGTCGAACAACTTACAAAAAATGCAGAAGATTTTTATAAACAAGTTATTAAGAAAAAGTCTGAATTCAAGAATAATAAAGATGCAATTGCTTTACAGAAATTAACAAAGAAAGAATTAGAGAAGTTAGATCAGAAATTTGAAACGCAAATTGAACCTGCTTTAAAACAACTCCCTGTTGAACAGCAGAAAAACTTGAATGTACAACTTGATAAAATGGTTGCTGCAATGAAGCAATTGTCAGAACAGTTAAAAGAATTGCCGAGTGAAGACGTAGTGTTGCAATCTGCTGACTCAAATAGTCCAAATGATGCGATTACTTCTGCGTTTAATGAATTTATAAAGGCAGTGCAAATAAATGATAACCAAGCAATTACAAGGATAGCAGTAAGGCAAGCCAATGCATATAATTTTATCGAGCCACAAAGGCTAAATGCGATTAATTCACTACAACGTGATGCAATGGCATTGACAAGCTACAAAGGCTTTGAAAACTTGACAATTGCTTCAATTCAAGATGACAATCAAACCAAGTTAAAAAATGTTATTACAAGCGGGGTTGTTGATGTCAGGGGAATCAGAGGCAGACTTTCTTTTGGTTTTTCAATGAAAGATAAACCAATTTTAGAGACCATACACTTTGTTGAAGATAATGGAAAACAGATTCTTTTAAGGCCGCAGGTGCTTATCAGTGCAAGGATTGTTAGTGTTCCGCAGAATTGGCCGAGATTAAAAGAGGTTACCGCTCCCGACAAATTCTTTACGCCAGAAGAATTAAAGCAGCTTTTGTCAGAAATTCAAAATGTAGACAAGGCGAAAGTTCTTGCCGCTCCCAGGGTTTTACTGAATGACGGCGAAGAAGGCCTGATTACAACAAAAAATGTGGAGTTTAAAGTTAAATGCAATGTTTCGCAGGGAAGGCAGGTAATAACCGGAGATTATAATTTAAAATATGTCTGCCGTAATTCGATTGGCACGATTAGTAGCAAAATAACGATGTCTTCTAATATGGCCGCTGCAATAAAAGGCAAAACGATTTATGACGGCAATGAACTAATTTTAATCGTTCAGCCCAAAGTTCTTGAAGCAGGCGAAAAATTGGAAACCGGCGTTGCAGCGGAAAATAATTCCGTGCCGCAGAAAGAGACAACATTCGGCCCAAGAAGACCAACAGGCAATTGTTCAATCAGCGGAAAAGCTGTATCCGCAGAAACTAATGAACCTGTTGCAAACGCAAGAATGTATTTGTTCTGCAATGAAACTCATGATGCTATTTTTATAAATACCGCAACTGATGGAACGTTTGAGTTTCAAAATATTCCAAGTGGCTCATTTACATTAAGGAGTTCTCATGTTGCCGGCTATCAGGACTGCGTTTATGATCCTGAAAATAAATCAGTCGAATGGCCGCCTTTTTCACTGAAGGATGGTGAACAAAGAAAAAATCTTATTTTTAAACTTAAACCTGCATACAGTATCTCCGGGAAAATCCTGGATGAAAATGGCCGGGTTCCGGCGGAAGGTTTTGAAGTTTTAGCATGGTTAAAAAAAGACGGTCAAAAGTATGATGTCATAAATAACAGGATAAACAGTAAAGACGGCACATTTTTAATTGATGGGCTTGAAGGAACGCCGGTATATGTTATGGCTATTAACTGGCAAGCGGAGGTAGACGGAAATGCATATCCGCCTATTTATTATCCTGGAACCTTTTCGAGAGATGAAGCCAAGTTGATTACATTTGACAATGAGAAAGAAATTAAAAATATAGAGATAAAATTAAAAAAGAATGGTGGAATTGTTCTGGAAGGTACGGTAACCGATGAAAAAGGACAACCCGTCTCACAAGCCTTTGTAGTTGTCCATCATAGCGATATGCTTGTCGATTTTTCTGCGGCTTATACAGATCAAAATGGAAAGTATAAAATTGAGGCTTTGGGACCCGGCAATTTTTTGGCTCACGTTGATGCGGTACACAAAGGATATGTACGTATGAGGATACCTCTTGAAATAAAAGCCGCAGATAAAGAAATCAATATGAATTTTAAATTAAACAGAGGTGTTTCCATATCAGGCAAATTTGTTGATGAAAATGGCAATGAATGGAAGAACTTAAATGGCTATGGAAATGTATACGTTTCGAATAAATCTGTCAAAGACAGTAATTCAGATGTATCAAGTTTTAGTCTTACCAATTTTAGAAATAAATACAGACCAAAAAGCAATGAAAGGTCTGGAGGATATTTTGCTTTAGGAGAAGGTGATTACAATAATGGCGAAATGATTTTTCCAACCAGCAGCACTTTTATATTGCAGGGAATAATGCCGGGCAAAACCAAAATTTCTTTCGAGCCGAAGGAAAAAGGCAGTTCAGCTAAAGAAATTCTCTATAACGGCCAAAACATAAAAGATACAGGCCTTGAAACCAACCCCGGCCAGGAAATTAAAGATGTAACGATTGTAATAGGTAAAGAAGACACGAAACAAAAAACGGAAAAAAATATTTCGGATAATTTTGAAATCCTCGATGTAAACTTCGAGCCGATTCATCAGGGCAAAAACATTGTCTGGATTACAGTGAAAAATACCGCCGATAAGGAACAGTTTTTCAGTGTTAATGTTTATTCACGTTCCGTAGATTACGGTCAAGGCGGCGTTGGCTGGGGCACATCCTTTCGTGAAAAATTTGATGCGGAACAAACAAAAAAATTACAATATTTTTATAAGATTCAGGGACCGATTACAAAAAATACATATACAAGATTATCGTTTTATAAAGTTAATTCTTTAAGTTTTGATGATGATAAAGATGCCAAAGCTTTTGCGGTTAAACAATATTCGATAAATGATTTAAAGATTGCCGCCGAAAATAAACCATCTATTAAAGCCTCAAAACAACAATTTGATGCAGTTGCAAAAACTCTTGCTCAAATGCAGGAATATATAAAAAACAAAGATTACCAGAACGCATGGAATATATTTACAGAGCAATGTCAGGAAACTGATTACCAAACACGAGGATTTAAAGGCTTTAAATTGCAAATGGAACCCCAGCATCGATTAGATTCTGCGTTTCTCTGGGAGAAGCAGGATTTTCTTAAACTTAAGCCTGTAAATGCTTTTTTGCAAAATGATAAAATCGCATTAATAACTGAAAAAGATACTGATCAATGGACGATCACTTTTGTTCAGCAAAACGGCAAATGGAAAATTGATTGGATAGCTGGTTATGCTCCTGCTGTTATTCAAAATTGGGAAGATAAAGTCTTGCCTGATATGCAAAAATATGAAAGTAAGCATTTTGACATTTATTACAAGAAAGACGCTTTAGCTGAAAAAGATATTGAAAGTATTTCTGTAAATCGTGATCAGGCTCTTGAGAAAATATGTGAATTCCTGGGAACGAAATTTGATAAACGTATCAAATTAATTTTCTTTGAGGATGCGAATACGAAAATGGTTATGACCGGTCATCAAGGTGATGGGTGGTCTTACGATCTTACAATTGTTGAGGTTTACAATAAAACTACTCAATTAGATCCTTTTACTTCAACCAGTTATATCGTTAAAAGTTATCTCGGTGATCCGCCTGCATTGTTCAACTACGGTTTTTCATTATATATGGTAGAGCAACTTGGCCAAAAGCCCCTAAAATATTTAGGCGGCGACGACCTATCATTGCATCAAAGAGTAAAACAGCTTAAAAAAGAAGGCAATTGGATACAGCTACAAGAGCTGATAGCTTTTAGTGATATTGGCCCATGTGAGAGCCAGCCAACAATTTCTTATGCTGAAGCAGGCTCATTTACGAAGTTCCTGATTGATAATTTTGGTCAGGCTAAATTCCTCCAGGCCTATCAGCAGCTAAAAAATTCAGATGATAAAACTATCCAGCAGCAAAATATAAAAAAGCTTGAGCAAATATATAATGCTTCATTAAGTGAACTTGATAACCAATGGCAAACTGCTATTGGCATTGAACGGCATGTGCAAAAAGAACCGATGAAGAAATCTTCTCAAACCGTAAACGGTTACGCAATTAGCTCAACCTTTACGGATGAAAAGCCAATAATTGATATTGAGGCAAGATTTGTCTTTGTGAATGAAAATTTTCTTGCGAATATAAAGGATGCTAATTTCACAATAGATGTAAATAATGGCAGCATATTAAATGAAAATCAATCCGCCTATTTGCTTAGCAAAATACGAAACAGCAATGATGCAAATCTGCTCACAGCTCCGAAAGTAACTGTTAATGATGGAGAAACTGCGAATATAAGTGTTATTCGAGAAACAGCTTATATTTCGGATTACAATGAAACTTCTTCTGAACCATCGCCCGATATAAAATATTTGCAAACAGGTCTAATTATGAAGGTCTCTCCGAAATTGCAAGATAGAGAGCTTGTAAGATTGGATTTGAATTTTGAATATACAGATGTGAATTTAGAAAATAAGAAATTATATAAAGAAAAATATGAGTATATAGTTCCTGAAACAAAGAAAACAACTATTTCAAACAAGGTTACATTATACAATGGTCAGACGATTTTTTTAGGTGCTAAGAAAGTAAAAATCAAAGATGACTTAAAAGATATCCTGATTTTAATAAAAGCGCAGAAAGTTACACCGCCGAAATTAAATGTTTAATCGCTTGTGTCCAAAATGCTCATAAAGGCTTTTTGCGGGATTTCAACGTTGCCGATGTTCTTCATTCGCTTTTTGCCTTCTTTTTGTTTTTTCAAGACTTTCATTTTTCGCGTAACGTCGCCGCCGTAAAGCTTGGCCGTAACGTCTTTTCTGAATGCCTTGATTGATTCACGTGCGATGATCTTTCCGCCTATTGCCGCCTGCAATGGAATTTCAAATTGATGCCTTGGAATTGCTTTACGCAATTTAAGCAGCAGTTTTCTGCCGCGTGCTTCCGCGTTAGAGCGGTGTACAATCAAACTCAACGCGTCGACCACATCTTTGTTTATGAGAATATCTATTTTGACAAGGTCAGCGGCTTCAAATCCCAGAAGCTCGTAATCCATTGTCGCATAACCTTTACTGATGCCTTTTAGCTGATCATAAAAATCATAAACGATTTCAGCAAGCGGTGCACGAAATACCATCATCACACGCGTAACGCTTATATAATCGGTTTTCTGCAGAACGCATCTTCGCTGCTCGGCAAGCTGCATAATTCCGCCAATACTATCTTTAGGCGTAATGATTTCAAGTTTAACAATCGGCTCGCGCAGCTCTTCAATTTTTGTAACATCAGGAAGCTGGCTAGGCGAATCAACTTTTAGAACTTCGCCGTCTGTGGTCAAAACTTCATAAGTTACCGTAGGCGCTGTCTGCACAACTTCAATATCGTTTTCGCGTTCAAGCCGCTCCTGAATTATTTCCATGTGCAGCATACCCAAAAATCCGCAGCGGAAACCGAATCCAAGAGCAGGACTGTTTTGCGGGAAATATGAAAAGCTTGCGTCATTGAGCGAAAGCTTTTCAAAAGCTGTACGGAGGTCTGTATATTCAGTATTATTGCCGGGATAAAAATCGCTGAAAACCATCTGCTGTGGTTTTTTATATCCGGGCAGCGGTATTTCCGCAGGATCGCTAAGCAACGTTATCGTATCGCCGATCGTTACATCCGAAAGATTCCTGATGTTGGCGATTACATAACCTACTTCGCCCGCTCCCAGCGAATTAGTTTTTTTCATAGATGGCGTGAATTTGCCAAGTTCAGTGATAAGATACGGACGCGCCGTTCCCATCATTTTTATTTTCTGCCCGGGTTCCAAAGTACCTGAAAAAACTCTGACGTAACAAATAACGCCGCGGTAATCATCGAAATGACTATCGAAGATAAGAGCTTTAATGTGCTTATCGGGATCCGGTTTTGGCGGCGGCATTAGCATCGTAATCGCGTTAAGCAGTTCATCAATACCTATGCCGCTCTTTGCGCTGATTTTAAAACATTCATTCCGGCTGATGCCAAGCGTATGTTCGATCTCCTCCGCTACAACATCTGCCTGTGCGGCAGGTAAATCAATTTTATTAATAACCGGAATAATTTCCAGTCCGCAATCAACCGCCAGATACGCATTTGCGAGGGTCTGTGCTTCGACACCTTGTGTCGCATCGACAACGAGCAGCGCACCTTCGCAAGCTTTCATTGAGCGTGAAACTTCATAATGAAAATCAACGTGCCCCGGCGTGTCTATAAGATTAAGCATATAATCTTTATCTTCATGATGAAAATTCATCGTAACGGCAGACGCTTTTACAGTAATGCCGCGTTCACGTTCAATGTCCATGCTGTCGAGCATTTGATCTTTGAACTCGCGCTTACTGACAGTGCCCGTCATGAGCAGCAGCCTATCAGCCAATGTGCTTTTGCCGTGGTCTATATGTGCTATAATGCAGAAGTTTCGTATATTTTCTATATTCATTTGTCTCTTTATGAAAAATCGGAAAAGCTATTATAGCTTTTTGTATTATCAAAGCAATATTGCTCTTTGAAGTAGTATAAGTATTTATTTCAACTGATACGTGTTTGTTCGCTGAAACTTAAAATAAATAGTTAATCAGTTTCAGCAAAGTCGCTTAAAACGGTATCTGCAATCGGAAGGGCACTTCTTGTTAAACTTAGTCGATTATCTTTTATTTGCAGGAGATTTGCTTTTAAGTTTTTCTCCATTGAATTTTTGAAGATTTTGAAAATATCATAACCCGTTTTTTGCTGGTATTCGTTTAAGTCAATACCTTTTACCAATCTAAGACCCAGAACAGCCGTTTGGCAGGCCTTTTCGATTTCAGAAATTACAGTTTTTTCTGCCTTTTTATCTTTTTGCTCGATGTATTTATTTATATCGTTAATGTTTTCATATCTTAAACCTTCGATATATCCGCATGCAGCAGGGCCAATGCCAATGTAATAATCATTTTGCCAGTAAGTAATATTGTGTTTGCATTCAAAGCCGGGTTTGGCGAAATTTGAAATCTCATATTGCTCAATTCCCGCCCCGGCAAGCACGTCGATTGTCATTTCATACATCTGCCGGTCTTCTTCTTCGCTGACAACATTTACTTTGCCCGCTGCCCTGATTTTTTCCAGCGGCGTATCTGTTTCATATGTCAAACTATATGCGCTTATATGCTGAACATCGGTTTTAATTGCAGTTTCCAAATTCTGCTTCCATTTTTCAAGATTTGAACCGGGAACAGCAAATATCAAATCAATACTTATATTTTTAAAGCCGATTTGTTTGCATATCCCTATCGTTTCAAGAGCCTGTTTAGTTTTATATCTTCTGCCGAGAAAAACAAGCTCATCATCATGAAATGATTGAATACCGATGGATATTCGATTTACGCCGGTTTCAAAAAGTTTTCGCAGGAAATTTTCATCGACATCAGCAGGATTAATTTCGATTGTAAATTCTTCTGCCTTGCCTGTTATTTTCTGTACTTCGGATAAAAATCCACAAAGAGCAGCGCAGCCGATGGAGGCAGGGCTTCCGCCGCCGATGTACAAGGTTTTTATTGGTTTGCTGAAATTAGAATTTGTCAATTCCTCGATTTCAGAATCTAAAAGTTTTTGAATATCAAATTGTCCCGGCGGTTTCGAATAAAAGCCACAATACAAACATTTTGATTTGCAAAATGGGATGTGAACGTAAACGGATTTTGGGAATCTTTCAATCATAATGGGAATCTCCATTATTTTAACGGCTAAGGCAGGATTGTGCAAGATACTCAAAGTAATTTAATAATATTGTTCGACTACCTGTCTTGTAGCTTGCGGATTATTCGAAGTTATGCCCATGACGCCTTTACCTATTTCTGCCTGCACATCTGCAGTACCGTCTACCGTCCAAGCCCATGCCTTAAGGCCTACAGAATGAATTTTATTCACATTATCTTGAGTTGTTCCTTTACGAGATATATCTGCAATGCTAATACCATTAACCGCTAAACTTACCAATTTGGAATCGTCGAGAGCACTTGATTTGAGAAAACCTAATTCTATATCCGGAGCTATTGCATGAAGCGCGAGCAGAAAAGATTCGGTAAATGAAATAACTATAACCTTATCACGTACACCCATCGCATCGAGTAAATCGAGGTATTGTTGAGCTGTCCCTCCTTTTTGTTCAATGACAGGAGTCATATCAGGAAGGATAGCGTTAATAGATTCCTCAAGAGTTGGAATTCTTTCACCTGCAAATGCTGCCGATTTCGATGAACCGGCATCAAGCTGTTTTAATTCCGCCAGTGTAAAATTGTATATATAGCCCGTGCCATCGGTTGTTCTTACCACATTTGCGTCGTGCATTACGACCAATACTCCGTCAGCAGACGAATGTACATCCAGTTCAACCATGTCGGCATAACCTCGAGCGAGGTTAAAAGCGGCCAGCGTGTTTTCAGGTGCTATCGATGAAAAACCTCTATGTGCGGCGATCTTTGCTTTGTTAAGCCTTTGACAGTTTTGTTCTAAAGGGTTTGAACACACAAGCCATTGTTCACAGAATTTTGCAAAATCTTTTATATTTACAACGCAATCCTTATTAAAGTCCATTTGCGCATATCCCCAATCGCCGCATTCAGAATACGCGCCGGCGTTAAACATCAATAAGAATACTAATAGAGTTAAATACTGGCCGAATTGAAATTTATTCATCGTTCCTCCTTACCTGTAAAATTTTAATCTTTAAGACAATAATACCAATAAAGGTATAAAAAAGCAAGTATTTTATTGATGAAATAGATCCAGGAAATGCCTATAAAAGTTCGGCCATTTAAAGCCGTCTTTTAAAAATGGGTGAGAGACGGGGTTCGAACCCGCGACCCTTAGAACCACAATCTAATGCTCTACCAGCTGAGCTACTCCCACCGTCGAAATTTAAGATTTAATATTTTAAATTTTAAATTTGTCAAATAAAAGGGTGTGCCAGTTTTTTTACCAACACACCCTTATTTTAGTCATTTGACAGCAATCTGTCAATAATTAAGCTATTTGCTCTTTTTCGCAGCTTTTTTGGCTTTTGGAGCATTCTTTTCAGCGATAACAGCTTGTGCAGCGGCCAATCTTGCGATTGGAACTCTATACGGTGAGCAGGAAACGTAGTTCATGCCAACTCTATGGCAGAACTTAACGCTTTCAGATTCGCCGCCATGTTCGCCGCAGATACCGACCTTAAGGTCTTTGCGTGTTGAACGGCCTTTTTCAATTGCCATCTTAACGAGCATTCCAACGCCATCCTGATCCAGACTCTGGAATGGGTCAGCCTTGAAGATTCCCTTGCCACCTTCTTTTTCATTTGCAACGTAAAGCGGCAGGAATCTGCCCGCGTCGTCACGTGAAAGGCCAAGCGTCATCTGTGTCAAATCGTTTGTACCGCATGAGAAGAATTCAGCGACTTCCGCTATCCTGTCAGCGAGTAATGCGGCACGCGGAATTTCAATCATTGTACCAACCATATATTTGACTTTTGATTTCGCTTCTTTAATTAAACCATTAGCAATCGCGCGAGCCTGGTCAACCTGAATTGAAAGCTCTTTCTTATCGATTGTCAAAGGAATCATGATTTCCGGCGATACCTTTACGCCTGCTTTAGCAACAGCTATCGCGGCTTTGATTATCGCAGTTACCTGCATATCGAGAATTTCCGGATATGTGATGCAAAGTCTGCATCCGCGGTGACCGAGCATCGGGTTTGTTTCATGCAATTGTTCGCAGCGATGTTTAATCTTATTAACAGCCATACCTGTAACTTTGCTTAATTTCTCAAAGCCTTCTTCATCTTTTGGCGTGAACTCATGCAATGGCGGGTCAATCAGACGAATCGTAACTGGTTTGCCGTTCATTGCTGTGAAGATACCTTCGAAATCTTTTTGCTGAATCGGAAGCAGCTTATTCAAAGCGGCCTTGCGTACATCGACTGTCTCGGCTACGATCATTTCCTGTATTGCAAGACGTCTTTCTTCTGTATCGAAGAACATGTGTTCAGTTCTGCAAAGACCGATACCTTCTGCACCCATCTTAATTGCGTTCTGGGCATCATAAGGTGTATCAGCATTTGTACGAACTTTAAGAGTACGAAGCTGATCAGCGAATTTCATAATTGTCTGATAAGCTGCCGGTTGTTCAGGCATTTGCAATGGAAGCTGACCTTCATAAACATCGCCTGTATTGCCGTCAAGTGTCAGGAAATCGCCTTGCTTGATTGTTTTACCGGCTACTGTCATTTTCTTGCCTTCTGTGTCGATATCCAGTGCTTCGCAGCCAACAACGCAGCATTTACCCCAGCCGCGAGCAACTACAGCAGCGTGACTTGTCTTTCCGCCTGTGGCTGTCAAAATACCAACTGCAGCGTGCATACCGCCGACATCTTCCGGACTTGTTTCTTTTCTAACAAGCAGCACTTTTTCATTCAGCTCTGCCATTTCTTCAGCGTCGGCAGCGGTAAATACAACTTTACCCGATGCTGCGCCTGGAACAGCGTTAATGCCGGTTGCTAATTTTGTCGAAGATTTTGCCGCTTTTGCGTCGAGCTGCGGATAGAACAGTCTTTCGATATCTTCAGGTGTAATTCTTGCGACAGCTTGTTCTTTTGTAAGAAGTTTTTCTTTAACCATGTCAGCGGCAATTTGGAATACCGCAGCGGCTGTTCTCTTGCCTGTTCTGCACTGAAGCATGTACAACTTTTCTTCCTGAACTGTGAATTCCAAATCCTGCATATCTTTGTAGTGTTTTTCAAGCTGCAAACGAACCTGGCACAATTGTTTGTAAGCCTTTGGTAAAAGCTTGCCGAGTTCAGCAAGTTTCATCGGTGTTCTGATACCTGCGACAACGTCTTCGCCTTGTGCGTTGATAAGGCAATCGCCGTAGAATAGGTTTTCGCCAGTGTTGGGGTCACGTGTGAAGCAAACGCCCGTACCGGATGAATCGCCCATATTTCCAAACACCATTGTCTGAACGTTAACAGCTGTACCTTTAAGATTGCTGATTTTTTCTACTCTTCTGTATGTAACAGCTTTATCAGCTTCCCAGCTTCCGAATACTGCGCCGATAGCTCCCCAAAGTTGTTCATAAGGATCCTGCGGGAACTGCTGACCTTTCATTTTTTCTGAATAAAATTTCTTGAATTGTCCGCAAAGATCTTTCAGAGATTCTGCGTTTAATTCAGGGTCGGTCTTTACGCCGGCTTTTTTCTTTGCTTCTGACAGCATTTCTTCCATTGGCTCTTTTGAAAGACCCATAGCTGTTGTGCTGTACATCTGAATGAATCTGCGATAAGCGTCATAAGCGAATCTTGCATTTCCGGTTTTCTTTGCCAGACCTTCGACCGATTTATCGTTCAAGCCGAGGTTCAGAATTGTTTCCATCATACCAGGCATCGAACGTGCCGCGCCTGAACGAACCGAGAAAAGCAGCGGGTCTTTAACATCGCCGAATTTTTTGCCCATCTGTTTTTCAACTTTCGCCATATTTTCGCGAACTTGTTTTTTCAGAGCTTCAGAAATTTTTCTGCCCTGTTTGTAATAACTTTCGCATTCGCCAACTGAAATTGTGAAACCCGGAGGTACCGGCAGACCAGCCGATGTCATATCAGCCAAACCTGCGCCTTTACCGCCAAGAATCATTCTTCGTTCAGCGTCTGTCTTCGCGACTTTCATACCCTCGGCTGTTTTAGCGCCGAAGAAGAAAACAGTTTTTTCACTTTTAGCCATTTTTGTAAAACTCCTTATAGAAAATTTAAAATATTAAATTTAAAAGATTTTGTTAGTGAAACTGTACCTTGATAATTTAATGTAACTTCATTTTTAAATAGGACGCAAGTATAGGTCTGTAGTTATCGCCTGTCAACCATTTTCAGTACTGTTAAAGCCTAAAATAAAGCAAAAAGCCAAAGTAGTGTTCTTTTGTCTCTTTATTCTCAACTCTAAACTTGAATATTTGCGTTTTTACGGTATAAAAGCTTCAAAAGAGCAAAGATAATGAAGCTTAAAAGGACTTTTTATACATTTTTGTTACTGGCAGCCTTGTTATTATCGGGCTGTACGCCAGTGCGGAAGGCTGTGCCTGAAAAACTAATTTGCAGTGCGTCTATTGAAGGGATGCCCGCAAACATCAGGACTTTTGATCAGGATTTTTATCCCGATTTCAAACAGAACACAGCAGATTCCAATGGCTGCGCTATACTTGCGCTTTCTGGAGGAGGCGCAAACGGCGCCTTCGGCGCAGGCGTACTTTACGGCTGGACTCAAAGCGGTTGTCGGCCGCAATTTCAGGTTGTTACGGGAATAAGTACCGGCGCTCTTATAGCACCTCTTGCATTTCTTGGCTCCGATTGCGATGAAGAGCTGAAACAAATATATACTTCGATTTCCGACAAAGATATTTTCAACGTGAAAGATTTACTAGGCCTTGTTGGTATGCTGTGGAATGAATCTTACGCCGATACAACTCCTCTTTCCATGCTGATAGAAAAAACTCTTACGAAAGAAAAAATACAGGCAATCGCATGTGAACATGCCAAAGGCAGACGTTTATATGTTGGGACAACGTACCTTGATGCTCAGCGTTTTATCGTTTGGGATATGGGAGCGATAGCATCGAGCGATAATCCAAATGCACCGGAGCTTTTCAGAAAAGTGCTTCTGGCATCTGCCGCATTTCCCGGCGCATTCCCGCCTGTGTGTTTTAATGTCGAAGCTGATGGACAAAAATATGATGAGATGCACGTTGACGGCGGCGTAGTTACAGGAGTGTTCTGTTATTTCAAACCAATGAATGAAGCAGGTCAAAATCCCGCAAAGCCCTGTAAAATTTATGTTATTAAAAATGGAATCGGTTCGCCCGACCAGAAAGAAGTTAAGAGAAATGCGATAAAAATTCTTGAGCATTCTTTTTATACGATGATGAAGATGCAGACATGGAGCGATCTGAATCGCATTTATTGGCTGGCGAAATCGGATAATGCCGAATTTGCGTACATGTGCATTCCAAAGGATTACCTCCCCAAGAGCAAAAAAATGTTTGACCGGAAAGAAATGGAAGAATTATTCGATATTGGCGTTGAAAAAGGCTTTAATTGCCAATGGAAGAATAAGCTTATAATTGACGATTAATGGGTTTTAACTTTTCGCAGGCTTAAATATCCGCTCATAACAGTTACAAAAATTGTAGCGATGTATGTGATCGTTGTAAACCAATAGCCCCAGGTTGCTGTTTGGACATGCGCCATTTTTACCAATACTGTTCCGACCGCGAACGCCTGAACAAACATTTTTAATTTTCCGCTCCACGTCGCTGGAAACTTTATGCCCCGAGACTCCATCAAATGCCGTACGACAGTAACCGTCGCTTCTCTTAACATAAGGATGGATACAAAGCCCCATTGAACAACAGAATTTTGAAATGGCGTTAAACTAAATAATTTGGGTTCGCCTATAATGGCAAAGACTATAAATGAACCAACAATAAGAATTTTATCAGCGAGCGGATCGACAATCCTTCCGAACTTGCTTGCGACGTTTAGCTTTCGAGCCGCATATCCGTCGAATAAATCCGTCAAACCGGCGATTACGAAAAGAATAAAAGCGTAATCAAGATAACCAGGGAATGAATAATCCCTGTCTTGCGGTAAAGTCGGTTCGATTAGAATCATTATGAGAAATATTACCGCAAGTACGAGTCTTCCGCCAGTCAGGATGTTTGGTATTTGTTTTATCATTAATCAAAAGATATAAAAAGTTACTTAAAAAATCAAATCTTTTCCGTAAGCAAATCATAATCTTTAAAACCGGTTATTTTAGCTTTAACAAAACTTCCCGCAGGCTCATCGCACCTTCCGATAAAACAAACGCTGTCAATATGCGGTGCTTGGCCATAATATCTGCCAACAGCGAGCTGGTCTTCCTGGTTTTCATCGATCAAACACTCGAATGTTTGGCCTTTAAGCGCCTGATTTTTCTCGAATACTATTCTTTGTTGAGCAAGCATCAACTTTTCAAGACGTTTTTGTTTGATTTTTTCCTGAATTTTGCCCTTAAGTTCCGCAGCTTTTGTACCTTCTTCGGGCCAGAACGCAAAACATCCCAGCGCATCAAACTTTATACTTTTTACAAAATCCAAAAGCTCATTATATTGCTGTTCGGTTTCGCCCGGGAATCCGACAATTACCGTTGTTCGTAAAACGACATCGCTTATGACCTTTCGGATTTTCTCAATCAAGCCTGAAATTTTTTCCTTCGTATCAGGCCTGTGCATTGCTTTAAGAATGTCATTATTAATATGCTGAATAGGCATATCAATATAGTGAAGCACTTTCTTACTTTTGGAAACAACATCTATTAGCTCATCGGAGATGCCGGTAGGATTGAGATACATCAATCTTATCCACTTGAGTTTTTCAATTTTTTCAAGTTCTGTTATTACTTTTATTAAACCTTCTTTTTCGCCAAGGTCTCTGCCCCAATAAGTGCAATCCTGTGCAATAACAGAAATCTCGACAATGCCAGAATCGGCAAGTTGTTTGGCTTCTTCGACAATCGTTTCAAGCGGTTTGCTTCTGAATTTGCCTCTTATCGATGGAATAGTGCAGAACGAACAGTTCCTGTCGCAGCCTTCCGAAATTCGCAAGTATGCCCAGTGTGCGGAAGTTACCAGCAGCCTGTCTGCATCGCTCTGGATAATGCTTTCCCAGTTTGCAGGGCTTTTATGTATTCTTTCCTGTTTGTCTTCTAAAACATCTTTTACAACATTCGCGATGTTATCTCTTGCGCCAAGACAGACCATTGCATCGATATTTGGGAATTTCTCCAGCAGTTTTTCCTTCATTCGTTCCGCCAGGCAGCCTGCGACAATAACTTTTTTAATTTTTCCTTTTCTTTTTTTCGCAAGCACATGGCTTATCGTTTCCATTGCCTCATCGGCGGCAGGCTTTATAAACCCGCACGTATTAATCACAACAACATCCGCGTTTTCAGTGTCATAATCGATAACAAAACCTGCTTCGGCAATCAGCGCAAGCATTTTTTCAGAATCGACCATGTTTTTCGGACAGCCAAGTGAAATAAAACCTACTGACGATTGTTTTTGTTCTTTTTTCATAACAACAGGATACAAATATTTTCAGCAGAATAAAGAAGAACTTTCTCGCTAAAAAAAATAAGATATTTTTATAGTTTAAGTTTGACGGATGATGAAAAAACATACTATAATATACACAAATTAAACAGTATTATTGGTAAAGAAAATAAATCATGAACATAGATGGGGCCGACCGAAAATTCAAATTGATTTCTATGATATGCGTTGCATGCGCATTTCTCTTCGTCGGCTGTGGTAAAACCCAGGAATTTTTTGATAGAAAACCGGTCGAAATTCATTCCAGAGATATTATCCGCGATGTCAGCCAAATACCTGTTATTCCGGACACTAATAATCCTATGCCGGAATTCTTCGTTGCTCCTCCTGAAATTAAAACTTTCAGTCCGCAGGATACCAAACTTTATTATTTTTCAAAAAATCATCCCCCGGAAAAACTTGCCGAACTGGTCAAATCCCAGCTTGGCTATCAGGTTGATATCAACCCTGCGACCAATCAATTGATTATCAAAAGTTTGTTGCCGGAAGATGCGCTGGTAGCACTCGAATTTCTACAGCAGGTCGATGTTCCGCCAATTCAGGTTCGTATAGATTGTCTTATTTCGGAAATTTTTGCGGATTCAACTATGGATTGGGAAACTTCACTTGCAATCGGTGATTTGTTCGGTGACGGCCAAGGCGGCATCAGAAAAGTTGGTGACACAATCGCGGAAACCATCAGCTTAACTGGCGGCGGTAAGGATAATCTCGCTTTCCCCGGTGCATCTGCGCGTGACACCGCAAGGGCCAATTCCGGTTTGCAGATTGGGATGGCTTCCAAAAGCGGATCATTCAAAGCCGTTGTCGATTTGCTCTCAAGCAGGGGATACATGAAAATCGTTATGAATCCTACCCTGCGTACTGTTAACGGCAAAAAGGCTATTATTACTACTGAAGACGAAGTCCCGATTTCTAAAACTGTTTTTACTCCCGGCATCCAGCCTTATGAAATTACAGAATATGTTCCTGTTACCGATTCGCTTGAAGTTGTTCCCAATGTGTATGCTGACGGCTCTATAGGTCTTAAAACAAAAGCGGTTATTGGTTCAAGCTCCACGCCCGCAGGCTCAAGTCAGAAAACAATTATTACAAGACGTGAAGTCCAGATTGAAGAAAACAGAATTCGTCCTGGCGACAGCCTAATTATCGGTGGTATAAGAAAATCTGAAAACCTCGGCATTATTCGCGGCGCTCCAGGCCTTGAAGATATTCCTGTCCTGGGGATATTATTCTCAAGCAAAGACCAGGAAGAAAAAGTTAAGGAAATCATGTTCATCCTGACTCCAAGCATTTCATCAGGCGGAATGGATTACGAGACAATGGTTGCCGGAATCAGGCAAAAACACATGAAGCCGCAGGACGACCCAAATATTGTTAAATCATTTATGGAACCGTTCTGTAAAAGTAAATACGCAGAGTATGTCGAAACCAAAGCTGCGGAATCCGAAGTCGCCAGAATTAAAGCAGAAGCTTTGACGGTAAAAACACGCGAGGAAATGGGCAGACTTGTTGAAGAAACAAATGCTGAAAAGGTCAAAGCTCAAAATGATATGAATTTGGCCGAAAAAACAAAAGCGGAAGCCCAAACCATCAAAGCACAGGCTGAACAGGTCAAAGCGGAAACTGAAAAAATTAAAATTGAAATTGAACTGCTAAAGAGCCAGGCCGAAGCAAAGAAGGCAGAAGCTGAAAAAGCCCAGGCAGAAGCAACTAAAGCAATGACTGAAGCTCTGAAAAAAGAACATGACGCAAACCAGGCTATGACAGACGCGGAAAGTAAAATTGCTGAAGCTGAACAAAAAATTAATGAATCAACGAACGCAAAGGCCGAAGCTCAGCTAAAACTGGCAGAAGCAGAAAAAGCTAAAATCGCAGCCGAACAGGCTAAAGCTGAAGCGGAAAAACTAATTGCGGAAGCTGAAGCTGCCAAAGCACAAGAGGAGGCGACTATGCTCGATGTCAATGACCCGAATAATATCCCTGACCCCAACGACCCCAATAGGCCTGTATAAAAGCATCCCGTCGAAGACGGATTCCTCAATTTTGATATTTAATTTTTGATTTTTAATTTTTTTTAAATGCTATTGTGTTTATATTTCTCTTCTCTTTTATATATTTCCTCTCGAAATTTGTTCCAACCATTTCGTTTTCTTTTGCGCCTGCCGGTTTTATAAAATCAATTTTTGTAAGTGCGTTTTCAAAACCTGTAAATTCATTTTCCATCCACTCAAAATATTCTTTATGGTCAGTTGCGATGTTAATGATTCCGCCTTGTTTCAGACATCGAATAATATGCGTGATATTTTGAGCGCAGATAAATCTTCGCTTGTGATGAGCTCTTTTAGGCCAAGGATCAGGAAAATAAATATGAAAACAATCAACGCTTTGGCTCTCAATATTTTTTTCAATAAATGATGCTGCTTCAGTTCGTATCAGCCGAACATTCTGCAATCCTCTTCGCCCCATTCTGTCTACCGCAAACCTGTAATATTTGCGTGCCCATTCGATGCCAATAAAATCAATATCCGGGTAAGCTGTCGCCTGGCTGGCTAAAAACGTACCTTTTCCGCTGCCGACCTCGATATGGACAGGTTTTTTACGTCCGAAAATATCTGCAAAGCACAATTTGGCTTCTTTAATATCATCGAAGATTAAAGCGTTTTTTTCGTATTCTTTAAGTTTTTTCGCTGTCATATAAGTAAATAGCCTATTTTACAGAATCTCTGGTAAAGTCAAGAATGATAATATTCGATACAGATTTTGCGGAACTTTAAGGAAAGTTCCTACGTAATTGTTTATAGCGAGTTATAGGGATATTTAAAATGATAAGACCAATAAAATTACGACGCAAACGTATATTGGTTGATATTGACACCCAGAATGACTTGTTGATTGCTGCCGGAGCCAACTGCATCAGGAATCATCGCAGAGTTTTGATGAATATCAGAAGAATCTACGCCTGGGCCAGAGCAAAAGATATCAAATCCGTTTCTACAGTTTTATGCAGACCCAAGAACAGCGGCCATGTATGCTGCATTGAAGGCAGCTTTGGTCAGAAAAAAGTTTCATATACCCTCCGCAGCAAACGTATCGCATTTGAAGCAGGCAATTCTACCGATTTATTACGTGATCTTTTCACTCGTTTTGAGCAGATAATCCTGGCTAAGCGGCTTGATGACCCCTTTGAAGAACCGCGTGCTGAAAGATTGCTCACAGAATTGCGTGCGGACGAATTTATCATAATAGGCGCACCGGCCGAAGGTGCGGTTTCATCGACCGTACTCGGCCTATTGCAAAGAGGCAAGAGGGTGATTGTCGTTACCGATGCTATCGGCGTTTACGACAGGAAAATTGCGGAAGTTGCATTCCGTAAATGGCAGGCAAAAGGTGCGATTTTGATGGAAACTAAGGATTTGGCCGGTGCTACACATCTGAAAACCGCCGGTATTTGCGATTGTAAAATCTGCAAATTGACCGAAAAAGAGTTCCAAACCCAAGCCTCAGCTTAAATTCTCAACTGTCAGGCTGGCAGGAGAACTGCAATTTTGCCAGTAAAAGGCATTTCTGAAAAGGTGCCTAACACCTATTATCTTATTGTACTAAAAGAACTTACATTTCCTTAAATCTCCATCCTTATTCAATGGCACATTATTTGCACTTAAAGAATCGCATTAGTTAGAGATTCTATATGACCATAGATGGCGTAAAAGTGTTGATTAACGGTTTCGACTGGGCTTGGCCGCAGGCTATAAAGCAGATTTTCGAAACCCGCAGCGTTGAACTGCTGATGGTACACCGCCCTGACGAAGCGTTGAACGTAATCCAGCAGCGCAGAATCCATACCGCCATCGTTGATATGGAATCAAAAGCTCTTAGCGGTTTGAGTATGATAAAAATCATACGAAGCAGCTTCCCGGCTCTGCCGTGCATTTTGCTCGCCGACCAGGCCGAAGAAAAACTGCTTTCAGCCGCACTTGAATTGGATGTCTTTAGCGTTATGAACAAACCAGTTGATATAAGTTTGCTCCAGAACCAGCTAAACAGGTTATTTGTAAAAAGATATGATAGTAATTTATTTAATAGTTGAAAGGAAATAGGAAATGAAAATCAGACCATTGGCTGCCAAGGTGCTTGTCGAACGCATCGAGGCTGAAAGCAAAACAGCAGGCGGTATTGTTCTGCCCGATTCAGCAAAGGAAAAACCGCAAAGAGGAAAAGTCGTCAGCGTTGGCGAAGGCAGAATGCTTGATGACGGTTCACGCAGCGCTATGCAGGTTGCGAAAGGCGATGAAGTGCTCTTCACAAGTTATGCCGGTACTGAAATTAAACTCGACGGCAAAGAGTATCTCATCATGGAAGAAACAGACATTATGGCAGTAATTGAGAAATAATAGGAGAATATAAAATGGCAGCAAAAAAAATAGCATACAGTACCGAGGCTCGTGAAGCCATCCGCCAGGGCATTAAGAAACTTGCCGCTGCGGTAAAGGTTACACTTGGTCCTTGCGGACGAAATGTCGTCCTTGAAAAATCTTTCGGCTCACCAACCGTTACAAAAGACGGCGTTTCAGTCGCGAAAGAAATCGAGCTTGAAGATTCTTACGAAAATATGGGCGCACAGATGGTTAAGGAAGTCGCCAGCAAAACCAGTTCAGTCGCAGGCGACGGCACAACAACCGCGACAATCCTCGCAGAAGCGATTTTCGAAGAAGGTCTGAAAAACATCACTGCAGGCGCTAACCCGATGCAGGTTAAACGCGGCATCGATATGGCAGTAGAGAAAATCGTTGACGAGCTCAAGAAAATGAGCACAAAAGTCGAATCAAGCAAACAGGTCGAACAGGTCGCTACATGCTCGGCAAACCAGGATGCTGAAATCGGCAAAACAATGGCACAGGCAATGGACAAAGTCGGCAAAGACGGCGTTATCACAGTCGAAGAAGGCCAAAGCCTTGAAACAGTTGTCGAACTCGTTGAAGGTATGCAGTTCGATAAAGGTTACATCAGCCCGCACTTCATCAATAATTACGATGAGATGACATGCGTTCTTGAAAAACCATATATCCTGATTAACGAAAAGAAAATCAGCTCAATCAAATCGCTCGTTCCGATGCTCGAAAAAGTCGCCAAATCAGGCAGACCTCTGCTCATCATCGCAGAAGACATCGAAGGCGAAGCACTTGCCACATTAGTCGTTAATAAACTTCGCGGTGTTCTCCAGTGCGCAGCAGTTAAAGCTCCGGGCTTTGGCGACAGACGCAAAGCTATGCTCGGCGATATCGGCGTACTCACCGGCGGCGAACCAATCTTCGAAGATCTCGGCATCGACCTCGAACACATCGAACTTTCACAGCTCGGTCAGGCTAAACGCGTTACAATCGACAAAGAAAACACAACAATCGTCGAAGGCGCTGGCAGCACAGATGAAATCAAAGGCAGAATCGACCAAATCAGACGTGAAATCGATTCCACAACAAGCGATTACGATATCGAAAAACTTCAGGAAAGATTGGCAAAACTTTCAGGCGGCGTAGCTCAAATTAATGTTGGCGCTGCTACTGAAGCTGAAATGAAAGAGAAAAAAGCACGCGTTGAAGACGCACTCCACGCTTGCCGTGCAGCCGTTGAAGAAGGTATCCTCCCCGGCGGCGGCGTTTCAATGCTACGTGCTTTGAAAGCTCTCGATAAAGTAAAAGCAAAAGACGATGAAAAGGTTGGCGTTGACATTGTCAAACGTGCAGTAGTTGCTCCAATCAAGCAAATCGCATTAAATGCAGGCCTTGATGGCTCTATCGTCGCTCAAAAAGTTGTGGAAAGCGCAGACCAGAATTTCGGTTATGACGCACTGCGAAAAGAATACGGCAACATGATCGAATTCGGCATTATCGTTCCGACCAAAGTCGAACGCACTGCTCTGCAGAATGGTGCTTCAATCGCTTCGCTGCTCCTGACAACAGATGCTGTCGTAAGTGAAATTCCTGAAAAGAAGGAAGCTCCTCCAATGCCACCACACGGCGGCGGAATGTACTAAGCCTTAATTGAAATTGAAGGGCAGGCCTTAAAACCTGCCCTTTATTTTATAGGATGAAAAATGTTATTTAATTTTTATTCAAACTCATTCAGCGGCATCTCGAAAAACTTCGCTAAAGGACTTTTTGTAACAGGCCTTTTGATTTTCGGTTTTGGCTTGTTAGTCTGGATTTTCAGACAGGTTCTCGCAGTGATTGCCGCAGCTATTTTCATGGCCGTTGGCGTTGGCCTCTGTTTGAAGGCGATTAGAATTTATTATATCGAATGGAAATCAGGCAGACACGATGACGATGATGACAATTCCGGCCGAAGCTCTAACGTCCGAATCCACATTAAATAATAAAATTTATATTGTTATGGAAGATAAATTATAATGTGAATCAAGGAGAGATGTGCAATGACAAATGAAGAGGCAATTTCAAAACTACAAGATATATTAAATGACATTCCCCGATTAAAAAATTTAAACATTGAACATGAAGAACTTGAGATCTGGCATGAAAAAATAAACATCCTTATTCGTGCAATATTTGTGGATGATTATAAAGAACGAATAGCCTCTTTCCAAAAGATTTATTTATATAATGTTTATGCTAAATTGGGTAAAGGTGACGTATGTGCTACATTTAATGCATATTTGGATACAGCAGAAATAAAACTCAAAAAAATGATAGATGAATTAGAACTATTGGAACCAACAACAAAAAACTCCACATCTCCGAATTCGCAACAAGTAGTTATAAATGGCAACAACAATGTCGTCGCCAATGGTGATATAGCTATTAATAATGTATTACAAGAAAATCAAAAAAATAAAACACCATGGTATAAAAAAGCATGGGCAATAATTAGTGGAATAACTATTTTATTAGGAGGAATCCTTACTATTATACAAATTTATGAATCTAAAACATTTAGTGAGGGTTTGTTGGAAAAAAAAGAGAACTATATAATGGCAGAAACTATAGATTACAATAATTGGATAACTCCGTTGAATGTACGAACTCATAAACGAATAGATGATTTATATAAAAAAATTGAAAATGAGAAGTTGAATCCTTGGTTATTTATTAATGCTGGTTTAAAAGTCGAATTAACACGGTTTGATGGAAAAATTATCTCTTGTCAAGGAGTTCTATTTGAAGGTTCACCAAGGCTTGTTTTTTGGAGTGATGATTTTATACCACCTTTTATTGAAGATACAATAAAGAAGGTTTTTGATCAGACCTTAGAAGAATGTAGAGCCAATAATTTGCATCCTCAACGTTACCTCTATGAAACTAAATGTTTATTAATGGGATTTGTTGGTAAAGTATATAATCGAATGGCTGAAATTGATTACGAACTTATGAAGAAAAATAGTGAGAAGAAGATAAAATTCAGAGATGTGATTTTAGAAAATAAAAAAATGGATGAACTTATAGAGAAATATTATCAAGCAGCTATATTGTTAGGAACAAAAAAAAATGATGTAAATGTATCAAGATAATAAAAATGTGAATGAAGGAAAATTAAATGGAAAAAAAAGATAATTATACATTGGAAGAGATAGAACCTTCACAGAATTGCTTGGACTTCATTGAAAACTCGGAAGGTGTCTTTCTTTCAGCAGAAAAGAATTTTAGAAAAGAAAATGAAGTACTTAAACAAGATACATTTAAATTTGCTAAATGGATGAGGCAAAATAAACCAGAAATTAAGGTAGAAATCGAAAAATGTAATAATATAATCAATTTAAGATCTCATGAAGTTTGGATTCCTTTAATTTTTTTGGGAACTAATGTTGCATTGCCTCTTTTCCTAAACGCAGTTTATGATTATTTAAAATTTGTTTTTAGAGGGAATCTTTCGGAAGATAGTTCAAGAGTGCATTTAAAAGTTATCTATAAGGATAAAGAAAAATATAAAGAGCTTGATTATAACGGCAGTTTAGAAGGGTTTGAAAAAATTAAAAAATCTACCATAGATAGTATTGTAAAATGACTAATGTATTATTCCATACTGAGGAATTAGAGAAGTGTTGGATTGATTGTACTGGTATACTCAAATCATATTTTCAAAATATAATTGATTACAAATTTGATTTAGCAGGACAATCGACTGAAAAACTTATCAAATTTGTAAATGATTATGAAAATCTTAACAGCATCGGTCATCCTGATAAATTTTATAATGATTGCTTTATTTTTAAAGAATATGCAAATCTTCTGAGTTCTTATGCACAATATTGGTCACAAATTTGTTCTAATAAATATGAACAATCTTGGGATACTCTCCAAGATATTTTAGATTCTTTAAGAAATATCAAAAAATTTACATTATTTGATAAAACTATTTTATTTAAGTTTTTGGAAAAACAAGCACTAGGATTAGAAAAACTTTATCCTTACAGATTTTTTGCAAGTACCGAAATAGTTGTTAGTCAAATAGAATGCAGTATCTGTGGAAAAAACATTAATAGTAATGAATGCAATCATATTAAAGGAGAACTTTATAGAGGAAAAATGGCTTATGGTATAGTTAAAGAAATAAAAGATTGCTTGGCTATTGCCTTAGTTGAAAATCCAGCAGATAAAAGATGCAAAATGCAATCTCTAGATGGCAAACCTTTTAAATTTCCTTGTGTTGAATATTTAACGAAATTAATATTAACCCAAAAAATCAATCCTTTATATATTTCTCATGCAGAAGAAACCATTCATAGAATTCCGATAAAAGACAGTAAAATCGGAAGAAATGAAATATGTCCGTGTGGAAGTGGTAAAAAATTAAAAAAATGCTGCATAAATAAAGAATTTGCCCAAAAAAATCATATAGAAATTATACTTAAGAAAGACGGTATATTAACGTCCAATGATTTAATATCCTTGAACTAAAAATATTTAAATTGTTGGGGATTAAGCATGGTATTTGACATTTTTTTCCTCGTTCTGTCAGTAATTATTTGCGATGAGCGTATCTAAAATCTCCGACATCTTTAAATTAATATTTTCAAACTTATTCAAATCCGAAAGAGCAATCCGCGCATTTTGAATGTATTGTTCCTTTTTGATTTCATTTGGAAAATTATCGTACAATGCTTTGGCATATTTATAATTAGTTTCAAGGTGGAATTGGAAACCAATTACCTTGGTGCCGATTATAAACCCCTGGTTTTTTGTTACCTTGCTCGAGGCAAGCAAAGTTGCGCCTTTGGGTAAATCAAAGGTATCGCCATGCCAGTGGTATGCATTTATTTTTTCCGAAAAACAAGACGCGAGAATAGTATTTTTTGCTTCGCTTGAAGGAATTAAATCAAACCATCCGATTTCTTTATTTTCATTTTTATAAACTTTCGCACCGAGACATGCAGCTATTAGCTGCGCGCCTAAACAAACGCCTATAACTACTTTTCCCGCATCGATTGCCTGTTTGATAAATTTTTTCTCGTCCGCAAGCCATGAATATTTGTCATCGTCATTCGCGCTCATTGCGCCGCCCATAATTATCAGCCAATCGAAACTGTCGATACTCGGCAATGATTGATTCAGATAAAAATGAGTCGATGTTGAAGGGATATTTTTCTCATTAAAATATTCCCCCATACTTCCAAGCCCTTCAAACGGCAAATGTTGTAACCAATGTACCTTCATTATTTATTTCTTTTCCGTGTTAATCCGTGTAAATCCGTGTCTAAGATTCAGTGTGAATCCGCGTCTTTTAAAATTTTAGCAAGAGCATCCATTGCTTGTTTCGCATTCCCAATTGGCTCACCGACAAATGTTCCATCTGCAAGCCTGTTCCAGTTTGGCGAGCCTTCGCCATCACGATTAACAATTATATGTTTGTAATTTTTGGAAGCTTTGATTTCCAAAACCGAATCGTTAATGCGTTTTTGAACATCTTTCAAAAATTCCGCATCAATATTTCTTTTATGAAATTTTATCCGCTGAAATTGTTTGTCTGCCATCAAAGATTTAATAAAAAGCTCAACATCCATTCCGATTGATTTTATAAAATCAAGTTCATCCCAGCTTACCGGCGATACAAAAACAGTCTCAATTATAATATCTTTCAATCTTTCAGCCGCAAGAAGTGGCGGCACAATCGGATAATACATCTCCATAAGAATCGTATCTTCGGGATAGTTGATAATCAAATCGAGATTGATCGCCTGGCTGTAACCAAAACATTTACCTATCACGAAATGATCATTTTTTGCAAGCGCTGCAATTTCATCTTCAGTCCGCCAGCAATCAGGATTATTCCAAACACTATGTTCATCCGGCCGAGGAATATGATTTCTCGAATGTTTGCTTTTGATAACCTGCAATTTTGTAAATTTTACATCAGGCCGGAATTGCTTTACAGCCGCCGTCAACGGCCCTTTGCCGACGCAGCTCGGCCCGGATAATAGTATTAATCTTTTTCCCATGTGATATTATTTATATTGTTCCTGAATCTTTCGCAATAAAAAAAACTGCATCCCCGACGAAGTCGGGAAACTACATTTTTGCATTTTAAATTTTGATTTTTTAATTATTTTTTAATTATTCCCGTCAATCCTCCCGAATTGATTGTAACGATATTTGTCAGAATTCTGGGCAGCATTAATCCTCTCGGACACGCAAGATATTTTGCTTTCCATTCCGGGTTGAACTTTTCCTTATATTGCCGCAAGCCCTGGAAGTTATAAAAATGTTCACCCTGCTTGAAAAGAAAAGTTCCAAATTTGTGCCACATCGGTGCAAGTTCCTTATCAACAAGCCCGGATAGCGGCGCGATTCCGAAATTAAATGTTTCATATCCTTGTTCTTTCCCCCAAAGCAGCAGCTCGGCAAACAAAAAATCCATAATTCCATTCGGACAATCCGCCACATGCCGCATCAAATCTATTGATAATTCTTTTTTCTTTCCGGTTGTCCAGATATTAGCGAAGGCCGCAATTTGCCCATCCTTGTTTATCGTTGCGATTGGAAAATAACTAATGTACTTACTGCTGAAGTTTCCGA
Organism: Phycisphaerales bacterium; assembly: GCA_039679715.1. Lineage (GTDB taxonomy): Bacteria > Planctomycetota > Phycisphaerae > Sedimentisphaerales > UBA12454 > UBA12454. The sequence goes on from JBDKUM010000239.1 coordinate 66,093, forward strand.
TAGAAAATCTTTTCTCACGAGTGTTTTTTTCTTTCAGCCACGAATTTGAAATCTCTTCCAGCCTGCCAATGATATTGCCTGTATCTTCCGCGGGCACAACGTTAAAAGTGTATCCAAGTTTTGTGATTTTATTATGTTCATTGCGCAAATTTTTGTTTGCGGCTCCTGCCAGTGAAAAATTCTTCAAATCTACGATCGCTTCTTCACCTAATTTTAAAAATGAAAGACCGATATCCAGATAATAATCCAGATGAGCATTCTCTATATGATAAAACACCGTCCAGCCGTCATAATAATCGCTTAGTTCACGAAATTTCCAAATCAGTTCATTCCATTCTTCCTCAGGCCCCACAGGCCCGCCCATCGTTATCCAACTCCTGCCCTCCACACCGTACATAATAAACGCGTTTTTCTTTTCATTGAATAAAAATTCCTTATCGCCCAGCAGCGCGATATTCCCTTCCGTTTTTTCAGAATCGTTTATAATTTGCCGTACAGTCTGCAAAACTTCGTCCGTAGGCTCTGTGATTTTAGGTTTGGTGGGCAAAAGTAGTTGCATAACAGAAAATAAAAGCACAACAACGGTAACTCCGCAGCTTGCACGCAAAAATCTCGGCGCATCACTGTGAAATGCGAACCGCCACCAAAGCTCGCTGGAATATTCGATATGCCTGTAAGAAAAAAATCCAATCCATATCGAACAGGCTATAACGATAAAAATCAAAACGAACCAAAACATCTCGAACTTCCGCGAAAAAATTGCCGCATGCCTGTAAAATTCTTTTCTGCATGGTAAAAATGTTATGAGAATAACTGAAAGAATTATTGCCTCTTCGTAATCGAAACCTTTCATCAGCGAAAAAACTATACCCGCACTTAAAAGTGCAACTGTTAAATGATATGCAGCGTTTATTCTACGCTGAAGACTTCTTGCAAGCAAAAGCAAAAGGGTGCCGGCTATGCTCGCTAAAAAATGTGAAAGTTCTATTGCCCCAAGCGGAAGAATATCTTTTAAAAATTGCATTCTTCCTCGTGTCGCCGGCAATGCACCTGATATCAGAAGGATCATACCTCCTATAAAACTGCTTAATGCCAGTATCCCAGGCGTTACTATTGAAGACCATTTCTCAAAAATATCGCCCGCCTCTCGTATAATGTGTTTGCTTTCAAGCAGTTCATGTATCGCTAGCGCCGCGGCACCGAATGAAAATGGAATAATATAATAAATCAGCCTGTAAATAAGTAGAGAACCGAATACCGCCGACGATTGATCGAAAGGCGCAAGAAGCAGAAGCATGATTGTTTCAAACACGCCAAGCCCGCCCGGCACATTGCTGAAAACTCCCGCGATTTGGGCCAGAAGGAACAATTCTACAAAATGCACAAACCCTATTCCGATATCATTAGGCAAAAGAACATAAAGAACTCCGCTTGCGATGATCCAATCTGCGCTCGAGATAAATATCTGCCCAAGCAAAATGTGAACCGAAGGTTTTTCAAGTTCCCATCCTCCGATTTTGAGCATTCTTTTACCGGTAAGAACGTAAGCGATATAAATAGAGACTATTATCAGGAAAACAATACCTATTGATTTAAGCAATGATTGTGATATATGCAAATTCGCCGGCAGTTTATCATTGAGTAGAATAAAAGAAATTCCTGAAACACCAAGAAACCCCAGCCAGAAAGTTATTGAACAAAAAACAACGAGTTTTGCGATATGTGTCGATGAAATGCCAAGAGCTGAATATATCCTGTATCTTACCGTGCTTCCGCCGAGGATATTAAGATTATGGGTGAATGAGTAGCTAACGAATGATACCGCTGCGATTTTCGAATATTTCAAAGGTTCGCCAAGATATTTGATTGCAAGGGTATCATAAAATGTCAAAACGAAATAATCGATGATTGTAAGTCCAATTGCACACAGAAGCGATATCGAGGGTATCTGATGAATATTGGAGATAATATCCGCTAGCCGGTACTGCTTAAGCCTGTGATGAATTACAAATAATGCGACCAAGAACAGGCAAATGCCTGCAACGCTGCCAACATAACGCATTATTTTATTTTTGTTCATATCCGTAAGATATAGTCCAAAAAGCCTGATTATTTTGCCTACATAGTTCGTTTTTGTCAAACAGGATTATGATTGCTCTTTTTACAATTTTTGATAATCTGTTGTCGCATCATTCCTAACTTATTTTTGTAATTTGTTCCTTGGTTATTAATTGGTTATTGGTCATTTAGATTATGTGGCTTTATCTTGGCGTATTTTCTGCCCTTTTTTTGGGCCTTTATGATATTAGTAAAAAGCATTCATTAAGACATAACGCTGTTTTGCCGGTGCTGCTCTATTCATGCCTTACCGCAACCATTATATTTATTCCTTTTATCGTACTGTCATACACGCATCCGGATTTATTAATAAATAAAGGGTTGTATGTCCCGCCAGTAACAACTTTTACAGGTCATTGGCACCTGTTTTTAAAATCGCTTATCGTTTATATTTCGTGGATTTTGAGCTATTCTGCTCTTAAACATCTTCCAATCTCGATCGCAACTCCAATCGGTGCTTCCGCTCCATTATGGACGCTTATCGGTGCGGTTATTGTTTTTCATGAGCATCCTAATTCAATGCAATACCTCGGTTTAGCTGTCATGATTGCCTCATATTATTTTTACTCTATTATCGGCAATAAAGAAGGGATACGCTTTTCGCGCGATAAATGGGTCGCGTTTATTTTCGCCGCGACTCTAATTGGCACCTTGAGCGGCCTATATGACAAACATCTCATTCAAACCCTTAAATATCATCCGCTTACAGTACAGGCATGGTTCTTCGTTTATCTCGTGGTTCTTTTTATTCCAACACTGCTTATAACAAATTGGAAACAGTTGGGAGGGCCGAAAATCCCCTTCATTTGGCGATGGAGTATTCCTTTAATAGGTATATTTCTGATTATCGCCGATTTTGCGTACTTCAAAGCTTTAACTTATACAGGCTCATTAGTTTCAATGCTGGCAACACTTAGATGCAGTTGCGTTGTAATTTCATTCCTCGGCGGCATTATACTTTTCAACGAACTTCGCCCCGGCTACAAAGCCGTCGCCCTCACCGGCGTCCTTGCCGGCACATTCCTGATCCTAACTTCGTAGAACTCTTTGTTATTGACAAGACACTGTCATTTCAACCGTAGGCGACGAGGTCGCCGGAGTGGTTGGAGCGTAGCGTCGAAGCGCAAGCGTAAACCCCCGATTCTTCAGGAATTTTATGCTTACAATCCCCCATGTGGGGACTTGAGAACAAAATTCAGAGGGGGAGAAATCTTTTAAAACAGTAATTCCAATTTTGAAAAGTGTTAATTCGCGGTTAAAACGCTAATTGTAACCGGAAATTATCTTGAGCCGTTTTTTATACGATAGTATAATTCTCAAGAAGGAATTTCATGCAAGAGAGCACGGATAATAAGACGGAATTCAAAACATTAGGCCAAAATCAAATCATTGCCAAAACTCTGCTCATTATCTTTGGAATGTTCATCATTTTTAGAATCGCAAATTTTTCTCTGGTCGTATACCCGATTCTTTCTCGGTCAATGGTACCCCAAGAACAAAATCTTCTAATTTTGAATTTAGTATACTTCGGTTTGCTTATAGCCTTATTTGCCTGCGTGTTATACTATTTTATAATTAACAATAGCTGGCTGATAAAGAAGATCGTACCAGCCGAAGAGCCTCTAAAAAATCCCGCATTATGGTTTATTGTCCTTCTTCGTGCTGCCCTTGTGCTAACAGGTTTGATTTTACTTTCATCGAATCTTGACACGATTATCACTGCCGCAAGATTCATCATTCATTTGCCGCCCGCGCTGCGGGAAATGATTACTAATATAATTCAGGGCAATAAAGTTTTTGGACCTGTTCATACAATGGAAATTTATAAATTTAGCATGACGATACTAAGCATCTATCTGATTGCCGGCTGCCCCGGATTCGTAAAATGGCAGGTGAATAAAAATTTAAAGCAGGAGATAGACAATGAATAAAATGCAGTCACTTGCGAAAACAGTTATAACTTTGTTTTGCATCTATTGGCTAATAGCTTTGATATTGGGAATGTTCCATTTCGTATTTTTTACATTACAAACACGTACGAAAGTAATGAATATAGGCATGATTTTAGTTGCCCTGGTCTATATTATCATTATTCTGGTTGTGATAGGGGTACTTCAAAAACGAAACAGTTTAGCTCTGAAAATTGCCAATGACGACGAATTAAAAGAGGTAGATGTTCAGATAAAATGGATTCCTTTCACATATCGGCTTGTATCTGTAATCGCTGGACTGTTTTTCCTTTTCAAGGCCGCAACCTACCTGCAAAGAATAGGCATCAGTAGGTTTAGTTCTGAATCGGGCATTTTTGAAATTACCTTAACTATTATAATCCTGATTGCTGCCGGTATATATTTTCTCTGCGGTGCGCCGCATTTCGTTAGATGGCAAATTAAAAAGACACTCCAACTCTGCACGAAAAATAATTTTTAAAAAATGACTGCCCCGATTAAATCGGAGTAGATTCCATTTCTTATTTTCTGCGTCGCAGCAGCAGCCCGCCAATAGCTAACAGGCTTATTGATACCGGTTCCGGAATTGTACTCATCGGAACCGACCATTCGGTTACATTGCCAATGTTGTCTTTTGCGCGCACTCTATATACAGAGTTGCATACGGCCCAAAAAGGTCCGGACGTATACGATGGCGTTAAAATCCAACCGCTACTAATACCGTCACCTTCAATACAATCAAAAAAATACGATATTGGCGGATCATTATCAATTGCCGTCATAGCCGACATTGTATGATAGTAATAAATCCCATCCGATATTACACACGGCGGAATTGACCATTGAGCAGGATTCGGAGATGGCGGGATAAAGTTTGGATCTTCATACGCAAAAGATAGACTGGTAAGTGAAATAGTTAAAACGATGGTTGCAATTAACCCCTTCTTCATTTTCTTCTTCTCCTAAATTAAATAAAATACCTAAATTAACAACGGGGAAATAATATCTTTTTTTATACTATCTGTCAAGTCGAATTAATTCTTTTTCTTTAGCAGACCGAATTTTTTTGTAAAAAGAGATGCAAATATGGTATAATATATCCGTAATTAAACGATAAATTGGCTCTTTAACATTCTTCTTTACCCATTCACCCATTGACTCATCTACTCATCTACCACCTGTTTTTTCGGGTAAAAAGTTGAATTTTTTGGGTAAATAAACAATCTTTTAGGTAAAAAGGTGTTTTTTTGAAGCAAAAACGAGGTTTTTTGTGTTCCTTTTCTCATTTAGCCTTGGTTTTCTAAGTCTTTTTGACCAAAAGTGGCATCAATGTGGCATGGTTGCGACATGAAATGACATAAATGAAGCAAAATTCGACACTTTTGAGGCAACAATTTTTGGAGAATATTAATATATCTTCTAAAAGCTTTGTATAAGTTTTTAATTATAGGAAAATTCAAAAGAAAATTTTTTATAATTTTTTTTTAATTAATTTGCATTTTTTTCGTAGTTCCATATACTGTTGAATTCGCTTTTTGCGGAAAATGAGTTAGGGAGTCCCTTTGCATTTTCCGAATGTGAGCGAAAATCCTGCGTTTCAGTATTAAAAACGCATTTGTAAATTTGAAATTTCAAATTTGAGATCTCAAATTTTATTGCTGCTGTAGCTCAGTCGGTAGAGCGCGTCCTTGGTAAGGACGAGGTCACGGGTTCAAATCCCATCAGCAGCTAAATTAAAAATAAATCTTGCCAAAAGGATGGCGGGGTAAAACAAGGTTATAAACGTTTTTAAAGCCAATGAGGCTTTTAAAGTTATAAAAGTAAAATAGAAAATTAATTAGCTTAATTACTTAACGTTGGAGGTTAGTACAAAATGGCTAAAGCAGTATTCGAAAGAAAAAAACCGCACGTGAACGTCGGTACAATCGGACACGTTGACCACGGCAAGACGACTCTTACCGCGGCAATGACAAAAGTAATGGAACTCAAAGGCTTCAGCAAATTCAAATCTTACGATGATATTGCAAAAGCATCAGAATCACAGGGTAGAAGAGACCCAACGAAGATTTTGACAATCTCCACCGCACACGTAGAATATGAATCAGAGACCAGGCACTACGCACACGTTGACTGCCCAGGCCATGCTGACTATGTAAAGAACATGATTACAGGAGCCGCCCAGATGGACGGAGCTATCCTTGTAGTTAGTGCTTATGATGGTCCAATGCCGCAGACAAGAGAACACATCCTTTTGGCACGTCAGGTAAACGTTCCAAAAATCGTTGTATTCCTTAATAAGGTTGACCTTGTCGATGACCCAGAGCTTCTCGAACTCGTTGAGATGGAAGTTAGAGACCTGCTCAATAAATACGACTTCCCAGGCGATAAAACACCAATTATCAGAGGCTCTGCCAATACCGCTATGGCCGCTACAAAGATTGATGATCCTGCTTGTGCACCGATAGTTGAGTTGATCAAGGCTATGGACGAATATATTCCGATTCCAGAGCGCGAAATTGATAAGCCGTTCCTTATGCCAATCGAAGACGTGTTCAGTATTAAAGGCCGTGGTACAGTAGGTACAGGCCGTATCGAACGCGGTGTTGTAAAGGTCGGCGAAGAAATCGCAATCATCGGCTTGAACAAAGAAACCAGAAAAACGATTGTTACAGGCGTTGAAATGTTTAACAAAACATTGGATCAGGGACAGGCGGGCGATAACGTTGGCTTGCTGATGAGAGGCGTTGAAAAGAACGAACTCGAACGCGGCATGGTTGTTGCGGCTCCTGGCTCCATTACTCCTCACACACACTTCGAAGCAGAAGTTTACGTTCTGACAAAAGACGAAGGTGGAAGACACTCACCGTTCTTCGCAGGATATAAACCACAATTCTATTTCAGAACAACAGACGTTACCGGCGCGGTAAAGGCAATCAAGAGCCGTGAAGGTAAACCTGCTGAAATGTGTATGCCGGGCGACAACATCGCGATGGAAGTAGAAATTATTTCCCCAATCGCTATGGAAGAAGGCCTTAGATTTGCTATTCGTGAAGGCGGCAGAACAGTAGGCGCCGGCGTTGTAGTAAAGGTTATTAAATAAGTTCAAAGTTAAAAGTGTAAAACTTTGGATTCGGCCTTATGGCCGAGACTATTTAAGTTTAGATTACAAATATCGTCCTTCTTTGGTTTAAAGCTAAAGAAGGACGGTGTTCTAAAAACTAAAAATTAATACAGTAAAGAAATAAAAACTATGGCAAAAGCAAAAAAAAGAGAATATGCCTGGCTCGAATGCAAGGACTGCGGGCAACGAAATTACAGAACGGAAATTAATGTTGCGCAAGGAACCCCGAAATTCGAATTGACGAAGTTCTGCAAGCACGAGCGTAAAAGAACAGTTCATAAGATTAGACGTAAATAGTAATCCAGTATCTTTTAATTGGCCGTTTGTCGTCCAAATGGATGGCGAGCATTCAATGAAGAATAACGGCGGATTTTCCGCTGGAGTGATAGGCCAGTAGCTCAATTGGCAGAGCGGCGGTCTCCAAAACCGCAGGTTAGGGGTTCGATTCCTCTCTGGCCTGCTATCGAAGACCAAGTAAGGGTTAGTAAGCGAATAGGATTTTGGGATTTCGAGGTTTTTAATGTTAGAAAAATATAAATGGGGTCAGGGTAAGGATACCCGACTTTACAGTGCGGTATCGCTTGGATTATTGGCTGCGATCGGCTGCTGGAGATTGTACAAACTTCTGCAGGCATCGCTTGATTTAACTCAAACGCTTGGACTTTGGCTAAGTATAACCGTTCCGCTGGGATTGATGGTAATCTTTGCGGGACTTTTGTATTGGCTTGTTAATCGTCCAACCATAGCTGATTTTTTAATTGCCGCGGAAGGCGAGTTAAAAAAAGTGAGCTTCAGTTCAAAACGCGAAATAGCGGTATCGACTTTTGTCGTTATCATTGTTGTATTTTCGATGTCGGCAATGCTTGGCATTGCTGATTTTGTTTTTGATATGTTCTTCACGAATGTCATTGGAATATAAATAGCTTAAAACTCAAAGCTAAAAACCAAAAATTGTTGATTCGGCCAACTGGTCGAACTTTATTATTAATTAGAAACTAAGGTATTTATGCGTTGGTATGTATTACGAGTAGCCTCTAATAGAGAGGAACAAGTCAGAGAAGCACTTGTACGCAAGGTTACGCTCGAAGGTCTGCAGGCTGATATCGGTAGAGTCGTTGTTCCTGTCGAGCAGGTAAAACGAATCCGCGGCGGCAAACAGAAAGTGCAAAAACGTAAACTTTACCCGGGCTATGTATTTATGGAAATCGAGCCTGATGCCAACGGTAAGATAAGTGAAAAGGCCTGGTTCCTGATTAAGGAAACAATGGGCGTAGGCGATTTCGTCGGAACCGAAGGTATGCCTGTTCCAATGAGCGATACAGATGTAGCCAAGATGCTCAACGAAGTTGAAAAGGTAAGCGAACAGACAGCGGCAAATATTAAAGTCGATTTCGCAAAAGGTGATGTAGTAAAAATCCGCGAGGGTGCTTTTGAGAACTTCGAAGGCAGCGTGGATTCGATAGATGCAGAACGCGGCGTTGTTCGAGTAATTGTTACAATTTTCGGAAGAAGCACGCCGTTGGATATAGAATACTGGCAGATAGAGAAAGTATAAACGTCTATTGGCTGCGATTTCGATGCTCGTTTCGGTTGCGTGAAACGGTAACGTGTAAAGTTCGCAGCATTTGGATGTAAAACGAAAGGTTAGTAAAAGATGGCAAAACAAATAACAGGTAAGATTAAATTGCAGGCACCAGGCGGGTCAGCAACACCTGCACCGCCAATCGGACCGGCTCTGGGCCAACATGGCGTTAATATCGGACAATTTGTTCAGCAGTTCAACGCAAGAACAAAAGAACTCAACGGAATGATAGTTCCTGTAGAAATTACAGTTTTTTCAGACAGGACATTTGAATTCATAGTTAAAAGCCCGCCGGCTGCGGTTCTTCTTAAGGATGCGGCACAATGTGCAAAAGGCAGCGGCACGCCAAATAAGGAAAAAGTCGGCCAAGTTACTAAAGAACAAGTTAGGAAGATTGCTGAACGTAAACTTGAAGACCTCAATGCTTTCGATGTTGAGCATGCAGTAAGGATTATTGAAGGTACTGCACGCAGCATGGGAATCGAAATAGAGAAATAATCTAATATTTAAGATTTAATATTTTATATTTGAATTATTTTTAGAAGTGTAAATTGAATTTTACGATTTTTTGAGACGTCAAAAATTTTAAATTTTCAATTTTAAATATTAAATATGAAAGCTTACCACGGCGAATTCGCCAGAGTGGCGGATAAGTGGGAGCGAAATTTAACCTTCCGCCAAGGCGGATAAATTTTGCGGAGTGAATAAAATGAAAATCGTAAGAAGCAAGCGTTATAAAGCAGCGGCCAAGGAATGGTCGCCGGCACCAATGAAATTGGCCGATGCGGTTAAAAAACTCAAAACTTTTAACCCGACAAAATTCGACCAAAGCATCAACTGTGTAGTTCATCTTGGTATAGATACTAAAATGTCTGACCAGTTAATCAGAGGAGCGATTTCTCTTCCTCATGGTATCGGCAAGAGCAAAAAAGTTGTGGCATTCTGCGAAGAGTCAGATATTGAGGCAGCGAAAAAAGCAGGTGCTATCGAGGCAGGCAGCGACGATCTTATTAAGAAAATCAACGATGGCTGGATGGATTTCGATGTTGCGGTAGCTTCGCCTAAGGTTATGGGCAAGGCCGGCAGACTCGGTAAGGTACTCGGCCCACAAGGTAAAATGCCTTCTCCAAAGAACGGTACTGTAACAGCAGACATCATGACAGCGATTCGGGAATTTACGGCCGGTAAAACAGATTTCAAAAACGATACAGGCGGTAATGTTCATACAGTTGTTGGTAAATTCAGCTTTGATGAAAAGAAACTTGTAGAAAATATTCAGGCGTTTTTGGGTGTTATCAGAAAAATGAGACCGCAGTCGGCAAAAGGCACATATATGAAGAAAATAGCCATTAGCTCGACCATGAGTCCGTCTGTGATAGTAGATGCATCTGAATTTAATATGTAATTTACCGGTGGGTTAAAACCCACCCTTTAAAAGATAAAGGTGAAATATGAGTAAACAAGTAAAACAATTATTATCTAACGAACTTCAAAGCAAGTTCAATGGGATAAATGAATTTATCGTTGTTGATATAACAGGTATCGACGGCATAGCGAATAACCAGCTACGCGAAAAATTACGCGAGAAGAACATAAAAATCACAATGGTTCGCAACGCAATGATGCGTGAGGCAATGAAGAGCCTGAACATGACCAAAGCTATGGATCTGTTTCTTACAGGTTCGAGCACGGTAGCAGTCGGCGGGGCAAGCATTGTCGATTTAGCTAAAGAAATCGATAGTATTTCAAAAACAATACCACTCAAGTTTAAAGGAGCTTATCTCGAAGGTTCGGCTCTTGACGCGACAGCCGCAAAGAACCTGATCAATATGAAAACCCGTGCTCAACTGCAGGGTGATATTATCATGTTGGCGAAATCACCGGCAAGCAGATTGGCATCTCAGATTATGGCACCGGCAAGCAAAATCGCAGGCTGCATAAAGACTATTATCGAAAAGGGCGAAAAAGAAGCTCCTGCTCCAGCTCCAGCTGCGGCATAACAATAAAAAATAGATTCCCGGTTTCGCGGGAATGACAGCTCCGCCAAAAGGCGGAGACGAATTAGAAAATTTAAAATTTAATAATGAATATTTAAAATTTTGCATATGCGAGTGTACCGCAAGGATTAAATGGGATGGCGTAATTCCAGCAGGCGCAAGCAATAGATTAATAGGAGTATTACAATGTCAGATAAAACATGGAGTCCAGAAATCACACAATTAGGCGATGCAATCGTAAAGCTGACCCTTATGCAGGCAAAAGAACTGGGCGATTATCTTAAAGAAGTACATGGAATCGAACCGGCAGCAGGCGGAGCCGTAATGGTAGCAGGTCCTGCAGCAGGCGGAGAAGCAGCGAAAGTTGAAGAAAAAACATCTTTCGACGTCATCCTTAAAGCCGCAGGCGATAAGAAAATCCAGGTAATCAAAGAAGTTCGCGCTCTGACAGGTTTAGGCCTGAAAGAAGCAAAGGACCTCGTTGATGGCGCTCCAAAGCCAGTTAAAGAAGGCGTTACAAAAGATGAAGCCGAAGCTATGAAGAAACAAATCGAAGCAGCCGGCGGCACTGTTGAGATTAAATAAGTAATTGAAATCAATCAGGGTGCCTGGTTTAAAGCCGGGCACTCTGAATATTTAATATTTAAAATTTAATATTTAAAATTGGGAACCGGATTCGAAGTTAAATAGTAAATTTTAGATATTAAATATTAAATTAGTTTACGGGAGTCTGTAAATGGGTAATAAAACGATTCGCGATTTCGGAAAGATTCCAGATGCTATAGAAGTACCAAATCTTATCGAAGTCCAGCGGGCAAGCTATGATAGATTTCTTCAAGCTGATGTAAATTATCAGAAAAGAAAGCTTAACGGTTTGGAAGCTCTGTTTAAAGAGATATTCCCAATCGAAAGCTATGACAAGACGATGAGTCTTGAATATATCGGTTATGAACTGGATAAACCGCGCTATAATCCAAACGAATGCAGAGAACTTCGTCTGACTTACGGCTATCCGTTAAAAATACGGTGCAGACTGAAACGCAAAGACGCTGATGAAATCGCGGAACAAGTAGTTTATCTGGCTGAAATACCAGTGATGATAGGCGGCGGAGAATTTATTGTCAACGGAGCTGAGAGAGTAATTGTAAATCAGCTTCACAGATCGCCTGGCGTTGACTTCCTTATCGAAAGTAAAGAAGGCGATAGAGTTCTGCACGGCGGAAGAATAATTCCGGAACGCGGAAGCTGGATTGAAATTTCAGTTACACGAAAAGACGTTTTAATAGTACGTATCGACCAGTCGAGCAAAATTCCTGCTACGATGTTCCTTCGCGCAATGAGCGAAGACTACGGCAAGGTGGATCAGATTTTGAGACTGTTCTACGAAACAAAAACTGTAGCAGTAGATAAACTCGACCCATTGATGTGGGCAGTAGGACCAATCGTCGATACCGAATCAGGCGAAATAATAGTCGAAGGCGGAACGCAAATCGGCGATCGTATCGGTCAAATCGAGAGAAGCTCAATAAAGAAACTGGAAGTAATTCCGAAAGCGATAGATCCGCTTGTTCTTAATACACTGGCGGAAGATGATTGTGAAAGCCATGAAGAAGCATTGCTGAAACTTTACGCAAGACTTCGTCCGGGCAATCCGCCGAATATCGAAAAAGCAAAGTTGCTGTTCAAAGAAAAATTCTATGAGGCAGACCGTTATAGATTGGGCAGAGTCGGCAGATTCAGATTGAACCGCAAGTTCAAACAGAACATCGATGAAAACGAAATGACTCTTAAGCCTGATGATTTTCTGAATACAATAAAATATATCATCGGACTTAGAAATAGTCAGGGCGTTATTGATGATATTGACCATTTGGGCAACAGAAGACTGCGTACAATTGACGAGCTTGCCGCTGATGAAATCCGCAAAGGCTTGTTGAAACTTCGCAGAACAGTTCAGGAACGCATGAGTATGAAAGAGCCGGGACAGATTGAAAGAATCGCCGACCTTGTAAACTCAAAGAGCGTTTCGAGCAGTATCGAATACTTCTTCGGCAGAGGCGAATTGAGCCAGGTTGTAGACCAGACAAACGCGCTTAGCCAGCTTACTCACGAAAGAAGATTATCAGCTTTGGGACCGGGCGGCTTAAACAGAAAACGCGCGGGCTTTGAAGTTCGTGACGTTCATATCAGCCATTACGGCAGAATTTGCCCGATTGAAACACCTGAAGGTACGAACATCGGTCTTATCGCTTCATTGGCGATTTTCTCGAAGGTTGACGAATACGGTTTCCTTCTTACGCCATATAGCAAAGCTGAAAAAGGCAGACTTACTGGTGACATTGTTTACCTGCGAGCTGATGAAGAAATGGAAGTAACATTCGCGCCACCGACAGCTATACATCCGGGAAGCCAAAAACTTCAGGATGGCGTTGTGCTGGCATTGAAATATGGCGAATTAACGCAGATAGACAGCAAAGAAATAAATTATGTCGACGTATCGAGCAGGCAAATCGTCGGCGTATCAGCCGCGTTGATTCCTTTCCTCGAACATGACGACGCGAACAGAGCGTTGATGGGTTCAAACATGATGAGGCAGGCTGTGCCGCTCTTGATTACTGATCCGCCTCTTGTAATGACAGGTATGGAACCGCATGTTGCGGCCAACTCGAGCATGGTTGTTCGCAGCAGACAAGCCGGAACGATTACAGCTGTTGACGCGAAAAAGATTATCATCAACGATACTGATATTTATGAACTTGAAAAATTCGTCGGACTTAACGAAAGAACATGTCTGAACCAGGTCCCGTTGGTATCGCTTGGACAGAAAGTTAAGAAAAATGAGATAATCGCAGACGGCGGCGGAAGCGGAAGAGGCTCATTGGCATTGGGCAAGAACGTTCTTGCGGCATTTATGACATTTGACGGCTTCAATTTTGAGGACGCTATTTTAATAAGTGAAAAACTCGTAAAAGAAGATGTTTTCACAAGCATACACATTGACGAATTCAGTGTTGAAGTTCGTGAAACGAAACTGGGACGCGAAGAATTCACACGGGATATTCCAAATGTCGGCGAAAAGGCATTGAGAAATCTTGATGAAAGCGGAGTAGTACGTGAAGGTACACGCGTTGACGCAGGAGACATCCTTGTCGGTAAAGTATCTCCGAAGAGCAAGACAGAACTTACACCTGAAGAAAAACTTCTTCATGCTATATTCGGCAGAGCGGGCGAAGACGTAAAGAACGATTCTCTTGAACTGCCAAGCGGTTATAACGGAGTTGTCATTAAGACAAGCAGGTTTACACGCAAAGGCGCAGGCAGCGACGATCTGAAAAAGGCTCAAAAGCAGAAGATGAAAGAATTCGAAGCAAAGATGAAAGAACATCAGAGCTTAGTCTTCAAGCAGATGATTGCTGAAATCAGTGAGAAAAACCCTGATGTATCGATGATCGACCCGACGACAAGACAAAAAGTCGGTGCCAGCGAAGATATCGAAGTTATATTTGAGCAAATCCAGAACTTCGATGTAATATGGTGCAAACCGGCAGGCTCGCGAGCAAATGCGCAGCAGGTCATTGATAAATATATGCCAAGGATTAAAGACCTTGCAGAAGAAACAAAAATCAAACTTGAACGCATGAAGCATGGCGATGAATTGCCAAGCGGCGTTCTTGAAATGGTGAAGATTTACGTAGCAACCAAACGAACATTGAGCATCGGCGACAAGATGGCAGGCCGACATGGAAATAAAGGCGTTATCGCAAGAATTATGCCAGTCGAAGATATGCCATTTTTGCCGGACGGTACACCAATCGATATCTGCTTGAATCCGCTGGGCGTACCAAGCCGTATGAACGTTGGCCAGATTCTTGAGACGCATCTTGGCTGGGCAGCGAAAGTTCTTGGTTTCGACGCAGTTACACCTGTATTCGCAGGCGCAACTGAAGAAGAAATCAAACAAGTGTTGATGGATGCGAATGTACACGTACAAAATAGAACTAAAGAACTTGTAGCGTCAAAACAGGCTCCGCCGGCGAATGAAATATTCGCAGAAATCGGCGAAGATATGAAAACAAGATTGTATGACGGCAGAACGGGTCAGCCATTCGAGCAGACTGCGACAGTCGGATACATATATATGATGAAACTGCATCACCTTGTTGACGACAAGATTCATGCCCGTTCGACAGGTCCATACAGCTTGATTACACAGCAGCCTTTAGGCGGTAAAGCCAGAACCGGCGGCCAGAGATTCGGCGAAATGGAAGTTTGGGCACTTGAAGCTTATGGCGCGGCCTATACATTGCAGGAATTGCTGACAGTCAAGAGCGACGACGTCGAAGGCAGAACGAAAATATATGAGTCGATGGTAAAAGGCAAGAATACTCTCGAGGCTGGCACACCGATTTCATTCGACGTGCTTTGCAGCGAAATTCGCGGTCTTGGTTTGAATATCCAGCTTGAGAAAAAGCAAATAGGCAATAAAGGGATATAAACTAATTTAAAATTTAATATTTTAAATTTAAAATTGGAATCTTATAAATAGTCAGGAGTAAGCTTAAATGGCTGAAAGTATTTATGATAAAATAAATGATTACGGTTCGGTAAAAATTAGTCTTGCCAGTCCCAATGATATTAGGAGCTGGTCTTTCGGCGAAGTACGCAAGCCGGAGACGATCAATTATCGAACATATCGTCCGGAAAAAGACGGTCTTTTCTGTGAAAGAATTTTCGGGCCTGAAAGGGACTGGGAATGTTCATGCGGAAAGTATAAAGGCACAAAATTCAAAGGTATCATCTGCGACAGATGCGGTGTAAAAGTTACACACAGCCGAGTCCGCAGAAAAAGAATGGGCCATATCAATCTGGCTGCTCCGGTAGTGCATATATGGTTCTTCAAGGCAATGCCTTCGAGACTTGGCTCATTGCTGGCGATGAAAACGATTGACCTGGAAAAAGTCGTTTATTTCCAGGATTACCTCGTAACAGACCCGGGCCAAACCCCTCTGAAATACAGACAGCTTTTGAATGAAGAAGAATATCGTGATGCTGTAACAAAATACGGCAACACGTTCAAAGCTACAATGGGCGCTGAAGCTGTTAAAGAACTTTTGGTTCAATTAAACCTTGATTCTGTCGCGGGTGAACTTAAGGCCGGGATGAGCAAGACAAGCAGCAAGCAAAAGATTAAAGATCTTACAAAGAGACTGAAAACAGTCAACGCGATTAAAGGCAGCCCGAATAAAGCGGAATGGATGGTTCTTGATGTAGTGCCGGTGATTCCGCCGGATTTGAGACCATTGGTTATGCTTGAAAGCGGAAATTTCGCGACAAGCGATTTGAATGATCTTTATAGAAGAATCATCAATAGAAATAATAGATTAAAAAAACTGATGGACCTCAATGCTCCTGAAGTTATTATCCGCAATGAAAAACGAATGCTTCAACAGGCTGTCGACGCATTGTTCGATAACGGCAGATGCAGAAGACCTGTACTGGGCAGCAATAACAGACCGCTCAAGAGCTTGACTGATATGATTAAAGGCAAGCAGGGAAGGTTCCGTGAAAACCTGTTGGGTAAAAGAGTGGACTATTCAGCCCGTTCAGTTATCGTCGTTGGTCCGCACCTTAAATTACATCAGTGCGGTCTGCCGAAGAAAATTGCTTTGGAACTTTTCCAGCCGTTTATCATTCGTGAACTGAAAGACAGGGGCTTTGCAGATACAATCAAGAGCGCAAAGAGAATGCTTGAAAGACGCGATGAGCAGGTATGGGATATTCTTGAAAAGGTAATTCATCAGCATCCTGTAATGCTTAACCGTGCACCGACATTGCACAGAATGGGTATCCAGGCATTTGAGCCTGTTCTTGTCGAAGGTAATGCTATTATGCTTCACCCGCTGGTATGCAAAGGCTTTAACGCGGACTTCGATGGTGACCAGATGGCTGTTCACCTTCCACTTTCGGTTGAGGCACAGATTGAAGCTCATACATTGATAATGGCAACCAACAACGTATTTTCACCTGCGAATGGTTCACCAATGGTCGGCCCTTCACAGGATATCGTGCTTGGCAACTACTATATATCAGTAGCAAGAAAAGATGAAAAAGGCAGCGGCATGCTTTGTGGTTCACCGAAGGAAGCAATTACATTTTACGAGCTTGGTAAAGCATCAATTCATGCATTGCTGAAAGTCGCTATTCCAAAAGGAAAGAAAGTTGTAACTGACAGCGGCGTTATTGAAAGTAAGGGCGTTATCGAGACTACGCCGGGAAGATGCATCTTTAATGAAGTGCTTCCTCCTGAAATGTCGTTCTATAATATCCTTATGGGACAGAAATCATTAAAACGAGTTATTAATGATTGCTTTGCAGTAACAGAAGGCGCTAAGAGCCTTGAACTTCTGGATAACTTAAAAGAGCTCGGTTTTAAATATTCGACGCTTGCAGGTTTAAGCTTCGGTTTGACGGATTTAAGAGTTCCGCCTGAAAAACAGGGTATCATCGATCGTACACAAAAGATTGTTGATAGAATTCAAAAGAGCTTTAATGACGGCGTATTGACCGAAGGTGAAAGATATAACCAGGTAATCGATGCATGGACTCACGCTCGTGTGCAGGTAACCAGCGCAATGATTACGGGTATGAAAAATGATACACGCAACGGAAAAGCATATTTGAACCCGATTTACCTGATGAGTGACTCTGGTGCGAGAGGCAGCATCGACCAGATTCAGCAGCTTGCAGGTATGCGTGCTTTGATGGCCAAGCCAAGCGGCGAGATTATTGAAACACCAATTAAATCAAACTTCCGTGAAGGCTTGAACGTTCTGGAATATTTCAGTTCAACTCACGGTGCACGTAAAGGTTTGGCTGATACAGCGTTGAAGACAGCGGACTCGGGTTATCTTACAAGAAAACTTGCGGACGTTGCACAAAACGTGATTGTCAATGAAATAGATTGCGGAACATTACAAGGTATCACAAAGAGCGCCTTGTATAAAGGTGAACATATTGAAGTTCCGTTGAAAGAATTGATCATCGGCAGAACGGCTCGCGATAATATTCGTAACCCGATTACCGATGAAATGATTGCTCGCGAGAACGAAGTTATTACTCCGCAGGCAGCAGAGAAAATCGAAGCCCTCGGACTTGAATCAATTCGTGTAAGAAGTGCTCTTACCTGCGACAGCGCACTGGGCATTTGTGCTAAGTGCTATGGCTGGGATATGGGCAAGTCAAAACTGGTTGAAGAAGGTATGGCGGTCGGCATTATCGCGGCTCAATCAATCGGTGAGCCTGGTACACAGTTGACAATGCGTACGTTCCACACGGGTGGTGTTGCTTCTCGTGCGATTCTTGAAAATGATCAGAAGTCGCCAAGAGACGGTATTGTACAATATCGCGAGTTGAATGTTGTAACAATCAAACTTGAAGATGGTACAGAACAGCAAATTGCTCTGAAACGCAACGGTGAAATGGCACTTGTTGATGAAAAGGGCAGAGAGTACGATAAATTCAAAGTACCTTATGGTGCTGTTATAGAGGCAAAAGACGGCCAGGAAGTAAAGGCAAGAGCAAGATTATTCAGTTGGGACCCGCACAGAGTTCCTATCTTAGCTGAAATCGGCGGCACGATTCGCTTTGTAGATATTATCGACGGCGAAACAATGCAGGTCGAAGAAGAACGCAAAGGCCAGAGAGGCAAACCTGTTGTTATCGAACATAAAGGCGATAAACATCCGCAGGTCATCATCGAAGATGAAACTGGTAAGATTCTTGATGTTCACTATCTGCCTGCAAAGGCTCGTATTGAAGTTGTCGAAGGTCAGAAGGTTCAGGCCGGTCAGCTTCTTGCAAGGCAACCTCGCGGTACCTCCGGTACACAGGATATTACCGGCGGTCTGCCTCGTGTAACAGAAATTTTCGAAGCACGCAAGCCGAAAGAACCGGCAGCAATGGCTGAAATCAGCGGACGTGTTGAACTCAAAAGTGATAAACGCCGTGGTAAGATGACGATTATCATCCGAAGCGAAAAGATGGAAAAGGAACACCATGTTCCCCGTGACAGACATCTTAATGTTCATACAGGCGACAATGTGGAAGCGGGCGATCCGTTGACAGATGGTCCATTAGTCCCGCATGACATCCTTAGAATTAAGGGTGAAGAAGCATTGCAGAGATACCTGCTTGCTGAAGTTCAAAATGTTTATCGTTCACAAAATGTAACGATTAATGATAAGCACATTGAAGTGATTTTGTCACAGATGCTGCAAAAAGTAGAAATCGATACGGTCGGCGATAGCAATTTCCTGCCGGGCGATATTATACCGAAACATACGTTCCGTGTAACAAATGAAGAATTAGCTCAAAGTTTGAAAATATCAGATGCCGGCGAAACAGACCTCGTAGTAGGCAATGTTTATACCAAACAGCAAATCGAAGCAGCTAATGAAAAGGTCGAAAAACTTGGTGGAAATACCGCCAAAGGCAAGAAGCCAAGACCTGCTACAGCCAAGACCTTGCTGATGGGTATCACAAAAGCTTCATTGCAGTCTGAAAGCTTTATTTCTGCAGCGAGTTTCCAGGAGACAACTAAGGTCTTGACGGAAGCGGCTCTGGGTGGTAAAGTAGACGACTTGCTCGGTTTGAAGGAAAACGTCATACTGGGCCATCTGATACCGGCTGGTACTGCTTTCAGGCCTCATCTTGAGATGAGGGTGAAACACCTTGCTAAGGCTCCTCTGCCGAAAGAACTGGCAGAATTGAAGGAAACACATGAAGCCGAAGCACAGGCCGAAGCAGCAGCAAGAGCGGCATTAGGTTTGGAATAGTAAAGATTATTTAAAATATAAAATAAGGAAAAATATGCCAACGATTAATCAGTTAGTGAAAAAAGGCAGAGGCTCAAAGGGCAAGAAGCGTGTATCCGATATTTCGGGCAGCCCTCAAAAACGCGGAGTTTGTCTGATAGTAAGAACGCAGACCCCGAAGAAACCAAACTCGGCTTTGCGTAAAATTGCTCGTGTACGTTTGACTAACGGCAAAGAAGTAACTGCCTATATTCCGGGTATAGATCATAACCTTCAGGAACACAGTACCGTTCTTATCCGCGGCGGCAGAGTAAGAGATTTGCCTGGCGTTAGATATCATATCGTTCGCGGTACGCTTGATTCAGCAGGCGTTGCAAACAGAAAACGCAGCCGCAGCAAATACGGTGCAAAGAGGTCGTAGTAAAGACAAAATTTAAAAAGGTATAAAAATGGCAAAAAAGTTTACATCTTCCGCAAAACAGTTAAAACCAGACGGAAAATTCAACAGCAAACTGGTATCCAAGTTCATTAATTCAATGATGTGGCAGGGAAAGAAGTCAACTTCTACACAGATTTTCTATAATGCATTGGATATAGTAAGTGGCAAAATAAAAGAAGTACCACCTCTTGAAGTATTTGAGACAGCAATAAACAATGTCAAGCCTCACCTTGAAGTTCGCTCCAAAAGAGTCGGCGGTGCAAGCTATCAGGTTCCAATGCCTGTAAACCCAAGAAGGCAGCAGTCACTTGCTTTCAGATGGATTCTTGCATCAGCTAGAGGCAAAAAAGGCAAAGCAATGCACGAAAGACTGGCAGCGGAATTTATTGATGCTTTCAATAAACAAGGCGGAGCCATGACCACACGCGAGAATATACACAAAATGGCCGAGGCAAATAAGGCCTTTGCACATTTCGCCTGGTAACAACGTAATAAAAACATGCCACGGTTGGAGTTCTTTAAAATTTAACCGTGGCATTTTTCTTTATTTAAAATAAAAGTATTTAACTATACCCGGTAAGGGTTCATTTTCATTTTTAGAATTATATGCCAGAATCATTAGCAAAAATCAGAAATATCGGAGTAATGGCTCACATCGATGCGGGTAAAACGACCTTCAGCGAAAGAGTTCTATATTATACAGGTAAAACTTATAAAATGGGCGAAGTACATGAAGGTACGGCCGCCATGGATTACCTTGAAGAAGAACAGCAGAGAGGCATTACCATAACAAGCGCCGCAACGACATGTCCATGGAAGAAATGGATATTCCACCTTATCGATACTCCGGGACACGTAGATTTTACGGCGGAAGTAGAACGTTCGTTAAGAGTGCTTGATGGTGCTATAGCTGTTTTCGATGGCTCCGAAGGTGTTCAGGCGCAGAGTGAAACTGTATGGCGTCAGGGACAAAAATACCATCTGCCGTGTATTTGTTTCATTAACAAGATGGATAAAATCGGCGCAGATTTTGAGATGAGCGTTAATAGTATTAGAGAAAAACTTGACGCTCACCCGGTATGCCTTCAGATTCCAATCGGAGCAGATTCGACCTTTGAAGGTTTGATTGATCTGATTGGAATGAAAGCTGTTTATTTCAAACCGGAAAAACTCGGCGCAAGCATGGAAGAAGTCGAGATACCTGAAGAAATGATAGCCAATGCAAAAAAATGGCGTCACGACATGCTTGAGATTCTTGCAGAGTTCGATGACAAACTAATGGAAAAGTATGTTCATGATGAACCTGTTGACGAAGATACGATTCATAAAGCCGTAAGAAAAGGCACTATCGCGGGCAAATTACATCCCGTCTTTGTTGGTTCTGCCTTACGTTATATCGGCGTACAAAGGGCTTTGGACGGAGTTGGAAGATATCTGCCATCTCCAATGGACAAACCCGAAATTCATGCTCATGAGCCAGGCGATGATAAAAAACCAATCATTGTAAAATGCGATACCCACAAACCTTTTGTCGGACTTGCCTTCAAAATCATCGCAGACAAACATGGCGATTTATATTTTGTGAGAATTTATCAGGGTATATTGAAAAACGGCACAAGAGTGCTAAATGCTAATCGCAATAATAAAGAAAATATTACGCGATTATTTAAAATGCATGCAGGTAGCCGGGAAAGCGTAGAAACGGCTAAAGCAGGCGATATCGTAGCTTGTATTGGTTTGAAAGATACGATGACGGGCGATACGATTTGTGATACGAAGCATCCCGTGCAGCTTGAGAACATTAAATTCCCAGATGCTGTTATAAGCATGTCAATCGAACCAAACAGTGCATCGGATAGAGATAAACTTCCTCAAGGTCTTGCGGCTCTTCGCAAGGAAGATCCAACTTTTCAATATAAATATGACCCTGAAACCGGCCAGACAATTATTAGAGGCATGGGTGAGTTGCACCTTGAAGTATTGCAGCATAAACTTACACGAGACATGAAAATCAATGTCAAAGTGGGAAGGCCTAAAGTTGCGTATAGAGAAGCGTTCACTAAGAAAATCGAACAGGAAGCTAAGTTTGTACGGCAGACAGGCGGACGCGGCCAATATGGTCACGTTGTTATTATTTTGGAGCCGCTGCTTGACGAAAATGGAAGATTTTCAAAAGAAAATGTATTTGAGAACAAAATTATCGGTGGTGCAATACCTAAAGAATATATCCCTGCTGTAGAAAATGGCGTAATGGAAGCACTTACAAGCGGCGAATTGGCAGGTTATCCTGTTGTTGGCGCTAAGGTTTCTTTGATTGATGGCTCTTTCCATACAGTCGATTCATCTGAATTGGCTTTTGAACAGGCCGGTGCGCTTGCAATCAGGGAAGGGCTTAAAAAAGCGGGTACTGTGCTTCTCGAACCCATTATGAAACTGGAGGTAACTGTACCAGATACCGAATTCGGTACTGTACAGGGCAATATAATAAGTAAGCGTGGAATGATTACCGACAGCAGAATGCACGGTAACTTAAGGACCATAGACGCAAATGTACCCCTTTCGGAGATGTTCGGTTATTCAAGTGAATTACGGAGTGCAACCAGCGGAAGAGGCACTTTTGTGATGGAACCGCTTACTTATGAAAAAGTACCAGAACAAATTGCAGAAAAAATTTTAACAGGCTATTGACGGATTAATAAAGTTCTGGTATAACTCTCGATTCCTTGGCCGTAGCGAGCGTTCTGGACACAGGATGCGTTTCGAGTTGGGCTGATACGATAGCGTATCACTACTATCAAAAGATAGTAAACTTCTGGTTAGCTTCGCAGTAGCGAAAAGATTTCAGTTGAATACCACTGGTATTTTTTAATATCGCGTCTGATGAGCCGTAAGTCATTGAGCCAGCTTCGCTAAGCCACTAATTAAGGGCGCAGTTATTTAATGCCGTTGGTATAAGCCTTTTTTATACAAAAATCAATAAACTGACGGAATTTGCGGCCTTAAAGACAGCAATATTGAAAAAGAGACGATTATAGGACTATAAAGTCTTTTTTGTGTAAAAAAATGTATCGTTTTTAAGAAAAAAGCGAATTTTCAATATTATTATAGTTGATTTTGGGAAATAAAACAGTATGCTCTTATGTTTTCGCCTCTGAACGGCGTAGGCGAAACGCAAAATTGTAGCATAGGACATTGTAAGATGGCAGTAGATACCGAAAGAATTAGAATAAGAATGGAAGCGTACGACCCGCGTGCGCTGGATACATCAGCACGTGAAATAGTAGAACAGGCTCGCAGGACGAATGCCCGCGTAAGCGGTCCAATTCCCCTTCCGACACGTATCGAAAGATACACTGTTTTAAGAAGTCCGCATGTTGATAAGAAAAGCCGTGAGCAGTTTGAAATGCGCACTCATAAGCGTTTGATTGACATTTACGAAGCTAACGCAAGAACAGTAGAAGCATTGAACAGGCTCGTAGTGCCAGCAGGCGTATTTGTAAAGATTAAAGCATAGAGTGAAAATAAAAAAACGTAAAGTTGAAATGAACTTTACGTTTTTCTTTTTAAAGTAAGAAGGTTTACCCTTAATTAGAAAATAGGATCAGCATAACATGATGCTTATAGGTAAAAAAGTTGGAATGACGCAGATATATGACGAAGCAGGGAAAATTCTGCCGGTTACAGTTATACAGGCAGGCCCATGCACCGTTATGCAGGTAAAGACCGTTGAAACAGACGGATATAATGCAATTCAGCTTGGCTTTGATGATGTTAAGGCTTCGAGATTGATTAAATCTGAAGAAGGGCACGCAAAGAAAGCTAATGCAACCGCAAAAAAATGCGTTCGTGAAGAACGCCTGGATGCCAAATCAGCACCTTCCTGTAATGCCGGCGATACAATCACAGTAGAATCGTTTGCCGAAGTGAAGTATGTAGATGTTACCGGCACGAGCAAAGGTAAAGGCTACCAGGGTGGTATGAAACGTCATGGCTTCGGCGGTATGCCTGCAAGCCACGGTACCGAACGGAAGCACCGTTCACCAGGTTCGATAGCAGGTCATGCGGCAAACAGAGGCTGGGGCGGCAAGCCTTCAAAGGGCAAAAGAATGGCCGGTCATATGGGGGATGTAAGAATAACAAGCAAAAATCACGCACTCGTTAAAGTAGATGCTGAAAATAATCTTATAGTTGTAAAAGGTGATGTTCCCGGAGCAGCGGGCGGATACGTAATAATCAAACAAAGTAAGGGCAAGAAATAATTTAAGTCTAGACCTATGATAACTATACCAGTACATAACAGAGAAGGTAAAGAAATCGATAGCCTGAAAGTCGATGAAGCGATTTTCGGTGGCCGTGTAAGACATGCACTGCTTAAACAGGCAATCGTAATGTATAACGCCAACAAGCGAGTCGGAACAGCAGCGACCAAGAGCAGAGGTATGGTCGAAGGCTCAACGAGAAAGCTTTACAAGCAAAAGGGAACCGGTAACGCTCGTGCAGGTACGGTTCGCACGAACATACGCAGAGGCGGCGGTGTCGCATTTGCCAAGTATTGGCGTGATTTCGGCAAAGATATGCCAAAGAAACAAAGACAACTGGCAACCGATTCAGCAATCCTTGCTAAATTGAAAGTCGGCAATGTCGTTGTTGTTGACGAATTAAAGTTTGAAAAACCAAAGACAAAAGATTTTGCCAAGGTTCTTGGAAATTTGAAAATTGAAAGAAGCTGCGTTGTTGCAATCAATGAGGCTGATAACAATATTTATATGTCTGCCAGAAATGTTCCTGGCATTAATGTTATGAAATCAATCGACCTTAACGCAGGCATTATTTTGAATAAGCAGAAAATGCTTTTCACAAAGGATGCATTTATGGGTTTGATTGAAAAAGGCAAGAAAGATTAATTTCGAACGAGTAAATCGGATATAAATATGGACGATCATGAAATAATAGTAAAGCCGTTGATAACAGAGCAGAGCACGCATTTGGCAAATACGAAGAATGCTTACGCGTTTGAAGTAAATACGAGTGCAAGCAAGCCAATGATAAAGGCTGCAATCGAACGTTTGTATGAAGTAAAAGTAAAAGATGTTCGTACGGCAAACCGCATTGGCAAGAAAAGCCGAAGAGGCAGATTTTACGGACAAAAGTCAGATTGGAAAAAAGCAGTCGTTGTGCTTGATGAACAATATCATATAGATTTATTTTAATACCCTTAAAGGGTAGAAGCTTTCGCGAGGGCGTAAAATTTTTTTTAAAGGTTTTACCCGCGGATTAACAGAAATATAAAAATAGGATAAAGAGTTGCTAATATGGGTATAAGAATATACAGACCAACATCGAATGGACGCCGGAATTCGTCAGTTAACGATTACGCTGATTTGACGACGACAACTCCGCAGAAGAATCTTTGCGTAAGAATAAAAAAACGCGGCGGAAAAAATAATCATGGTGTAACGACTTGCAGATTTCGCGGCGGCGGTGCAAGAAAATTATATAGAGTAATTGATTTCAAACGCAATAAAGACAATGTATCAGCGACAGTTGATACGATTGAATATGATCCAAACAGAAATTGTTTTATTTCTTTAGTCAGTTATGAAGACGGTGAAAAGAGATATATACTTGCTCCGCAGGGGTTGACTGTTGGACAGAAGATACAGAGCGGCCTTGAAGTTGAACCGAAAGTCGGCAACACAATGCCTTTATCAGCGATTCCGGTCGGAGTCGAAATTCATAATGTCGAAATGACGGCGGGCCAGGGCGGCAAACTTGTGCGAGGCGCAGGGTTAGCAGCAAGATTAATGGCACGTGAAGGTGATTGGGCGACAGTCGTTTTACCAAGCGGCGAAATGAGAATGCTGCGAGTAGAATGCAGAGCGACAATCGGAACATTAGGCAACGCAGATTATCAGAACGTTAAAATTGGAAAAGCCGGAAGATGGCGTCATACCGGCAGACGACCGCATGTTCGCGGTAAAGCCCAGAACCCAGTCGCACATCCGATGGGCGGCGGTGAAGGCAGAGCGAACGGCGGTAGACATCCTTGCTCACCAACTGGTGTTCTTGCTAAAGGCGGCAAGACCAGAAATCCGCGTAAGGTAAGCAACAGGAAAATAGTTCGCAGAAGAAAAACTAACCGCGGTGAACAATTAGTTCTTTAGTCAATTTTGAGGTAATGAGGTAATTAATGGCTCGTTCATTAAAAAAAGGACCGTTTGTTGACGCAAAACTTTTGCAAAAAGTTATGAAGCAGATTCAGACTGGTGTTAAAGACCCTATAAAGACCTGGTCAAGAAGAAGTACAATCGTGCCGGAATTTGTAGGTTATACGTTCATGGTTCATAACGGAAAGATGTTTAATAAAGTATTCGTAACAGAAGAAATGGTCGGCCACAAGTTAGGCGAATTTTCAATAACTCGAGTATTCAGAGGTCATTCGGGTGTTAAATCAGCCGCGGCCGCTGCTGAATAAGGTGGAACAATGTTAAGCGCAAAAAAGCTTGATAATTTAATTAAGTCTTCGGGCACAAACGTAACAGATCTTGCCGAGAAAATTGCTCGTACAGGACTGGAAAAGAAACAGGCGGCAACAGCATTGAAGAACTGGCGCAAAGGTTTGAATAGCCCGATTGCAAGAAAAGCGGATATCGACGCGATCTCCAATGCATTAGGTGTTGAAACCACAGCAATTTCTGAATGGAAATGTACTGTGAAGTATGCACCGTCAACTCCGAGAAAAGCCGGGCTTGTTACCAAATTAATTGCCGGTAGAAATGCACAGGAAGCTCTGGATTTGCTCAAGTTCACTCATAAAAGAGCATCTTATATGGTTGACAAAGCATTGAAGAGCGCAATTGCCAACGCAGATGAAGATTCAGCTGATGTTGAAAGCCTTTATGTCAGCGAAGCCAGAGTTGACGGAGCTGGTATAAGAGTTGGAACAAAAAGATTTATTGCCAAAGACAGAGGCAGAGCACATAGTTTACAAAAATTAGCTAGTCACATTCATATTACCGTGACAGAAGCAAAATAATTTAAGGATTTAATATGGGTCAAAAAGTACAGCCAGTTGGTTTTAGAACAGGCATCAGGTTGCCTTGGCAGAGCACATGGTTTGCTCCAAAAGCAAGTTACGGGCAGATGCTGGTTGAAGACGAACGAATCCGAAAATATGTAGATGATAAATTTAACAAGCAGCCTCCATTCGCTGCGGTTTCAAAGGTTGAAATCGCAAGGACGAGAAATGAAGTGAAAGTAACGCTTCATACTGCAAGGCCGGGCATGGTGATCGGACCAAGAGGCGCTGAAGTAGATAAATTAAGACAAGACCTTGAACAGTTGATTGACAGACAGGTAACTGTCAATGTTATGGAAATAAGAGAACCGTCTTTAGACGCAAGGCTTGCCGCTGAAGCGATTGCAGAACAGATGAAGAAAAGAGTCGCGTTCCGCAGAGCTATGAAACAGCAGACAGAGCTTTCAATGCAGGCAGGCGCAAAAGGCGTTAAAATTATTTGCTCGGGTCGTCTTGGCGGAGCTGAAATGGCACGCAAAGAAACCCAGATGGAAGGCAGTATTCCTCTTCATACTATAGATGCCGATGTCGATTACGCATCAGTTGGTGCTATTACGACTTACGGTGTTATTGGTATAAAGGTTTGGATTTATAAAGGGAAATTCGGCGCACAGGTTGAAGAACAAGGCGCAGAGGCTCCAAAGAAAACACTGCACAGACCAAGAGCAGCAAGAAGAATGGAACGTAATGCAGGCCCAAGACGTGAAAGTCAGCCGCATGCCGCACCAGCAAAGCCGGGTGAAACAGCACCAGGTCAGGAACAAACAAAAAAAGAATAAAGTAAATTCGTAATTGAAACAGGGAAACAGTTATGGCTCTAATGCCAAAAAGAGTTAAATATCGTAAAAGCCAGCGCGGCCGAATGAAAGGCAACGCGACAAGGCAGAATTATGTAGCGTTCGGCGAATACGGACTGCAGGCACTGGAATTAAGCTGGATAACCGGCAGACAGATAGAAGCTGCAAGAGTTGCGGCAACACACTTTCTGCAGAGAACTGGTAAAGTTTATATTCGAATTTTCCCGAGCAAATCCATATCAAAGAAACCACTCGAAACAAGAATGGGTAAAGGTAAAGCGGAAGTTGAACAATGGGTAGCTGTTGTGAAACCGGGTATGGTGATGTTTGAAATGGGCGGAATTGGTGAAGATGTAGCGAAGCGTGCAATGGCAAGAGTCGCTCACAAAATGCCGATTAAATGCAGATTTGTTACCAGAAGACATACGGTATAGGTGTAATGATGAAAGCGTCCCAGATAAGAGAAATGAAACCGGAAGATAGAAATGCTGAACTGGAAAAGCTCGAAAAAGAACTTTTCACACTGCGTACAAGAGCAGAAACAGAGAAGCTTGAAAATACACATCTCCTGCGAAATATCAAACGTGATATTGCCAGGTATAAAACAATAATTCGGCAGGCAAAATAAATGGCAGATGAACAGAGAAAACAACGTAAAACGATACGCGGCACAGTGGTAAGCCGCAGCGGCGATAAAAGTATCAGGATTGAATTGAATTTTAAAGTTCGACACCCTGTATACGGAAAATTAGTAAAAAGAACCACCAGACTTGGTGTTCATGATGAAAAGAACGAAGCCGGTATTGGCGATTTGATTGAAGTTATCGAATGCAGACCAATGAGCAAAACAAAATCATGGAGATTGGTTCAGATAGTGCAGAAGGCACAAGAAAAGATATAAAGAAGAAACCTTTTAATTGTTATAAGAATTAAAAGGAAAACTAAGGAATTAAAATATAGTTTAAAGGACAGAGCTTTGATTCAGCAAAGAACAATGATAGATATAGCCGATAACTCCGGTGTTCGCAGAGCACAATGTGTTAATGTGCTTGGACGAAGTGCGGCCAGTACCGGAAAATACAGACGCTGTACCGCATCGGTAGGCGACACGATTTGTGTAGCGTTAAAGAAGTATCTGCCCACCTGTCAATTGGACAGGAAAAAGGTTTACAGATGCATAGTAATCAGGACAAAGAGACCAATCCGCAGACCTGATGGAAGTTATGTTCGATTCGACAGCAATGCGGCAGTAATTATCGATGCAGACGGCAATCCAATCGGGACAAGAATTTTCGGCGCAGTTGCGAGAGAATTAAGAGAAAAAAATCAGATGAAAATCGTATCTCTGGCGAGCGAGGTCGTCTAATGGCAAAGAATGTAAAAAAAGGTGATATGGTTGAAATCATAGCCGGCGCAAGTAAAGGTACAACCGCTAAGGTAATGAAAGTAATACCATCAAAAGATAGAGTAATTGTTGAAGGCATCAACAGAAGATTTAAACATGTAAAGCCGTCACGCAAATATCCGCAGGGCGGAAGAATTCAGGTTGAAGAACCTATTCATATCAGCAATGTTCTTCCGGTCGATCCGAAAAGCTCTGCTGGTACGAGAGTAAGATTCGTAACCGACAGCAAAGGTGTAAAAAAACGTGTTTCTGTTGGTGGTTCTGAAATTGGAATTTTAAGAAAAGCAAAATAATGAAGTTTTGAGTTATGAGTTAAATTTAAAACTCGAAACTAAAAACTAAGATACAGCGTGGGCTGAAGCCCACCCTACATTAAAGGTTTTTTAGATGGCAAGGTTAAAAGATTTATATAAGTCGAAAGTAGTTGCAGCACTTAAAGAAAAGTACAAATATCAAAGTGCAATGGCAGTGCCTCGTATGCAGAAGATAGTAATATCTATGGGTGTAGGCAAAGCGACACAAGATAAAAAGTTCATTGAAAGTGCAATAGCTGATTTGACACAAATATCAGGTCAAAAACCTTTGCTTTGCAAAGCAAAGAAAAGCGTGTCGAATTTCAAAGTTCGCCAGGGCGATCCAACCGGATTGAAAGTTACACTTCGCGGATTACGTATGTTCGAATTCATGGACAGATTAATTAACCTTGCGATTCCGCGAGTAAAAGACTTTCGCGGATTGAATCCAAAAAGTTTCGATGAACGCGGGAACTATTCGATGGGTATTGCCGAACAGACGATTTTCCCGGAAATTGATGCGGCGAAAACAGAGAACATTCAGGGTATGAATATAACTTTTGTAACGACTGCCAAGACAAACGATGAAGCCAAAGAAATGCTTAGATTGTTCGGCATGCCGTTCAGGGAGTAACTTCCACGAATAAAAGATAAGTTATTATTTTAAAGTGCTTATCCGCGGATTAGCGAAAGAATTTAATTAGGATTAACATAATGACAACAAAAGCTCTTGTAAATAAAAACAGGAAAAAACCAAAGTTCAAGACAAGGACTTATACACGCTGTCAGATTTGCGGCAGAGCCAGAGCGGTTTACAGGAAATTTAGAATTTGCAGATTGTGTCTGCGAAAACTTGCTTCAGAAGGAAAAATTCCAGGTCTGAAGAAAGCAAGTTGGTAAACGATTAGGAATTGAAATTTAAGATTTTGAAATTTAATTAATAGGGTATATCAAATGCACAGTGATCCGATAGCGGATATGCTTACGAGAATACGAAATGCCGGCAAGGCAAGACAGAATTACGCAAACATAAAGAAGTCTAAAATATGCCTAGGCATTGCGAAAGTTCTGCAGAACGAAGGATATATAACCGGGTTCGAACAAGTAGAAGATGGAACCGGCCAGGGTCTTATCAGAGTAGAACTTAAATATGCAATGGATGGAACCCCTGCGATAACAGAAGTTAAACGTGTCAGCAAGACAGGCCGCAGAGTTTACAGTTCAGTAGATAAGCTGCCGCATATCATGAATGGCATGGGTATAGCGATAGTAACAACAAATAAGGGTGTAATGACTGATAGTCAGTGCCGCAAAGACAAGATCAGCGGCGAAATACTTTGTACGGTGTGCTAATGAGTCGAATAGGAAAAAAAGCAGTAAATATACCATCTGGAGTTAAGGTTGAATTTGCAGGCCAAACTGTAAAAGTAATCGGCCCAAAAGGAACTCTTGAACTTCAAAGAAACCCAAAGATCACAGTAAAGCTTGATGAAACGGGCAAAAAGATATTGGTAGACAATACCGCACCCGAAGGCCGATTGGAAAAAGCTATGTTCGGAACAACCAGGGCGCTCCTGAACAACATGGTTATCGGCGTGAGCAAAGGGTACGAAAAGAAAATGGAAATTTACGGAACGGGCTACAACGTGAAAGAACAGGGCGGCAAACTGATATTGACAGTCGGTTATGCAAACCCAGCACAGGTAGCTATTCCGAAAAGTATAAAAGTAATAATCGAAATACCTGCGACAAAAGGTAATGATACGCCTGCCAAGTTTACTATTACAGGTTACAACAAGCAGGAACTTGGACAATTCGCAGCAGAAGTCAGGAAAGTAAAACCGCCAGAACCATACCAGGGCAAAGGCATTCGTTACGGCGGCGAATATGTACGAAGAAAAGCGGGCAAGGCTTTTGCGAGCGGTGCATCGGCTTAGTACTAATTCGAAAAATTTGGATTTTTATTATTAGAGAAAAATATGCAGATTGACAGAATACAAAAGTCAAGGGTTAGAAGAAAATTCCGAGTACGCAAAAAGGTGCTTGGAACACAGGAACGGCCACGTTTGAGTATTTTCCGTTCGAATAAACATATTTACGCACAAATAATCGATGATATCGCATCGGTAACTTTGGCATCAGCGAGTACGCGCGGCAAAACGATCCGTGATGGTCTGAAACAGAGCGGCAACGTGGTAGCAGCGAAACTTGTAGGTACCGAAGTTGCGAAACAGGCGATACAGGTCGGAATCAAATGCGTTAAGTTTGACCGAAATCAATACCGTTATCACGGCAGAGTGAAAGCTTTGGCGGATGCGGCCAGAGAAGCAGGGCTCGTATTTTAAGCAGATTTGGAGATATCGAAATTGGCAGAAGATATTAAACAAGTAACAGTTCAAGAAAATCCACTCGAAGAAACGGTAATCAAAGTATTCCGTTGTGCCAAAGTGGTAAAAGGCGGCAGACGATTCAGTTTCTCAGCAATGGTAGCAGTTGGCGACCGAGGCGGCAGAGTTGGAATCGGATACGCCAAGGCCAAAGAAGTGCCAATGGCAGTCGATAAGGCTATTAAAGATGCACGTAAGGATTTGCACAGAATCACATTGAACGGACTGACCCTGCCACATCAGAGCATGGGTAAATTCGGCGCAACGAAAATAACACTTGTTCCGGCAAGTCCGGGTACGGGCGTTATCGCGGGAGCCGGGGCAAGAGCGGTTCTTGAACTTGCAGGTGTTCATAACGTGCTGACGAAAGTTTACGGCAGTACAAATACTAAGAATGTTGTTAGAGCTACAATGGACGGTTTATTAAAACTTCGCGCGCCAGAAACAATTGCTGAACTTCGCGGAGTTGCGGTAGAACCGGTGAAAAGGTGGTGAAGTTATGCTAAGTCATGAAATAACTTCAATAACAGGCGGAAATAAAAAACGGAAAAGAGTCGGCCGGGGTATCGGCTCTGGTCACGGAAAAACCAGCGGCAGAGGCCATAAAGGCAGCTTGAGCAGAGCAGGTGCCGGCGGAAAACTTGGATATGAAGGCGGATCAATGCCTTTATTCAGAAGGTTGCCCAAACGCGGTTTTAATAACTTTAATTTTGCCTGCAAATACGAAGTTGTAAACGTATCTCAACTAGATAAGTTCGATAACGGTGCAGTAATCGATGCAAACGCTCTTTACCAGGCAGGTCTTGTAAATAGCGCAAAAAGCAAAGTGAAAGTTCTCGGAGATGGAGAACTGACGAAGAAACTGCAAGTTAACGTTCATAAATATAGTAAAACCGCACATGATAAAATATTGAGCTGCGGCGGAGAAGCCAAAATAGTGGCATAAGGGATTGATAGGGAAAACATGTTTAATGCTGCGATAAGTATATTTAAGATTCCAGATTTGCGGAACAAAGTGCTATTCACAATAGCGCTTTTGATAATTTACCGCATTGGATTCCATATTTCAGTTCCAGGCATTGATGTTCAGCGTATGATCGGCGCATCTCAACAAAGAGATGAAAACAGTCCGCTTGGCAGAGCTCTCGAGCATCTGCAAATGTTAAGCGGTGGTGAGCTGAGAAGAAGCAGCTTGTTTGGTTTAGGTATTATGCCATACATTACAGCATCTATTATTTTGATGCTGCTTGGCGAAGTCTGGCCTTTCCTGAAGAAACTCAAACAGGAAGGTCAAACGGGTTATAAAAAGATTCAGGAATATACGAGGTATCTTACGGTACCTATATGCCTGGTGCAATCTATGATGTTTATAAAATTTATGACGCCTTATGCGTATCAAGGGCTTGCTCAATGGACCGTTATATTCGGTATTATTGGCATGACAGCCGGTACTATTTTCATGATGTGGCTTGGTGAGCAAATTGATGAATACGGTATTGGTAATGGAATAAGCCTTTTGATTATGGCTGGTATCATCGCGAGAATGCCTGGCACGATTGCAAGTGTATGGGCAAATGCATCATTCACAGTTGGTGCCGGAGCGAGCGCTGGAACTTATGGTCCTGGCAAAGTGATGTTTTTAGCAATCGCATTCGTGTTTGTTGTAGCAGGTGCAATCCTTATTACACAAGGACAAAGACGTATTCCTGTTCAGCAGGCAAAACAGATGCGTGGTATGAGAATGTATGGCGGACAAAGACATTATCTGCCTTTAAGAATAAATCACGGCGGCGTTATGCCAATTATCTTTGCTTCAAGTTTGATGCAATTTCCGCCGGTATTGTTCGCTCAATTATTGAGTATTCCGAGTTTGAGTAATTCTGCAATATTAGGAAATATCGCAGCATCACTTCAACCTCATGCTTATACATACAACGTTTTGTATATTATTATGATTATCTTGTTCTCGTATTTCTGGACAACGGTACAGTTCCAGCCGCAGGAAATGGCTAAGAATCTGCGGAACTCTGGAAGCTTTATACCGGGTCTTCGTCCAGGTCACAGGACAGCGGAATATCTTGAAACAGTGATGGCACGAATTACTTTTTACGGTGCAGCATTTTTAGCGATTATCGCGGTAGTTCCAACCGTTATCGCTCAACTGCCCGGCTTAGATATCGACTGGCAGGTAGCATCATTTTTCGGCGGTACAGGTTTGCTGATCGTTGTAAGCGTTTCGCTTGATTTGGTGCAGAGAATTGAAGCTAATCTTGTTATGCGAAACTATGAAGGTTTCAGCTCAAGCAGAATCAAGGGAGCACGCGGATGGTAATTGTTCTTCTTGGTCCGCCGGGAGCCGGCAAAGGCACGCAGTGCAAGAGAGTAGCTGAAAAATATAAACTGGTTCATTTGTCCAGCGGCGATATTCTTAGAAGCAATCGCGCAAATGGAACAGAATTAGGCAAAAAAGCCGCTGAATATATGGATAGCGGCAAACTGGTTCCGGATCAGTTGATCATCGAGATGATGGTTAGTGCAGTTGAAGACGCTAAGGGAAATTGTGTCCTTGATGGTTTTCCTCGCACAGTTGTTCAGGCGCAGGAACTTGATAAAGCTCTTGCGGCAAAGAAAAGAAAAATCGACTCGATAGTCAATCTTGATGTTGACGACAGCGTAATTGAAAATAGAATGACAGGCAGACGAAGTTGCCCGAAATGCGGTGCGGTTTATCATATTGAAACTTTGAAACCTAAACTCGCAGGCGTTTGCGATAAATGCGGCGAAAAATTGGTTCAAAGAGCAGATGATAATCCTGAAGTTGTAAAAAACAGATTGAAAACTTATCATCAGCAAACCGCAGCAGTTGCCGGGTATTATGCCGACAATGGTCACAAAATTATAGATATAGATGCCGAAAAGTCAGTCGATGAGGTCACAAAATCAGTGATTAGCAAACTCGACAAGCTTTCAGCGGTAAAATAAAAATGGCGATAACCTTAAGAAGTCGCAGAGAAATAGATTTAATGAAAAAAGCCGGCGCAATTGTCGCCGATGTTCTTTTAAAATTGAAAGAGTCTGCGGCAGCAGGCCAAACAACAGCCGAGCTGAATCGTATAGCTGAAGACATGTCGGCAAAAGCAGGTGCAGAGACACTTTTTAAAGGTGTTAAAAATCCATATGGATATAAACCTTTCCCGGCTGCGATTTGTACTTCAATCAATCAGCAGGTTGTTCACGGCATACCGTCGGATAAAGTAATACTGCAGGATGGTGATATTCTTAGCATCGACTTTGGGGTCAAACTTGCGGGTTATTGCGGCGATGCGGCTTTGACAGTCGCGATTGGCAAAATCGATGAGCGGAAAAGGCATCTGATGGATATAACTTCAAAGATGCTGGATGTCGCGATCGCAAACAGTAAACCCGGCGATAAATGGAGTCGCATAGCAAAGCTTATGCAGGATACAGCTAAAGAAGCAGGCTTCTCTGTTGTGACGGAATTCGTTGGACATGGAATTGGTACTCAAATGCATGAGGACCCGAAAGTTCCAAATTATTGCAGCAGGGAACTTATAAATCATGACATTCTCCTGCGAGAAGGTATGGTGCTTGCGGTTGAACCCATGGTTAATATGGGTACGAGCCAGGTAATAACTTTACGAGATGGGTGGACGGTTGCCACGAAAGACGGCAAACCATCAGCTCATTTTGAACATACAATAGCGATAACTAAAGATGGCTGTGAAGTTTTAACAATTAGATAAGCAGCTTAAAGAAATATATGCCAAAAAAGGATGCTATAATAGTTGAGGGCAAAATATTGGAAGCCTTGCCGAATGCGATGTTCAGAGTTGAACTATCGAACGGTCATGAAATTATAGCGCATGTTTCCGGTAAAATGCGAATGCATTTTATAAGGATACTTGCAGGCGATAAGGTAACAATTGAGATGTCTCCTTATGATTTGACTAAAGGAAGAATTATTCTGCGACATTAGCAGATACCTTTAGGGTAGTAAATTCCGCGATTGAATGGTAAAGTTGTTTAAAGGACTTACCAGCGGATAAACGCAAAATTAAATTAGGATTAGTAATATGAAAGTAAGAACATCAGTAAAAAGAATTTGTGAAAATTGCAAAATTATACGTCGCAAGGGCGTAGTACGGGTAATTTGCCCTGCCGACCCTCGCCACAAACAGAGACAAGGCTA
The DNA here is from genome assembly GCA_039679715.1 of Phycisphaerales bacterium. Classification (GTDB taxonomy): domain Bacteria; phylum Planctomycetota; class Phycisphaerae; order Sedimentisphaerales; family UBA12454; genus UBA12454. The sequence continues at coordinate 102,282 of JBDKUM010000239.1, forward strand.
ATTTTTTCGGAGAAACGAATATGCCGCGTATAGTAGGTGTTGATATACCAAATAATAAAGCGATCTTAATCGCGCTGACCTATATTCATGGAGTCGGAAAATTTGTAGCTGGGAAAATCCTGAACGAATTAGGAATTAAACCTGATTTACAGGCCAGCAAACTGACAGAAGATGAAGTAAGTAAGATAGCTCAGATTCTTGATCGCGATTATGTAGTTGAAGGACAATTAAGAAGGCAAGTATCTCAAGATATCGCAAGGCTAAAAGATATCGGCTGCTATCGAGGTCTGCGACATCGTAAAGGTCTGCCTGTTAGGGGTCAGCAAACACAAAGCAACGCCAGAACAAGAAAAGGCAAGAGAAAGACTGTTGCCGGCAAAAAAGGCGTAAAAGAAATACGTTCATAATTTGAGGTATTAGTACTAAATGGCTAAGGGAAAAATAAGAAAGAACGTTGCAAAGGCGATAGTACACATCAGATCGACCTTTAATAACACGATGATAACAATAACCGATACGGAAGGTGATACCATCTGCCGCGATTCTGCGGGTACAGTTGGTTTCAAAGGTTCTCGTAAGAGCACACCGTTCGCAGCTCAAAGAGCAGCGGAAAAATGTGCCAATGCCGCCAAACGTTCGGGTGTTCGTGAGGTCGAAGTCAGAGTAAAGGGTCCGGGAAGCGGCAGAGAATCAGCAATATCAGCATTGCAGGCTGCCGGCTTAAGAATATCTTCAATCGAAGATGTTACCCCGATTCCGCACAATGGCTGCCGTCCGCCAAAACGCAGAAGAGTTTAAAAAATGCTAAGGAGCAGATAAAAATATGGGTCGTTATTTAGGTTCATCCTGTAAATTATGCCGCCGCGAAGGCATGAAATTATTTCTTAAAGGCATTCGCTGCGAAACAAGTAAATGCGCAATCGAAAGACGTCAGAAGAGCCTGATGCCCGGGATGCACGGTTGGCGCCGCGGCAGAGGCACAGATTACGGTGTTCGTCTTCGTGAAAAACAAAAAGTTAAAAGATTTTATGGCATTGGTGAAGCGCAGTTTAGCGGTTACTTTGAAAAAGCTCAAAGCACAATCGGTAACTCCGGCGAAGTTTTACTTGCATTGCTTGAAAGAAGGCTTGATAACGTAGTTTATAAATTAAACTTCGCTCCTTCGAGAAAAGCAGCCAAGCAATTGATCGCTCACGGTCATGTTTTAGTCAATGGCAAGAAAACCGATGTGCCAAGCTTTTTGGTAAGCATTGGTGATAAAATTACCATCCGGAATAATGAAAGAAGCAAGAAAAGAGTCAGAGCTCAACTTGATACGAATTCAAATTTCGTAGCTCAAGGCTGGCTTCAGCTCGATGTTAAAGCACCGATGGCGACAATTGTTGCATTGCCGACAAGACAAGATGTTCAACTGGCAATTGAAGAACAATTAGTTGTTGAATATTGTTCGAGATAGTATTGTTCGAGAAAGAACTTTAAAAAAATAAACTGATAACCGGGCAGGTTACAGATAGCGTTTTTAAAAGGAAGGCCCCTTTTAATACCGCTGAGAACATCTGCCCAATTTAATTGGAGGCCAACAATGAGAATAACCTGGAGAGGAATGGAACTTCCGACGCGTGTTGAACTTGATAAACAGGTTTCAACAGATAGTTACGGACTTTTTCGTATTGAGCCGTTTGAACATGGTTTCGGAACTACCATTGGAAATAGTTTAAGACGTGTATTACTTTCTTCGCTGGAAGGCGCTGCTGTAACAAATGTCAAAATAGCAGGTGCAGATCATGAATTTGCGACACTTTCCGGCGTTAAAGAAGATATGACTGAAATAATTCTTAATGTAAAAAAACTTATCATTAAGAAAACCAGTCCTGAGCCAAAGATTGTTAAAATATTAGCCGATAAAGCTGGAGTTGTAACAGCCGGCCAAATTCAAAGTGATCCAACAGTCGAGATCATAAACAAAGATCATGTAATAGCAACTTTAACTGATAACATCAAATTCTCGATGGAATTGACTGTTGAAAACGGACGTGGCTATTCACCAGCTAATGAAAGATTAGCGTCAGCGGACAGATTCGAACAGGAAATCGGTAAAATTGAAATTGATGCTGTATATTCTCCTGTAGTTAGAGTCAGATATAAAACAGAAGATACACGTGTAGGTCAAAAAACAAACTATGACAGATTAATTCTTGAAATATGGACTGATGGTTCGATTACTCCGGAATTGGCGCTTGTCGAAGCCGGAAAAATACTTCGCAAACACATCAATCCGTTTGTCCAATATTTTGAGTTAGGCGCTGAAACAGTAGAAGAAACAGAGAGCGGCCAAGTCGAAGAAGAAAAGAAAGTCGATGAACAGCTCGCTGAAAAATTGAAAATGCCGATTCAGGAACTTGATTTATCCGTGAGAGCAAGCAACTGCCTGGAAGCAAGTCATATCGAATCAGTAGGTCAATTGGTAAAAATGACAGAAGCTGATTTGTTAAAACTTCGCAGTTTTGGGAAAACCAGTTTACGTGAAATAGTCCGTAAGCTTGCGGATATAGGTTTGTCACTCGGCATGACGGATGTTGAGTAAAATTAAATAGAATTGAGGTAATTAAGCTATGCGTCATAAAATAGCAGGCGGACAACTTAACAGGACAAGCGCACACAGAGTAGCGCTGCGAAGAAATCTTGCAGCATCACTGTTTGAGCATGAAACAATAAGCACAACAATGCCAAAAGCAAAACACGTAAAAGGTTTTGTAGAAAAACTTATAACACTTGCAAAGAAGGGCGACCTGGCAGCAAGAAGACGTGCGATATCATTACTTGGAAATCGCGCTATCGTTGAAGAGGTAGACGGCGAGATAAAGAAAAAAGGCACTGTAATCGGAAAACTTTTTAGTGAAATTGGTCCAAGATATCTCGATAGAGCCGGCGGTTATACTAGAATCATTAAACTTGCTAAAACGCGTCTCGGGGATAATAGTCCTCTTGTGCTTTTACAGTTGGTAGGCCAGGAAAGCAAACCTGAAGCTTCAAAGGGCGGCAAGAAAAAAACATCAAAAAAGAAAACTGAAAAATCAGAGAAAACAGAAGAGTAAGCGAAGTTTTTAGGATAAATCGCAAGGTGGGAATTTTTGATGGATTGTATTTTTTGTAAAATTGCTGCTGGTCAGATTCCATCTGTAAAGATTTATGAAGATGAAGATGTTTTGGCATTCCTTGATATTGGCCCGTTAAATGAAGGCCATACTTTGTTAATACCTAAGAAGCATTTTTCGAAAGTTCATGAATGTCCGGGCGAGTTATTAGCGAAAATTGGTTCAGTTTTGCCAACGATTGCTGGCGCGGTTTTCAAAGGCATGAATGCTGAAGGTTATAATGTATTATGCAATAACGGCAGGGCGTCTGGTCAGCTTGTTGAGCATATACATTTTCATATAATTCCGAGAAATTCAGGCGATGGAGTTTTCGCTCAATGGCCGGCAAAAAAATATTCAGCCGGTAAAATTGAGGAAATAGCTAAAAAGATTACTGCCAAACTATAGATTGCAGTTTTTTATTAGTTTGGTACAATAATAAAATGATCGCGGGGTAGAGCAGTCTGGTAGCTCGTCGGGCTCATAACCCGGAGGTCGTAGGTTCGAATCCTGCCCCCGCTATTTTTTAAGTCCTTGGCTGTCAAGCACTTGTGTTTGACAGCTTTTTTGTTAGAACCAAAAAAACTAGGCGCGCAACAAGTGCGCAACAGAAATTGACGCAAGGGCTTTCGAACTCGCAATTCTCGCCTTATCCAACAGGTCATTTCGGACAGCCAAATAAAATCTTCTTGTCGTATCAAATGATGAGTGGCCAGCCATAGTCATTACATCAAACTCACTTAGTCCGTTGGTAAGCCAATTGGTCAGGCAGGTACGCCTGAAATCATGAAATTCTCCGGTTTTGATAGCTGCTTTCGACAGAATTATCCTAAACTGCCTTTGAAAATTATTCATTGGGCAGAGGCGTTTTCTGGTTGTCCACTTACCTTCTTTTCTTTGCTGCTGAATAAAATCATAGCGGGCGGGTGGAACAAACACATACGGATACCCATCAGGTTGCTCGGCCTGATGTTCGGTAAGCAACCGGATGACTTCATCAGTTAATGGGACTTTTCTTGATTCGGAATCTTTAATCTGCCATTCCCATGTATACGCAGTGTCCTGCTTGGAAGAAATATTGATTTTGTTTCCTGCAAAGTCGATATCATTCCATGTAGCATTGAGAATTTCTCCACGACGCATACCGGTAGAAAGAGCGATCAGGATGACGATATCCCATCTGAATGGAAATCCGATTTTGGATTCGCGGGCGACCTTGAGCATTTGTTGGCACTCTTCATCTGTAAAAACCCTGATGTTGCGTTTTGGTGCTTTAAGCTTGTGAATAAAACGAAACGGATTTATATCCATCTGTCCACGTTCAACCGCAAGCTGAAACAATCTTTTCATGGTGCCAATTTTTTTATTGGCGGTAGCATGGCGGTTTCCTGCATCCAAACAAGCCTGCATGAACCGCTCACCATGTCTGTGCTCAACGGTTTGACAATCAATATCGCCAACGATTTTGATAAAATCCTTCATAGTTGATTGGTATTCCAATATAGTGTTTTCTCTAACCTGTCCGCGAGTAAGTTCAATGTTTTTCTCCAGAAAACGGCTCAATCTCATTGAACCAGGAGCAACAATTCCCATTCTGAGTTCCCGTTCCTTCTGGTCTTTCTGTTTTTGAGCTTTTCGTCTGTCTGCATGTCCTAATGAAATTTGCCGCCTTTTACGGTTTTCATCAAGATAATCCAAAAAATACTTATAAATTTTGCCATCTCGCGATGGTCTTGTCCTAAGCCTTACCAGCTCTGGCATATTCAACTCCTTTCTACGCTGGTCAATGGCTTGGGTTGATCCAAGCCGAATTATACTACATTGCCAATATTTGCGCAAATGTTATTTTCCGGCAGTAGTTTTGGTTCTTATCCATTCTAAAATGGCCTCTCGTGGGTAGAGTGCTTTTCCGCATATATGCATTCGCGGCAATCCGTGCATACGTTTGAGATTTTCTATAACGTTATGATAATCTTCGGAATTACTGACTTCAGGAATTCTTAAGAAAATTATTAATTCTTCTTCTGTCATTAAATTCGAGAAAGTGTTTTGCTTTTCAGCAATACTTAAATCAGTTTTTAAAATATTGTTTTCCATAAGAAGTTTAGATAAATGTTTTTAGCTCTTTATTCTGTCGTTTTCATATTTTCTTTTCTCGTTGATGTCGTAATCTGAATTCTTTTTGGATATTTTGGGGAATTTGTCTTCTGGCTTTTTCGTTGTTTAAACAGAAAAGCAAGCAGGGGAGCAAAGAGTATACTGATCGCAAAAGCTGCATAAAGAGGCGAAAGCTCCCTTATATGGTCTTTTACCCCGATGATTGCCAATAGCGATATGGCGACAGACATAACCAGACTTTGGAGTGTATCGAATTTAAGCGAATTATTTATTGTCCGAAATGTCACCACCAGCAGGATGATGAAAATAGGTAACAAGATTAAAAAAGTTTGTTTAAGTTCCATTTATTTTTCCCTTCGAAAATGTTGTTCATGTAAACTTTTATCTAATTCATAAGGTTAGAAGCCGTACAAGCGATAAACAGATAATGATCAGCAGCATCAATGTTCTTTCCGAAAATGTTTCCCCAGTAATCCTTGCCGAAATATTTTTTACATAATTCAGCATATAGTCGATGATTGGTTCTACTGCCTTTACAGCCTGTTTGAGCCAGGATGGCTCGAAGCGGTCATAGATGACTTTTGCTGCTATCATCACAAGTAAAATGTCGATAATGAGCAAGAGAAGATGGACGACAAAAACTAAAAAATTGTTGATTAAACCCATGGTTAAATTCCTTTCAATTTTGATAAATTCTTAATTTTTCATATTTATTTGCGAGTAACTTCATTCTTTTACATTTATCCGATCTGGATTTTTTGACATTGCGTTTTCTTTTTCTAAGACCGCTGCGCGGTTGTGGAATCAAATACCGCCGCGGAATTATTTTGTTGTTATTCTGTGGCATAGTTATCTTTCCTGATTTTCTTTAAATACGGGATTAGTTGTAAAGCCGTGGTTAATGTGTTTTGGACGGTTTTTTCGCCAAATGTTGGTGTTAGCTTGTCACTTTTTAACAGACGAAGAGTTTGTGAGTCATCGGCGATAAGACTTTTTGCAAATTCCCGGCAGATGTAAACGATATGGCTGTAATTGCGAGCCAGATATTTACGCACATCTTCAATAGTCTTGCCCATAATCATGGGCTCGGAAAATGCTTTGTGAAATTCAAAATTGCCGATGTTTTCAATTATGACACCTGCGGCAATCCCCTGGGCAATAATCATATCCATTCTTGAGTCTGTTTTGCCATCTTTATAACTTTCAGGGTCAGGCATAAGCGAAATAATCGGATTTTCACCTATTCTAATCAGTTCATTTGAATCTGAAGGAAGTCTGGCAGTAGCGGATGTGTCTTTCATAAGCTGTGCGATTGAAATATTCGTCCTGTACTGGAAGAAAGACAATCCTTCGGGAAGATTTTCGTCTTTGTGGGCTTTCCAGTCACCACCTCTTCGATCAATTTCGTTTGCTTTCTTAACCGCCCAATCAACCAGCCGTGTATCATTGCCGCAGATGTATTTTACTTTCGGCACATTTTCATCGCCTTCACCAGTAATCTTAATACTAAGGCAGCTTCGCTCAATTATATTGCTGATTATCTCAGTTTTTTGTTTGTTGGTTGAAAACGTTTGATTAAAGATGTCATAGACATTAAGGTTGTAGAAGAAATTCTTGGCATTTAATGCGCCGCTGTCTTTTAAGAATTTGCTTATATGATCATGTTCAGCCGAGACAAAGGCATCCAGGTTTTTAAAACGGCCAATAAACTGTTCAAAAGCCTTTTTAGCCGCTGTTTCTTTGCCGCCTAAACCATCGTAAAATTTACTAACATTTACGTTTATAAACGTTTTATTGACCAGTTCATATCCACCTGCATCATATAGGTAGGAAGGAAGGTTTTTGAGCCTTGTAACGTTGTCTGAAAAATAACGGCCCAGATCGCTAATGTTGCTTTCTATCTGGCTGATATGTTCCAAAAGCTTGGCAATAAGCGTTCTTATTTGAGGAAAGACTATCTCTTTCAACAGTGTTCGTGCTTCTATTTGAAGGGTATTTCTT
>JBDKUM010000240.1:0-3062 GCA_039679715.1 Phycisphaerales bacterium
CTGTTTATTGTAGCCTGCTGGACAATTTCTTCTTCCTGAGTTTCAATAGTTTTGACGTCCTGGAGCTGCTCTAGTTATTCGATATTGAATTTTCTTCTCGCTGCGAAAGGCGGTTCACCTCTTCGCACCGCTTCGAGGTCGGTCAATAATTCTTCCGCAGAAGCATATCTATCGAGCTTACTCTTCGAGAGCATCATCTCGATAACTTCAGAGCAGCCTGCCGAAAGGGCGGTATTAATGTGGTCGGGAGGTATCAACGGCTCTTTCAAATGCTTGCGCATAACTTCTGAAGGAGTTGTCGCCTCGAACGGCACCCGGCCGGTAACCATGTGATAAAAGGTCGCGCCCAAAGAATAAATATCACATCTGCCGTCAATATCAATTTCGCCGCGGATTTGTTCTGGTGAAATATAGTAGGGCGTTCCAAATGCTTTGCCCGCCTCGCGTTTTGCAAGTTCGATATCCGAAGCATCACGCGCCAAACCAAGGTCTGCCAGTTTCACGATGCCTGCGCTGTTTATCATAATATTTTTTGGTTTCACATCACGGTGTATCAAACCGCGTGCATGAGCGTGCGCCAGTGCGCTTGCGACCTGCATTGTGATTGCCAATGCTTCCTGCTCGCTGAATATTTTGCCCTTGGCGAGGTCTTCATAAAGCGTCTTGCCTTCGACATACTCCATGACGAAATAGTGATATCCGCCTGCCTCACCTACGTCATAAGCTCCGACGATATTATTATGATTAAGTTTGGCCGCCGCTTTTCCTTCTTTATAGAATCGCCTTACATAATCAGGATTTTCGCTGAACCTTCGGGGCAATATTTTCACAGCGACGATTCTATCCAGGCTTATTTGCTTGCCTTTATATACAATGGCCATTGCGCCCGCACCGAGTTTGCCAAGTATTTTATATCCCGGAATTTGCTCGGCGGCGTCTTTGCCTTCTTTTGTGCTTTCTTTGCTGACCTGCTTGACGCGTTTGGCCTGATTAGGTGTGATGAAACGGTTGGAGATCAAGAGCTGCTCAAGAGTCGCGGGGTTTTCCTTCGCTCTGTCCTTGAGCTGTTTCTTGCAGTATGCCAGTTCTTCTTCAGCACAATAACCCTGATCGAGAACCAGCTTACCAAAAATAGAATCGTAATTTGTTTCGCTCATCGTATCCGCCTGCCAAACATCCTTAATTGTAGCAGTCTTTGGGGCCTATTATCGGCCCATAAATACCTTTGTCAAAGAAAAATTGCCGTAAATCTGTACACAAATGACACTTACCTGAATATAATCGGCGTTTTTGATAGCCATGATTAGTGGCTTTTTCTAGTAATCCTGTCGGACCTTTGTTTAATAGTACGTTTATAACATCCATTTTGCTCGGTTCAAAATTCTGCCATATTTCATCCAGAGGCTGTTTTTCAATATTTCCTATGATTATTCCGCTGCATGTGCCGCTGAAGACATTACCATAAGGGTCAAGGTGAATGCCTTTAGAGGATAAAAATGAATTTCGGCAATTGCTTTTAGCGATTTCATCAATATCTTTGCTCTCAAAAGCCTCTGATAATCGGCCTCTTGCAGCCTGGCCATTGAATCTGCATGGAAATTTCTTTATTGAATCGATGAACAAAGATATTTTTTCCTCTTCGCTCATATTCATTACATTCAAATCAGCCGCCATGTACTCCTGCCAACGTACAAGAACCCTGTCTTTGCCTAAAATCTCGGCTCCAGTATCGGCCAGCAATTTTACTTTGCTATAATCTACAAATTCCGCATGGAATGGGTCGTAACTGATTTTAATTTTCTTAACATTGTGGGAATCAAGGAATTTGAGCTTTTCAACTACATCGGCCTTATCTGTTGCCCAAAATGCGTTAGTTTCTATGACGTCAACCGTTCCCAAACCTAGTTTTTTGGCTTCAGAGAGAATGCTCGAAAGATGAGACCAATATAGGAACGGTTCGCCGCCGGTAATATGGATTTTCGCAGATGAACCAGCGATTTTAATCAGGCTTTGCCATGCGGAAAGGGCGTTTTCAAGACTCAACAAACCGCCTTTGTTCGGGTTGCAACGGTAATAACAAAAGCTGCATGAGGCAGGGCATTTGTAGGTAAGCAGCATACCCATGGAATTCCAGAGTTTGAATTTTGGCATTTCCGGGCTTTGCGTCTGGTTATACAGATTATCAGCTAGTTCTAACATCCAATACCGTAAATTAGCTACCATAAATTGGTAACCGTAAATTAGCGCAAGAAAATAATTGCGCGCGGCTGAATAAAAAATTAAACTACGATATACTTACGCTGAAAACTTCCAGATGTCCGGTGGGCAAGAATATAAATGAAGTAAAAATATGATAATTGCAAAAAAAATTATAATAGCCTTGCTGCCCGCCAGAGCAGTTTATTATAGGACACATCTTCTATAATACTTATCGGTCGATAAAGTGCAACTACATAATGTAAATTTTTTTTTATACCCCCAATATATAGCGCATTTAGTTATAGGGCGTTGTAAGTTCTTTCAAATAATGGATTAAAGAAAATAAAAAAATGTTCCGATATTAAAATTACTGAAAAGATAATTTAACATTCGGAGATAAAAAAATGAGTAAGCGAGAAATAATCGATTTCATCTGCCAGATTAACAAGAGCGCAAAACCAGAGTTTCTCGCCCGTTTTTCAATAACGGAGCTTAGCACGTATCTGGATCATCTTATGGAAATTGATATCAAGGAATTGGAAACAGTTGAAGCATAACAATTCTTAAGAGATAAGAAGCACCTTGCAATATGGAAATACCCCTTACAAAGGGGTATTTTTTTTGCGCTTAAATTTTTAAACTTAAAATCAGCCGTTTTGCTGGTTTGTTTCTTCTTCAGGCTCTGATGATTTTTGAACCTTTGTAATTTCCGAAACCGCATTTATCTTGAATTGAAGCATTATTGGCTTTTTGTCAACTGGTACATTAAATACGAAATCAATTGTTTTTGTACCATTAGGAAATTCTGAAGCCGGAAGTTTAATCTCTTCCAACAGCGGTTTTGCTTCTACTTTGCCGTCGCT
>JBDKUM010000241.1:0-32604 GCA_039679715.1 Phycisphaerales bacterium
GATTATATACCTTCACAACCTTTAAAGACGATATAGATTCCTGCAATTTGCCAAGCAGCGAAGCAGTGCTCTGCAATGACCTCTTTGCGTATTTGCGAACCTTTTTACCAAATTTCGAGAAAATAACCATTACCGCAGGCGCCGCGAAAATAAAAATCATCGTCAGCTTCCAATTTATTACAAGCGCCATGATAAGCATAAACAACGCTTTCATCGGCTCCTGAATATCTTTGCCCAAAAACGCTTTAATCCCTTTGCCGATGTTATTTACATCGCTTATCATTCGGCTGATTGAATCGCTTGTACCGAATGAACTAAAGTGCCCGACATTCATATTCATCGCGTGAGCAAACATCGTTTCGCGTATCCTTGCCGTCGCAACCTGTACAACTTTTGCACCGTAATATTTCTGCAGAAAAGTAAAAAAGCACCTGAAGAGCGTTATAATAACCATTCCATACATTATTAATTTCACGGCTTCTCTTTGTGCGCCTTTACTGTTATCCCTGGGCAAAAGAGCCGCAATTTTTTCCGACTGTTCGGAAACAAACCATTTACCCGCCCAGCTTGCCCTGGCAGTAAACCCTGCCTGGTCATACATCTGCGCATTGGGCATGGGCAGATTAAGTTTTTGAGATAAAAATTCCCCGTTGACTAACCGATGAAGATTCAAAGTCATCGAACCTTGTCCGTCAGTGGTAGCGAGCTTTGCAAGAATTTTCATATACTCCTGCTTTGCGCCGGCTGGCAGATTTGGTTCCTCTATCGAAATTATAATATCTTCAGGACGCAGCCCGGCCTTATTGGCCAGTTCCCCATCTTCGATTTTCTGCACCCGCAATCCATATACAGAATCCTGACTATGCAAAATATCGGGCATGTAAAATGTCATACCATAACGCATTTTACAACTGTTCCGGTCAATCCATCCATGCAGACCTTCCGGGCTCATCATTACCTTTAATATAGGTATGATCGTCAAGAAACTAAGCGCAAACAGTGAGCTAACCATAGTTATCGAGATTATCAGCAGAATAACTCTCGGCCACTGCGGCAAAACATATTTCCATATACGTCCTAAGTGCATTATTACTCCAGTTATACTTAAAAGGATTATTCGAGTCAGTTAGTGTAATTTCTAACACCTTTTTATTCAAGTCAAATCCCCTATGCACTTTTAAGCAACTGCCTAATTGCCATAAAATGATTCCTCATATTTAATTAGATGTTTATATGACGTTTTTATGTTTGTTAATGCTTATTCAAAAAAGATGTTATCAAAATACTCATAAATCAGGTGCCATTTGAATTTTATCGCTCTGAAAATGCTCATCGGTGACCGAGCCAAATACATTGGAATCCTTATTGGACTAACTTTCGCTTCGCTTTTAATTACGCAGCAATCGGCTATCTTTCTCGGCATCATGGCTCGAACTTATGGTTTTCTCCGCGACACCGGCCTGCCGGATATCTGGGTCATGGACGAAAAAGTCCAGTTCATAGACGACATAAAGCCAATGCAGGATACCGACCTTTATCGAGTCCGCAGCGTTGAAGGTATCCAATGGGCTGTACCTTTATATAAAGGTCTCATCCGCGCCCGTCTTGATAATGGCAATTTCCAGACTTGCAATGTCATCGGCATCGATGATGCCACTCTCATCGGAGGCCCCCCTGTTATGATTGAAGGTTCCATCGCGGATTTACGTATTGCCGATTCTGTTATCATCAACATCGTTGGCGCAAAAGAAAAACTCGCCCGCGTTCTGCCCGACGGCACGCGAATCCCCATGAAAATTGGCGACAGACTCGAACTCAACGACCATCGCGCTGTCGTTGTCGGTATTTGTGATGTTACCCGAACCTTCCAATCGCAGCCCACACTTTATATGACATACAATCGCGCAACAACTTTCGCGCCGCAGGAACGCAAACTGCTTTCCTTTATCCTTGTCAAAATCAAACCCGGCGAGAATCTCGATACCGTCTGCAAACGAATCTTCGAAAAAACAGGCCTCGCCGCCCGCACAACAAGGGAATTTAAAAATATTACAATGGATTACTTTATGAAATTTACCGGCATTCCAATCAATTTCGGAATGTCTGTCGTTCTTGGTTTCATTGTCGGTACCGCAATCGCAGGCCAGACATTTTACAATTTCACTCTCGACAACCTGCGTTTTTTCGGCACCTTCAAAGCTATGGGCGCGACAAACCAGAAACTGCTGGCTATGATTGTCCTGCAAGCCGTCATCGTTGGTTCAATAGGTTATGGTCTTGGCATTGGTATCGCATCGCTCTTTGGTCTGCTTACCAGAAAATCCGAACTTGCTTTTCTTCTGCCATGGCAATTAATGCTTTTTAGTGCAGTTGCGGTAATACTAATTTGCGGAGGCTCTGCTGTTGTCAGCATCCAAAAAGTTATAAAACTCGAACCTGCTATAGTTTTCAAAAGCTGATAATGACAAATAAAAACACAAAAGAAATAGCAGTTAAATGCAGCGGTTTAAAAAAAACCTATGGCAAAGGTATTTCCGCGGTTCAGGCTCTGCGAGGCATAGACCTTGAAGTTCCCGCGGGCCAATTAATGATGATTGTCGGCCCTTCAGGTTCAGGCAAAACAACTTTAATTTCCGTCATCGCGGGCATACTCGATCAATCCGAAGGCTCATGCTCCGTCTTCGAACATGATTTTAAAAAAATGAACATCGGCCAAAAAACTCGTTTCCGCGGCGAAACCATCGGCTTTGTCTTCCAGGCATTCAACTTGATACCAACTTTGACAGCCGCCGAAAATACCGCAATTCCTCTGCTGATATTCGGAAGCAAATGGAATGATGCCATCGGGCAGGCAGGAGAAATTTTAAAAAAAATCGGATTCGATGACCGCATGGTTAATTCTTTTCCGCAGGATTTATCAGGCGGTCAGCAGCAGCGTGTCGCGATCGCTCGCGCAATGGTGCATAATCCTCGCTTAATTGTGTGCGATGAACCCACAAGCGCACTCGATCATGAAACAGGCCGAACCATCATGGAATTGTTGCGAAATATTACGCTTCAGCACAATCGCGCATTAATCGTTGTTACGCATGATTCCCGTATCTTCGAATTTGCCGACAAAATCGCACGAATGGACGATGGCCGTATCATCGGTCTTTTTAATTCCGTTGAAGAAATGAACAATAAACATAATCCCGATAATAAATGAAGCTTAAATTAATTTTCAAATTGTTGCTTTTTCTTTATTAGATTTTATTCGATATTTGGACATTTTTATTTCGTCTTCTAATTTTGTAACTTATTTAGAGTCTCTAACAAAATGGAATCGATATTTCTTTAGTCAAATGGGGCGGTTTCGAAGCTCGTTGGAGCAAGGCGGAAACGTAAAACGATTTACGTTAAACGTAACGAGCAGCGCAACCGCAACCGAAATACGTAATTTACATATAGTGTCTTAGTGCCTTAGTGGCTGCGTTTGTTTTCGGATTTAGAATTTGATTCGTAAATATATATTACCTGCTCTTGCTTTAATAGGCATCTGTCTTGGGATTCTGATGGTGCTTCTTGGCAGCAAAAAAGTTGAGCCAGCCAAACCTGTTGCTCAGCCGTCGCAATCTCCGTGGAATACTTTTGTGTCCGGCGCAGGCATTGTCGAGGCAAGTACAGAAAACATAGCTATTGGAACTCAAATAGCCGGCATTGTTCGTGAAATTTACGTCGGAAAAGGTTCGAAAGTAAAAACCGGCGACCCCCTGTTTCTCATTGATGACCGCCAGACTCGCGCCCAGCTCGCCGTTGCGCAAACAGCCGTCGAAGTCGCGCGAGCACAATATGCCAACAGTAAAAATCAATTGGACTTCGCTGAAAGTCTTTCAGACAAACGCGCACTAAGCGTGCAGGAAATCACTAACCGCCGCTACAATGCACAGTCTTCCAACGCAAATCTCCAGCAGGCAATTGCGGAAGTAAATTCTATTCAAACAACTCTCGACATCCTGACCGTTCGCGCACCGATCGATGGCGAAATTCTCCAGCTCAATATCCACCTTGGCGAATTTGCGCAAACAGGTGTCCTCGTTCAGCCATTGATTCTTATGGGGTGCGTTAACCCAATGAGCGTCCGCATCGACATCGATGAAAATGATGCTTGGCGTGTCGAGCCAAACGCACCTGCTGTCGCATATCTTCGCGGCAATCGAAACATCAGCACGTCATTAAAATATGTCCGCTTCGAACCGTATGTAGTCCCTAAACGAAACCTCACAGGCGATACAACCGAACGCGTCGACACCCGTGTTCTGCAGGTGATTTATAATATTGAAAAATCTGACTTGCCGATTTATGTCGGCCAGTTAATGGACATTTACATCAAAGCCCCGCCGCATGGAGAAATACAATCAAAATGAAAATTTCTAAAAATTTTTTGTTTAGCCTTCGTCGGTACGACGATGTATTTTTATATTTTATATTTTATATTTTATATTTCTTAGCCGGTTGTTCCGTGGGCCCAAACTACAAAAGGCCTGATCCGAACTCACCGGCTGAATGGTCTGTTAAATCCGCGAGTATCATCGAACAAACACAAATAAATTCCGCATGGTGGCAAACCTTCAATGACCCGCAGCTCGATTCTCTGATCCAAAGAGCAGTCGTCTCGAATCTTGATTTACGTGAGGCAATGGCTCGCCTGCAGGAAGCTCGCGCACTTCGCAGCGGCGCTTTCTGGGATCTGTTTCCAATCGTAAATATTTTTACAAACGTAACACGCGAGCAGAGGTCGCAAACGTCACAGCTTTTTCCAATTCCGCAAATTCGTAATAATTTTTATGATGCGGGCTTTGATGCAAGCTGGGAAATTGACATCTTCGGAGGCCGCCGCCGCGCCCTGGAAGCTGCCGATGCCGCCTATACCGCAGTTCAGGAAGATACCCGCGATGTGCTTATAACTGTCATTTCGGAAGTCACGCGCAATTACGTTGAATTTCGAGGATATCAAAAACGTTTGGCCGTTTTGCAGGAAAATATCGCCGCCCAAAGCGATACAGTTGAACTCACTCGCTCGCTTTTCAACGCAGGGATAAACAGCCAGCTGGATGTCGAACAAGCAGAAGCTCAATTGGCAGCAACAAAATCTCAACAGCCAAATCTCGAAACTTTTGCTCGCCAAAACGCTTATCAATTAGCAATTCTTCTGGGCCTTCATCCTGCCCAGCTCCTTGATGAATTGTCGAAAGAAGTTCCTATTCCTTCACCCCCGCCCACTGTTCCGGTTGGTCTGCCTTCTGAACTTCTCCGTCAAAGGCCGGATATCCGCCGTGCCGAACGTCAGCTCGCGCAGGCAAATGCGAATATTGGCGTTGCAGTGGCGGAATTTTTTCCAAAGCTCTCACTGGTTGGAACCGCAGGCTATCAAAGCTTAAAACATGATACATGGTTTCAAAATAGTTCCGCATATTGGTCTACAGGCCCGCAGTTTTCCTGGCGTCTGCTCGATTTTGGCCATGTCCGCGCAGAAGTCCAGGCTGCAAACGCTGTCCAGCGTCAAGCATTGGCCGCTTATGAACGAACAGTTCTCATGGCATTCCAGGATGTGGAAAACTCACTCATCGCATATACGAATGAAAGAGCCAGATATGAATTGCTTGCCCAGGCGGTTGAAGCAAATCGACGTTCACTTTCGCTAGCCCGTGATTTATATCGCAATGGTATAGGAAATTTTCTTAGTGTCCTCATCGCCCAGCGGACTCTCTTTGAAACCGAAGACCAGCTTGCCGCCAGCAGAAGCCTCGTCATTGAAGACCTTGTCTCTTTATACAAAGCACTCGGCGGAGGCTGGCAAACCAACAGTTTAGCCCCCGCACCTGTGAAAAATTGATAAACGTGTATTTGTCATTGCGAGAAGTTCTGCGAAGCAGAACGACCCGCATAGGCGGGCAATCTCAGGCTTTTGAAATTAAAATCCCTTTATTATTTAATTTCTTCAACCTGCAAAACACTCTCCTGCTTTGCCTGTTTGAAATACTTACGTATGAAAGCCATGTAAATTATCAATCCAACGCACCACACACCGTATAAAATCAACATATTTTTAAAATTCATCTGCTGCATTTCATTGTATTGCTGCGGGCTCAATCCCATCTTTTGAAAATATTCAGCAAAATCAATTTTTAAAAATGACACGGTTGTCGATGCAAAGATCAGGATAGAAAATATAAGCGAAATCCACCATCCTGCGATTTTCAATCTGTATAAAGCCCATGCCGCGTATACAATAAAGACAGCTTCAATCAAAATAACGCACGCGCCCACCGTGCCCGTTACTACATAACCGAAAACCGGTATAGTCCAATTATAAGCACCCATAAACAACATTGAAACAGCCCACATCCCAACTATCAAACTCAACGCAAGCACCGGCAGCGGACATCTGTCCGTCCAGCGTACTTTTGCATCCCTGTTTTCGCATGTCATTTTTACCTGGTTTCCGCTAAGAAGCAGAACAAATAATGCCGGCAAAATTACATAAAAAATCGAAAGCACGCCCATCATCCCTATCATAATACCCGCAACTAACGCTTTTGGGGTATTGCCTTGAGACATGACTTTCAGCATCGTGGGAATCATTATCAGCATAAAAACAAAACCAAACACACCGGCCAAAAGCCAGAACCACGATAATATTAAACTGATTGCCCGTGCCCATCTTCTTGTTAAAATTAAACCGATACCAAGCCAAAACAGACACACTGCGATAAGCAAATAAACCGCTGCGCCAACTATCAATTGTTTTAAATTAACCTCACCGCCGCCCCTGTGAGCAGCAATTAGAGAATTTGCTATTACCCCTGCCGACATCAATAAAGCCAGACATCCCAGCAGTAGTTGTATTATCCCCAAAACTACCATCCGCACTTTTCTGTCTTTATATTCCTTTATTACCTGTACGTTTGTTTCACTCTCTGCCATTTTCTTCTCCTTTGTTAAATATCAAATTTTAAATATTAAATATAAAATTTATTTCACCCATTTAAGTCTGTCCTCATGCGAATAAACAAGGTATGCGACCTGAAATTTTTTATCGAAAACAACTGTAAGAATCGCAGCCTGATTATTCATTCCCGGAATTTCTTCCTGTCCGCAGAACCATTTATAAGTCCAGCCGTATTTTAAGCTCGGCTCGCCAAGCAGCGAAAGTATCTGTTCACGTGTCAAAACAATTTCAGGCTTGGAATATTTGATTTCATTATTTTCCGTTCTTTCCTTGCGTGAACCTAGCTGCGATTCCCAGATTTCACGTCCGTACTTAGCCCGATTTTCAGGATTATCCCTGAATTGCTGGCATAATTTTGAAATTTCTTCAGAAACATCGGCAGGAGCAATTTTCATCTTTGCGGTTTCTCTGAATTTTGCGATATCGGTTTTGGCATAAATATTTTTTGCGGTTTCCTGCAATGTTTTTATATTCTCTTTGGTTACTTGCGCAAAATCTTCCTTGTATACCCAATAAAAACCGTTCAGACTTTGCTTTGATATAAAAATAGCATAAGTCGCTCCAGGATTTAGCGGGTTGCCTTTATATGAACCTGCTGAAATTTCTATCGGATCCTCGAAATCTTTCTCGGCTAAATCGCCCGCAATGACAGACTTCATTTTGATTGTATAATAATAGTAATCGATTCTCCTTTTTCTGCCTTCGCCTTCAACTGAATATGCGGACTTCACGTTTGCCAGCACGAGTGAATTTCCATTCTCAAGCGCTTCCGCAATTTTTTCTTCACTGATAGTATTTTTTATTTTTGCCGGCTCGCTTTTATTTTCAGCTCCTGGTGCACTACCGCAAAACAAAAATAAAACCAGGATTAACAGACTATAACTTTGATAAGACGATTTGATTTTCATTTTAACTCTCAAATAAAAGTTAATTATACATTGATTTTTCGTCTGCTCAAGAAATAATTGTGGATACACAAAACATAAAGAAGTATGGAAAAGTACTATGTAAAAGAGTGTAAAAATTCAAATCTATAATGCAAATGAGTGAATAAAGCTGGTAAAATTGCGCTTTTTTGAGAGTCTTTTTTAAAAAAAGAAGTTTTTTTTAAGCCTTTTAAAAGAAAATTTTGAAAAAGTAACATGAATATGACAGTGTTGCGACAATTTTGAGCACTAAAATGACATGCTTGCGACTATTTTGAACATAAAATGACAGGTTGAAAAACATTTTAAACCTTGCAATATCCCGCTTTTACGTGTAAATTCAACGTTTTCGGAGAGGTGTCGGAGCGGCTGATCGAGCTGGTTTCGAAAACCAGTGTACGCTTTACCGCGTACCGCGAGTTCGAATCTCGCCCTCTCCGTTTTTTTCTGGTCGGCTAAAATCACATCCACAAGTTCCTGCAATGACAAAAATTTGTAACTGAAAATTAAATAAAAACAATTTTATTTTTTCTGAATTATCCGCAATGTTAATATCTGGAAAGGTTTGATGTAAAAATTAATACTTCTGCCACTGACGGTTAGCTGATTTTTATTTCCTTCAATCAAATCTGTCTCAAAACAGGATTTAATATCAAAAGAGGCTGAAAGAGCAACACCACTCCTGCCGCCAAGACTTTCATACATACGAACAATAAAACCATTGCCATCATGAGCCTTCTTAATCGTTTCTATAACTACGTTTTCCCTGTCAGTCTTGAACATCGATTCCAGATTTTGCTCTTTACCCGATTTGCCGCAACTTTTGCAAGCAATTATCTGGTCATTCAGACAATATGCCGCGTTTATAGTTTTATTGCCAACAGGCCCACTATGCGGCATCAGGCTATATGTAAATTTATGCATACCTTTATCTGCCAGTGGGTCAGGCATAATCGAACTTTTAAGTAAAGAAATTCTTATAACATTGTCCCTAATGTCATGGCCATATTTGCAATCGTTCAGAAGACTCACGCCAAAATCAGGTTCACTTAAATCAACCCATTTCTGTGCACAGTTCTCAAACTTCGCCCAATCCCAGCTGGTATTCTGATGAGTCGGCTTTTTAACATTACCCCATTGAATTTCATAGGTCGCATAAGATGAAAGCACTTCAACAGGAAATGCCGCTTTGAGCAGAACGCATCTTTCCTGCCAATCAATATCGGTCTCGAAATCCAGTCTCATTGAATTATACGCAAGAGAAATTCTCTGAACATAAGAGCTATTCAAAATTTGTCTCTTTATCTCAAGAGATGCTCTTAGTGGACCCGTCTCGATTACTTTAATCGAATCGGCTGGTTCGCTGAAAAAAACCTTATCTTCATAAAAAATATCAATATCCCATGCGTCCCACGATAAAGGCCTGTCCTCGAATGCAAGCATCTGATTGGCCGCTTTGCCGGCAGGAACTATTTCTCGATTGTTTGCCTTATCATAAAAGCTGATAATGTCACCGTCACCGTTGAACTCAACTTTGATATAGTTGTTTTCAAGAAGATTATTTTGTATTTTCAGACCGGTATCTTCGTTTGTTTTTTTCTTATCTATGATTTTCAAACCAATTGCGCTATACGGCCTCATTATTGGAGTATCGATAATCGTGCCATTCTCAGCTTTTTGCGTTCGGACATCTTTGCCGTCCATAGTTTGAAACTATTGATTAGTATCCAATACGATATCACAAAAACAAATATCGGTTCTTTCGAATGAAGCAGGATTGACAAGAATAATATCTCCCCCGATATTCATAGAGAGCGCGGATAACGCCTCTGCGGAAGTGTCTTTAATTATATTTTCAACTTGGCCGTATTGTTTGAGCGAATCGACATAGACTTCGGCGACACTTGAGCCCGGAATAATATCGTGGAACTGGTTCAGGCAAACAAACTTCCACGCCTGTTCGAATTTATCATACGGATATTTGAAATCGGAATTCAATGACTCGGCAAGCGAACACAAAAACTCGGCATCGTGCAGGCCGAATTCAGATTTACGGTTCGCTCTTTTGTTCCTAGACTGTGTCGTATAAGTTCCTCTGTGAAATTCAAGATATAATTCACCGTTCCAGACAGGAAGAGTCGGGCCACTTGTTTTTTCAAGCTTTCTGAAGAAATCTATCGCCTTGCCGTGTTTGACTTTCGGCATATCAGGAAAATCATTTAGCTCTTTGATGTTTTCGAGCATTTCACGAGTAGGACCACCGCCGCCATCGCCATAGCCAAAACAGGTCATCAGTTCGGAATGATTTTCCTTCTGGCTGCAACTTGTCCATGTATTATATATCTGGCAAGGATTGGCCAATCCATTGTAAGTTACGCTGTTATCATCCACGTTTCTGGTTGTGCCAAAATGTGTTAAAACCTTTGTTCCATCAAGACCCTGCCACCAGAAACTGTCGAACGGCATTTTGTTATACTGATTCCACGATAATTTTATAGTGAAGAAATATTCCATACCGGCAAGTTTAATAAGCTGCGGAAGATTCGCGCAATATCCGAATACGTCCGGCAGCCAGAAAACAGGCGATTCAGTTCCCTTGCCGAAATGTTCTGCAAAAAACGTCCTGCCGATTAAGAATTGCCTTGCAAGCGATTCAGCACCGGACAGGTTGCAATCCGCCTCTACCCACATTCCTCCGATTATTTCCCATTTGCCTGCGGCGACCTTTTTTTGGATATCTGCAAAAAGCTGCGGATAATCCTGCCTTACGTAATCGTAAAGCTGGGGCTGACTCTGCGTGAAAACATAATCATCGAACTCGCCCATCAGTCCAAGTACTGTATGAAACGTTCTGCCGCATTTGCGTCTGGTCTGCTCCAGACGCCAAAGCCATGCAACATCTATATGCGAATGCCCTATGGCCGTAATATTTACATCGAGCGAATGGCCTGCCTTTTTCAACTCATCTTTCAACAACTCATAGGCGGCCGGTATTGACGCGTAGAAACTTTCGCCAAGCGGCGTAGGAGTATTTAAGACTTTAAAAGTTTTATCAACAGCCTCGATAATTCTGCCTCTTGCTACACTTTCTGAAGGAAGCGTCTCTGCAGATTCCAGCGCAACGCGAACAACGGCAAGCAGATCTCTAGCAGATTTGTCAATGACTGCAACCCAACAGCCCTCCATAAAAAGGTTAAAATCTGGCGCACCGCCAAACCATCCCCACTTGCCTGTATAAATATGCATAGCAAGCAGATGTTCTTTGCCGTCACAAAATTGTTTTGGAAGGGAAACCGTTGTATGAAATTTATCTGCAGCCGCAAATGATTTGCCATCAATATACAACAACGCTTCAGGATGGCAGAAATTAAGCCTTCCCGGAATAGAGCCAAGCTTAAATTGCAAAGCAATCTGACCGAGTTTCTCCCAACCGTCAGGAACTGTAAACTTTGTTCTGAATGTGAAATTAGTATCCCATTTGCCCCAATATGCGGGCGGAGTTATCGTCTTCCAATTAGAATCATCGAAATCCGCCTCTACAAATGGATCTTCTGAGGCATCCTTATGCTCAAAACACTTAAACGCCACTATCGGCAGGCGACTACGCACTATCTGTGAGTCGATTATATTGATTCTTGATTTCAACTTTTTAAGCGTAAATCTTTGTTCGTGTAATGCCATCTAACTTCTCATTAAAACAATAGAAAATTAATATAACTAAATATAAAGTTGAACCGCCCGCTTACAATCTTTACTTCAAAATAACATACAGGACACTGCGGTTTTTCCTTAATGTGTAATCAATGATTTTCTATCTGAGAACACATGAATTCTTTATTTTTTGGAAACGAATTATGCGGCTCGGTCTGATACCAGAACGCTACAGATGAAATATCGTCCTGTAAAGGCAGATATTTGTGCCCCTTTTGCCAGCCGAGAGCCTGCATAGTTACTTTCAAATCTTTTTCAAATCTGATTGGGTCTGTTATGTGCCATCGGTACATACTGAATTTAATGCCTGGGATTTTAGTAGTTGCGGGACTATTGGCATCAGGACAGACAATCTGATTAACCCCTACATACGGCGTGCAGAATGTTTTGTATTCTTTTTCCTTTTTATCACCAGCCATTGGACCTTCAAAACCATACGAGCCACAGAAATAGTCTTCTGTGCCAGTTCCGCAGATGGTTGGAAATTCCTTGTCGCCATCCATATAGAACTTGATTTCCCCCTCACCCCACCATCCTTTATTTTTTGCCAGCCAGCACATATATGTTCCGACATATTGGCCTTGCCCCTTGATTCCGTCAACGATTGTATACACTTCCTTAAAAGGAACAGAACTTACTATGCGAAATTGTGCGTGCAGATAAGCAGCATCTTTGGGAACATCTGCAAGGACATAATCAATTTGATAATACAGCGTCATTCTTTTGCTGTCGATGTTTGTCATTGTGATTTTTGCGCTCTTATGGAAAGGCATTGTCCAGTAGCAATTGAATCCGTTTCCCGGATTAACGAAACCGGCAGAGATGAAAAAGTCATATATCCGCCTAAGCCGGTTGCAAAGAAATCACCAACAGGGCATTCAATTGAAGGTTCTTTTTCGTTATCCCAATAAATGCGGATGATGTTGAGGTGATTGTTTCCTGTCGGAGTCATCCATATATGCTGAATTGCGCCTGAACCTTTTATTTCACCCATGACAAAAGTTTGATTTGGCTCGATACGGACATAAGGATTAACCTTCCAGCCCTGCCCCAAATCCTTTGCTGCATTTGATGCGGAGCCTTCGCCAAGTTTTGCCATGCCACCTTTACCCTTTTCGCCGGTGAAATTTTCCGGGCTAATCGAACGCGTTTTTGCATTCGACAAAAGATGAAGTTTATCAAGGCTGTTATGCAATCCATCAAAACCTTGTACTAATTTAGTGCTTGAAGCAAAAATAATTAAAACAGTTATCAAAACCAAATTTTTCATAGTATAGCCTTAAAAATTCTATTTATTATTCAAAATATTTTTTCTCAATTGCAGCCTAACGCCGTACAAAAGTATATTCACAATTATTTCTTTTTCGGTTTTTCAAATATCAACGGGTTTGTCCATGCTCGTTTGCCATTTGCATCGACTATTTCGGCCCGAACATACCAGAAACGTTCCGGTTTCTCACGTTTGAATTCCAGACTGGTAAGAGGTTGGTTTTCTTTTGCATAAACATCATTAAAGTTGGCTGCCGGACCAACCATATGTATTTCTACAACAGGTGAGCATTTTAATTTTATGATGCCATTTTCAACACGAAAATCTTCGATTGTCGGGCCGGTAGAAGCGTAATAACTGCCACTGCGCAAAGCATTCAGTATTGCTTCCTGTGTTAGTGATTTAGCCTTAATCATTGTCCAGCATTTACCGATGTTCTCGCTTTGGTGGATGTCATCTTCGGCAACTGCAGGTATAGTATATCCCGCCAAAAGCAGATCGTCCCAAATGACCGAACTAATCCCCTTATAACCACAGGTCCCGTTTGCGACCTCGATACCAATATAGCCTTTAACCGATGTAATCGTATTAATATTATGTCCTGACCAGTATGGATGGCCGTAAATAACTTCTCCTCCCGCAGCTTTAACGGCATCAATAGTTTGCTGCGCAGCCATTTCTTTAGGGCGACTAAATGTAGCCGGCACATTGATGCAAACAAAATGAAATCGCGTCCCCGGGCCGCCACTGGCCGGATGCGTCTCCATGCCATTGAAAACTAACATATTACTGTCTGAATAAGCGCTTACGTCAGTTACCTTTTCATGGTCGGTAATTGCAAGCTAAGGCCGATGGCGAAACAACTCTGTGGCAGGTAAATAACGGCTCTGCAGGCAAAAGCGGCAGAAGGCAAATTTGTATGGTCGATTGGGACATGGATGGAAAAATTGACATTCTGAAGGACAGTAAGAATATAAATTTCTTTAAAAACATATCATCACAGGATAGCAAATTCATATTTGAAGATAAAGGTCAGGTAGACGATTTAATTCTGGCCGGACATTCAACGACACCTACCGTCGTTGACTGGGACAAAAACAATATCCCTGACTTGCTTACAGGCGCAGAAGATGGATTTCTCTACTACCTGAAAAATCCTTATATATTGGCTAAAGATAAGTAATGTGTTCAGTTAATTAATTAAGGATGATGCTAATGTCTAAAACTAACACGCCGTTAATTAGGTTGCTCTTAATTATGTTCTGCTGTTTTATTCACACAGCAATAGCGATCGCTGAATACACAACGCTTGTTTCAGGCGAGCCGATTCCCTGTGGCACCGACACCGGGCCGCTTGCTTTCCCCGGCATATCGAATAAACCCATGGGAACCGCCTACGTATATAATTCACAAAGGCCGGATATATTTCTGTTCGGCGGTCATTTCGGAGATGGCCTGATACTTTACAAATATCTTAAAGATTCTCCGAACGGCATTCCAGTTTTCGGTGATAAACAAAAAATAAAAATTCCATTTCCCGGTAAAAAATTATCAGCAGGTAAAATATTACAAATGCCGGATCGATCTATACACGGCGTCTGGTGCGATGCGAATACAATTTATCACGCTAAATTCGATTTATCAAAATTAAGTTTCACCGAAACTAATGAAATTAAAATAAATCATCTGCCGTGTCCTCCGGATTCTGTGGAAGTTCTAACTAAATCTGACGGCACAACAGAAATTCTGTTTGGTATGAAAGATGGAAAATCAGACAGGCCGCCATATTTCACCCCTGACCCAAAATATTTAAGCTACTATCGCGACCCTCGTTACATTCCTTATGACGGAGCCGGCGTCTGGCGAGGACAATTTCCTTATGCATCTTTATACGCCATTACTTTGCCATTTTTTTTTGACGGCCCAGCTTCAAATTTCAGACGTATTTCAGAAACGGACAGAGAAGTGAGAAATGGCTATTTGGCACTTACTTGTGTAAATCTCGGGCCGGACAGAAAAAAAGATATAATAACAGGCTCTCTTTACGGCGGATTATATTACTATCGCAATAATGAACCGAACGGGTTAAATCTGGAACCGATAAGAAATGCTGTGGACGCGAAAGGAATTGCAATAAGGCACCCGGCAATCTGGGCATGTCCTGTTGCATATCCCAATCCGCAAACAGGTATGTCTGATTTAATAGCGGGCGCAGAAGGTGGAACTTACTACTATAAATTTACCGGAAAATTTACTCAAACAGGCTGTCCTGTTTATGAAGACCCAAAATATGTTTTAGAGCAAAATCCAATATTGCACGGTGGAAGTTTGACAGTTCCAAACGCTGTTGATTGGGACGGCGATGATGATTTCGACATCATATCTGGTAATTCGATGGGGGAAATTTTATTCTTTGAAAATTCCGGTTCAGATGCCGAACCAAAATTTCTGCCCGCTGCCAGATTAAAGGCCGGCGGCCAGACAATAAATATTCAGGGAGGCTATTCGCAAAGCATTCAGGGGCCGGGCGAAGCACGCTGGGGATATACCTGCCCGACTATTGCCGACTGGAATAACGATGGTCTGCCGGATATTCTTATGAGCGATATTACTGCAAAACATACCGTCTATATTAATGTCGGCACTAAAACAAAACCTCTGCTGGATTACGGCAGCCCTCTATATCTGGATGGCTTGGACTTCCATGGAACCTGGCGGTGCAAACCGGCTATTGGCCAACTCGATGGCAAAACAGCTTATATCGCTCTTGATGATGACGATGAAATTCACATCTACTTGCAAATTGATATATATAATCTCAAAGATGGCGGAAAATTGAAACTCAATGACGGTTCAAATATTCGTGCCAATTTTCTCAAAGCCAGCGGAACTGGTAGATTAAAATTGGTTCTTTTCGACTGGGACAAAGACGGCAAAAAAGATTTAATTATAGGTACACCAAGACACGGCAGTGTTCCAGACCCAAACAGAGGTTTGCCGTGGAACATCAAAAGTGAATATAAAAATGAAGGTGCTTCTGTTCTATTTATGAAAAACATCGGAACTGATAAACTCCCCGTTTTCGAATTTCCAAAGCTTATGAAGTTTAAAGGTCAGCCGATTTTTCTTGGCCAGCACGAATGCGGCCCAGCCATCGTTTACCCGGACAAAAAAAACGGAGCCGATCTTATGGTCGGAGACGAAAGAGGCAGATATATGTTTTATCGCCATGAGGACATAACCGTTGACTGATATGAAGCCAATAACAAGATTAATAACAGGATTGCACGACCGTAAAAGCGGATTTATTCTCGGCAGCGGTTGTGTTGTGCCGAGAGATTGTCCAATTGAAAACATAGTTGCTCTCGTTGAAGCGGCTAAAAAATATAAACTAAACATGGAGATTATTAATGCAAAATAATTTTTCTTCGCTGGACTGGTTCATTCTAATCGCATATTTCATTGGAACTATGTTGATCGGTCTTTATTTCTATCGCAGAACTCGAACAACTGAAAGTTTTACCGCAGCCGACAGGTCTGTTCCGGGCTGGGCGCTGGGATTATCAATTTTGGCAACGTATCTTAGCAGCATCAGCTTTCTCGCCCTGCCGGGAAAGGCGTTTGCCACTAACTGGAATCCGTTCGTATTCAGCTTGTCCCTGCCGATTACAACGTGGATAGCCGTTAAATTCTTTATGCCATACTACCGCCGCAGCGGTGAAGTTTCAGCTTATTCAAATCTTGAACACAGATTTGGACAATGGGCAAGAGTGTATACAAGCATCTTCTTTTTGCTAACCCAGCTTGCAAGAATCGGAGCGGTTACTTATCTGATGGCTCTGCCGATGAACATACTTTTCGGCTGGGATATTCGGCTGGTAATCATAATCACCTCCATATCGGTAATTTTCTATTCATTCGTTGGCGGAATCCTTGCAGTTATCTGGACGGATGCTTTCCAAGCCATCGTGCTTATCGCTGGTGCTTTGGCTTGCGCAGCAATCGTAATGTTCGGCACAACAGGCGGTCCAGTCGAAATGTTCAGAATTGCCGGCGAAAATAATAAATTCAGTCTCGGCAGTTTCGGCGGTTCGCTCACAGAATCTACATTCTGGGTAGTGCTGATTTACGGTATTGTGATGAACTTGCAAAACTTCGGCATCGACCAGAATTTCGTTCAGCGATATATCGTCGCCAAATCCGATAAAGAGGCAAAAAAAAGCGTCTGGCTCGGCGGCCTGCTTTATGTGCCGGTTTCACTATTATTCTTCTTTATCGGCACAGGGTTATACACTTATTACCATACACACCCGCAGGAACTGCTTGCCGCAAAAACAACTATTGCTGCGCAAACACTGGCAACACAAGGGGTTTCGAAAGATGCGACAGATTATCAGCAGATGCTCGATGAGACCAAACAAAAATTGTCGGACAAAGATATAGGTGACAAGGTATTCCCTTATTTCATCGGAGCAAAATTACCGGTCGGATTTAGAGGGCTGCTGATTGCTGCCATATTTGCCGCCGCAATGAGCACGACCGCATCTTGTTTGAACGCATCATCAACTCTGCTATTCACCGATTTTTACAAACGTTATTTCCGAAAGAATGCTACGGAGAAGGAATCTATGATGTTCCTTTATTCTTCGACGATCATTTGGGGACTTATCGGCACAGGAGTTGCCCTGCTTTTGATACACGTTACCAGTGCGTTGGATGCGTGGTGGACGTTATCTGGTATCTTTGGCGGCGGTATGCTTGGATTGTTTTTGCTCGGCATAGTATGCAAACGAGCCAATAATCCTGCGGCAATTGCCAGTGTCATTTTGGGAATTTTGGTGATATGTATTTTATCGCTTTTCCCCAGACAAACCGGCAATCTTCATAGTTTCTTGATTCCGGTCTTTGGTACAGCAGCGATACTCTTTGCTGGTATAATATTAAGTAGTTTCGTAAAAAGGACTAATTCATTTATAAAGAAAGGCCATTATGAAGAATGTAGTATTACCAAAACCTCTTAGGGGCATAATTCCACCTATGATTACTCCTCTGCTTGACGGAGATAATATTGATTTGCCAGGGCTCGAAAAACTTATTGAGCATATTCTTGCCGGAGGAGTTCACGGTCTGTTTATACTCGGCACTA
Source organism: Phycisphaerales bacterium (assembly GCA_039679715.1). Lineage (GTDB taxonomy): Bacteria > Planctomycetota > Phycisphaerae > Sedimentisphaerales > UBA12454 > UBA12454. The sequence goes on from JBDKUM010000241.1 coordinate 18,045, forward strand.
CCGGAGAGGCTCCGTCTTTAAGTTACAACCTTCGCTACGAACTGATTAAACGCGTCTGCAAACAGGTTGCAGGCAGAGTGCCGATTCTTGTCGGCATTACCGATACCTCGCATATTGAGTCCATCAGGATTGCGGAATTATCACATAAGCATGGCGTAAGTGCGGTTGTACTTGCACCGCCATATTATTTTCCTGCCGACCAGCCTGAATTGCTGGAATACCTCGAAAACCTGGTGCCTAAATTACCTTTGCCGTTGTTTTTATATAATATGCCGAGTTGTACCAAAGTAGTTTTCGAGCCACAGACAGTAGTAAAGGCCTCAAAAATACCAGGAATTGTTGGCCTCAAAGACAGTTCTGGAAATATGGTTTATTTCCATAAACTTATATCCCTGCTGGCAAACAAAAAAGATTTTTCGCTTCTCGTCGGCCCGGAAGAATTATTGGCAGAGACAATATTACTTGGCGGACATGGCGGTATAGCTGGCGGAGCAAATATTTTCCCTAAGCTTTATGTTGATTTGTACGATGCGGCAGTCGCCGGTGATTTTAAGAAAACAAAAGACCTTCATAGCAAAATAATGTGGATAAGCACAACTATTTACAGCGTTGGCAAACATAATTCCAGTTTTCTGAAAGGCGTCAAATGTTCATTGAATCTGATGGGTATTTGCAGTGATTTTATAGAAGAGCCATTCCATTGTTTTTTAAAACCGGAAAAGGAAAAAATCGCGGCGTACCTAAAGCAGTTCAGATATTAGAGCCATTTGAACAATCATTTTTTAAAATTCAACCAGTCTGCCATCAGTAATTAGGTTTGCTGCGATGCTTCAAACTCATGCAGATATCAATCAAAATAAATAAGACGGCGTATCAATCATAATTAATACGCCGCCTTTTAATCTAAACAAACAATCAAATGCTACCTTACAATCGGAGTAACTTTGAGATATTCGTAAGAAAGATTGTTGGGGTCAACATTCAGCAGGAATACCGGTATTTGATCATTGTTCGCATCTGTCGGCAGCACAGCCACGTTGTGTGGTTCAAAAATATCGGGACAGCACAGAAACCTGAACTTGCCGCAGCCCAGCCTGTTAAAATTTTATGGGAAAGAAAACAGCTCAAACCAAAATGGAACTGGTGGAATCCGGCAATTAATGAATTTGTTACACAATGGCGAACAACACCTTTTGTTATCGATCTTAACAAAGATGGGCTAAATGATTTGGTTATGCTCGACCACGAAGGCTTTCTTGCTTTCTTTGAAAGAATAAAAAAAGACAATGAACTTTTCCTCACACCCTGCAAAAGAGTTTTCTATATTAAAGCTAACGGACAGACAACCTTGTGGCAGCCAAATAGCGGCTCGGCAGGTAAAAGCGGAAGACGGCAATTTGTTATGACTGACTGGGATATGGATGGCAGGGGTTTATATTAATGGATGGTTAAAACCCAATAAAGATATATCCTTGCTTTTAATTGAGTTAAGTGTTTAAATAATGTGCAATAACATGAAAAACATGAGAACCAAAAATCAAGGTAGTGCACTTATCGCGATATTGGCTGTTATTGTCATTGTCGCAATGATTTATATGATCGATTTGTCGGCTATTTTCGGGCCGATAGATAAAAACAGGGCTTATGAGGAAAGGCCCTGGTTTGAGGAGCAGAGACTGGTCAGTACTTTTCCTGTAAAACAAACAGGCAAAGGCGGTAAAGCCCTTATACTTACGCAAACAATTCTTTCGGCCCCTGTTCAGCGAAAAAATGCGGAAAGAGGTAAAATAGAAATTGCGATAGAACCGAACGGATTGGCCAAAGGTCATTGGCAATGCAGCTATCAACATACGGAAGACAAATCAAGCTATAACATAACCGCAGATTTCAAAGGCAATATCGATCCCGCAAAAACTTACAATGATCCTAACGGCTCGAATAAAAAATTGCTCTATTTCATTACCAAAGGAAGATACCATCAGCTAAAAACCGATGCAGACGGCAAACAATGGCCGGTCGAAGCACCGGTTTATGTTGTCGGCTGGATTGATAAAGATCATTCTGCAAGAGGTAAAATTTTTCTCATGTCCAATGATGACCCTGAAAGTCATGGCAACGCCGAGTACGATTGGCAAACAACAGCTAAAAAATAAAAAACATTATGCAGAAAAGAATTAACAATTCTGTTCTTGAGCTGGTAAAAGGAGACATAACAGAATTAGCTCATGATGCGATTGTAAATGCAGCCAATTCGCAGCTTGTTCTCGGCTCGGGAGTAGCTGGCGCAATCAGACTTAAAGGCGGACCTGAAATTCAAAAACAATGCGATAAAATTGGAGGCACTTTTGTCGGCGGTGCGGTAACTACAACTGCGGGAAATTTAAAAGCCAAATTCGTAATACACGCGGTAGGACCAATGATGGGCGAAGGAGATGAAGATAATAAATTGCGCAACGCGACAATTAATTCATTAAAAGAAGCGGATAAAAATAAACTTCAGTCAATAGCATTTCCCGCTATCAGTACGGGCATTTTCAGTTTTCCCGCTCAAAGTTGCGCTAAAATTATGCTAATCGCAATTATCGAATACTTAAAAAATCAAACCGCAATCAAAAAAGTTACCATGTGCCTATATGACGATAAAATGTTTAACGTTTTCGCACGCCAGCTCGAAGAGATAAATAAAAATGAAAGCGATAATAATTGACAAATTCGCGCAAGCTGAAGAAAAACCATTAAGGATAACCGAACTTCCTGTTCCACAGCCATACGGTAATCAAATCCTGGTAAAAATAAAATGCTGTGGCATTTGCCATACCGATCTTGATGAAATTGAAGGAAGGCTTATACCGCCCAAATTGCCGATTGTTCCCGGCCATCAAATTGTCGGAGTAGTTGAAAAAAAGGTGTCAGGTACTTTTTTTAATGCAGGAGATAGAGTTGGAATTACATGGCTAAACAGCAGTTGCGGAAAATGCGAGTTCTGCAAATCAAACAGAGAAAATCTTTGTTATAATGCCAAATGGACAGGCCTTGACGTAAACGGCGGTTACGCAGAATATATTTTAATAAACGAACAGTTTGCATACCCTATTCCGGACATCTTCTCGGATGCGCAGGCATCTCCACTTCTTTGTGCCGGAGTAATCGGGTATCGTGCACAGCATCTGCTTGAGCCAGAGAGTAAATCTCGAATTGGTCTTTTCGGCTTTGGTGCATCTGCGCATATTGTTATCCAAATTCTTAAATTTCAATATCCTAATATCAAAATTTTCGCATTCAGCCGAAACAAACATCATCAGGAATATGCCAGAAAACTTGGAGCAGATTGGGCAGGCAGTGTCGATGACAGTTTTACCGAAAAGCTTGATGGTGCGATAGATTTTACTCCTTCAGGAAAAATAATTCCGCAGATTATGGAAAAACTTGAAAGAGGCGGCAAACTCATCATCAACGCTATCAGAAAAATCGAACCTATTGACTGCCTTGATTATGCTAAACATTTATGGCATGAAAAAATAATTCAAAGCACAGCAAATGTTACTCGCGATGATGCTCTTGATTTCCTTTCTCTTGCCTCCAGGATTCTTATAAAACCGCAGGTTGAAGAATTCGATTTTGAAAAAGCCAACGAAGCTGTTTTACTGCTCAAGCAAAGCAAATTAAAAGCAGCCGCATGTTTGCGAATCAGCTAACGGTTCCAAACTTGTTTTTAAGCGTTTTCAAAGTTTGAATAATTTTTATTTTTTGAGTACATCTTTGTTCACATCTTCCGCATTCGATACATTCGGATATATCGGCGGATCTGCTGGAATTTTTCGGATTTACAATCCACCCATAAATATCGCGTGCCCTATCATCTACTTTCAAAAATTCACTATAGTATGCCGCCTGCATAAAACCGGGAATATTGATTTTCTTAGGGCAAGACAGACAATATTTGCAATCAACGCAGCAACCAACGTTTTTATTTGAAATCCTCTCGAATTCTGCATTAAGTTTTTTTATTTGTTCGGGCGTAAAGTCAGGCTTTTCATAGTTTTCAATTGTCGATGTAACATCTGAAAGTTTGCCAATCCCGCAAATAATCGTATCTATATTTTTATTGCTCTTAAGCCAGCGATGAGCAGCCTCTACAACATTCGATGTGCCAACCGCTTTTTGAACAGCATTCTTCAAAGGCTGCGAATGTATGGCGAAAACTCCTCCGCCAATTGGGTTCATCACAATCGTCGCAATACCTTTTTCATGCGTTTTTTTAATTACATCTTCATAAGTCCTGTTGAGCAGGTTATATGTAAATAAAATCGCCTCACACCAATCGGCCTGGTCGATATACCTGCTTATATTTTCAGGAGTATCATGCGTTGTGAACCCTATATGTTTTACAAGTCCTTCTTTTTTTGCTCGCAAAATTCCGTCAAGCATCCCGCCTTTGCATGTTGCCTGCTCCCATTGTTCGTAATTGTTAATACTCCAGAGCTGGTAAAAATCAAGATAATCGACTTCCAGCCTTTTCATGGAGTCTATAATTTTATTGTATGTACAATCCGCTGAAGTGCCATCGGCAGAATCAGTTTTAAAATTCCATGGGCACCACTTCGTTGATAAAATCACTTTGTCGCGATAACCATCTTTGAGAGCCTTTGCCAGCTTGCATTCGCTTTCACCGTACCCTCTGCTGGTATCTATATAAATCATTCCCGCATCGATTGCCTGTCTTACTAATGCGACAGCTTCGTTCATATTTTCTGGCAAACGCATCGCGCCGATACTTACAGGATGAACTTTCAAGCCGCTTCTTTTCCCAAAATCAACTGCCATGGTTTGTTTTATCATATATTACCTGCCACATTGCTGTTTAAGATGCGACACATATCTTTAATTCTGTTAACCTTATCAGCCCCATGAACTAAAATTGGAAATACAGTTTTATTGTGCATCAAAGGTTCGCTCATATCAACATATTTTTCGCAGAGTTTTGCATCGGCCACAACAGGAATGGGCGAAAAATCCGCGAGCATACAACGAACCCCGAGCTTATTTACGTATTTCATTGAATCTTCAACGTTCTGAATTTCAAATTTTGGATGTCCCAGAATCAAATATGCTGTAATACTGCTCTTTGGAGCACCTGCGGCCGTGAGATTGGTAACTGCGTTGGCAAATTCATTATCAAAAACTTTGGAACCGGTTTGCTTTTGGAATTCGGTAGAATAACTTTCAAATCCAAGATAAAAACTCTTAAAACCGGCTTTAACCAATAATATCGCAAGTTCTGCATCGATAAATCTTGCGTTAAGCGCATTGGGCGTATGAAAATTCACCTGCGTCTTTTTTTCTATTACATATCGCATAAAAGGTTTTATTATGTCATCAGCTTTATACAAGAGTGCATCATCATAAAATGCGATATTTCTTATACCAAGTGAAATAATAAAATTAAATTCCTCAATAATTTTCTCTAGAGGTTTTGCGCTGAAACTCTTATTGAAAATAGGCACTGTGCAATAGGTACATTTAAATGGGCAGCCTTGAGTTATCTTCATCGCTGCGGTTTGCTGCTTTGCATACAAATTCCATAATGGCGGATTTTCGGCATCAGTACTGAAAGGTAATTGCTCACCATAGATCAAATCTGCTCCAATTTTTTTTGCGTGCTCCGGGCAAATTTTTGTATAAGGCCCGCCCAGAACGATTTTTGTTTTGGGCCAATATGTTTTTAAAGCCTCGATTACTTCTTTGTAACCTAAGTACCAGTATGTCATTACTGTTTGAATGAAAACATAATCCGCAGGTATGTTATTTTTTAAAAATTCGATGAAAATTCCAGCCGGCAACCCGAATCTTCGGAAATTTCTATGAATATCTATAAACATTTCCGGTTTTGAAATTATTTCGGAGTAAAAGCTGCCGCGTCCCCAATCATCTTATTTGTATTTGAGTTTGTCTGAATAAAAATTATGTGATCTGTCTAGAAAATCGAATAATTGAAATTCAGCATCAGCTATTTTACCAGCAAAAGACAGCATCCCCAAAGGCCGAAGCCAGAAATCGTATGCCGCAAAATCGTATATGGGCGGATTTACTAATAATATAGATAGCTTTGAGTTTTTCATCCCCCTATTGTAAAAAATAATTTAAAATAATCAAAGCTTCTATTATGAGATTGCTAATCTTGGCTTTCGATAAAGAAGAGTAATAATAAATCCTAATATAAGTATTCCAGCCCCAATCGACAGTGCCATGGAAAAACTCCCGGACGTTTTTTTGACCAATTCCATAAGCATCGGCCCAACAGCTCCGGCCATTCCCCAAGCGAAAAGGATAGGCCCGTAAATACTGCCTATGTGTTTGGGCCCGAAAGTATCGGCGGCAAACGACGGCATTGTTCCGAATCCCCCTCCATAGCATAAAAGAATATAGCAGCAGACAATCGTAAATAAAATCGTATTGCTGATATGAGGTAAGATAATAAACAATGGAATTTGTGTTCCAAAAATCAGAAGAAACGCTTTACTTCTTCCAATCTTTTCTGATATCGATCCCCAAAACAATCTTCCAAACCCATTAAACAACGCCGCGACCGCGACAATGTTTCCGGCCATTACAGCAGGATTGCTAAGCGATAGTTGCTGCTGCGCCATTGGCGAGAGATTACTTATTATCGCTATACCTGCAGTAACATTTAAAAATAAAATTCCCCAAAGAATGTAGAATTGTTTCATTGAGCGTGCGTTTTGAAAATCAACTGATATTTCTGCTGATTGCGTCTTTGGGAGGCTGCCAATCAGAACATAATCAGAAGGCGGGTTTACTAATTTCTGCGCGGCTATATATAATCCTATAATGAAAATAATTCCAAAGATAAAGAACGTATTTGCGATTCCAATTTTGGCAATCATGACAGGCCCGATTTGTCCGACAAGTGCCGCCCCTAATCCGAATCCCATTACTGCAAGGCCGGTGATAAAACCTTTTTTGTCCGGGAACCATCGCAGCAAAACCGCTATCGGAGTTACATATCCAAGACCATTGCCAATACCTGCGATGACTCCATAGCCAATCCACAAAAGCCAAAGATTTCCAATAGAATCTGCAAGCCCCGCAAGCAGAGTACCACTGCCGAATAAAACAGCAGCTATTGAAGCTATTTTTTTTGTTCCCGCCTTATCGACAAATCTTCCTCCAAGTGCGGCTGAAAAACCCAGGAAAAATATTGTAAGTGTAAATGTAAATCCTACCTGTCCGGCAGACCATCCGTGATTTTTGATAAGAGGAATTTTAAAAACGCTCCAGGCATATACTGTACCGAGCATCATTTGAATCGCGATACCTGCGATAGCTACAAGCCATCGATTTTGCAGGCATCCGACATTTTGTAATCTTTTGTTTTCCATCCCGCATAAGAATACAAAATTGGAATACAAAAGGTCAATATACGGAAGGTCAAACAAGCCCAAATAACAGGATTGTTATGCAAATCGACAGTTTAATAACAAAGTATCTGCTTACTTTTTTGTACTTTGTAAATTAAGTGGTTTAATCATACATGGCTGTATTTCCACAATTGCAGCCTTCGCTGCTCCAACCGGATATAATTGCACTATCGTTTTTTCATACTTCGCTTTTGATTTAATTTTTTTTATATCAAGAATCAAAAGTGCTGAAACAATTAGCGCAACAACAAACAATCCGCTGAAAATATACAGTGTTGACGAATAACTTTGTGTCTTGTCTTTTACAATGGAAAGGATCATCGGGCCAAATATCCCGGCAGTTGACCACGCTGTTAAAATATACCCGTGAATAGCTGATACTTGTTTTGTTCCAAAAAGATCGCTGATATACGCAGGTACCGAGGCAAATCCTCCGCCGTAACAAGTCATTATTAAAAAAACTACAATTTGAAAAAGAACAGCGTTATGGATTTTTGGTAAAATCAGAAAAGAGACAATTTGAATAATGAAAAACATCGTCCACGTTACCGGCCTGCCGATATGATCAGAAATGCTTGACCAGGCAATTCTCCCAAGCCCATTGAATAAACCAATTATTGCGACCATTCCAGCCGCTGTGGCCGAAGACAAACCCGCCAATTCCTGCCCCATCGGCGAAGCGACAGAAATTATAGCTATTCCGCAGGAAATATTTATAAACAGCATTAACCATAAAAAATAGAATCTTAACGTCTTTACAGCCTCATTCGCCGTGAGCTGCGAAAGATCTGATCTAATTTTTTTAGTACCATTATCAAGCTTTGCTTTGAATCCCGCGGGAAGCCAATCTTTTGGCGGCGGAGAAAGATATTGAGCAGAGCAAAACATAACACAAAAATAAATTGCGCCAAGAATGTAAAACATACCTTCAAGGCCGATTGATTCAATGGACATCAATTTTTTCATCCCGAAGCTGCTCAAAAAGGCCGCAAATCCAAAACCCATGATTGCCATACCAGTTGCCATTCCTCTTTTATCGGGAAACCATTTAATGAGCGTTGATACAGGTGTGATGTATCCTGTTCCACATCCGATTCCGCCCAATACTCCATAGCTCAAATATAAAAACCACAAAGATTCAAACCTTATTGCGATCCCTGCACCAATTACACCAATCCCGAAAAAAAATGCCGCCAGCATACCGGCTTTTCGCGGGCCCTTCCGCTCTACAAAATGTCCGAGAAACGCCGCGCTTAATCCGAGAAAGCATATTGCTATGGAAAAGGTCAGCGTAACCTGCGACATCGAGCAGTCAAAAAGATTCATAATCGGTTTAGCCGCTACGCTCCACGCATAAACCGAACCGATTGAAATGTGAATACCTACCGCACTTAAAGCGATTAGCCATCTGTTCTTCAAAATATCCTCCTTGAAAAATGCTGATAACTTTTAAAGTTCAGCAATATCAATATTTTTTGCCGCCGCTGTTTCATCCAGTCTGCCGACAGGGGTACTAGTTGGAGCAGCCTTCAATTTTTCCGGTTCGCTTTCCGCAATTTTAGCCAATTCGATCATTGTCTCGATAAATGTATCAAGCGTTTCCTTGCTTTCCGTTTCAGTCGGCTCAATCATTATTGATTCTTTGACAATCGTCGGGAAATAAACTGTTGGCGGATGGAAACCTCTTTCTATCAGTCCCTTAGCGATATCTATCGCGTGAATGCCTTTTGCCATTTGCTTTTCCGCACTAAACACACACTCATGTTTACATATCTGTTCAAAAGGCAGCTCATAATATTTTTTCAATTTCTCTTTTACATAATTCGCGTTCAACACCGCGTTTTCACAAACAGCTTTCAAACCTTCTCTGCCTAGCATCAAAATATAAACATAAGCTCGCAGAATGATCGCGAAATTTCCATAGAATGGTGCAATATATCCGATTGATTTTGGCCTGTCATATTCAAGCGCCAAAGTTCCATCATTTCTTTTCACCACCAGCGAAACTGGGAGAAAATCAACAAGCTTTTGGATTACCCCGACAGGTCCTGCTCCCGGCCCGCCTCCGCCATGAGGCGTCGCGAAAGTTTTATGCAGATTCAAATGCACTATATCAAAACCAAAATCTCCCGGGCGAGCCTTACCCACAATCGCGTTCAAATTCGCGCCATCGTAATAGCAGAGCCCGTCAACTGAATGTATAATTTCACAAATTTCTTTTATATTCTTTTCAAAAATCCCCAGCGTATTGGGGCATGTCAGCATCAGCCCAGCTGTTTCCGAATTTACCATTTTTCGCAATTCGTTAACATCCATCATGCCCTGCTTATCTGAAGGCACTGAAAGAACTTTATAGCCTGCAATCGCTGCGCTGGCAGGGTTTGTACCATGAGCGCTGTCGGGAATCAGGACTGTTGTTTTTTTATTTCCTTTATCACGATGATATGCGGCCATGATCATAATGCCCGTAAGTTCGCCATGTGCGCCTGCCATCGGCTGCATTGTAAAACCTGCCATGCCTGTCAGCTCGCAAAGAAAATTATCCATATCGTAAAGAACTTCCAGCGCACCCTGCGTCAGCATTCCGCCCATTCTCAACTGCGGCATTAATGGATGAAGATGCGCAAAACCCGGATATGCTGCGATTCTTTCCGCGACCTTTGGATTGTATTTCATCGTACATGAACCAAGCGGATAAAAATTTGTATCTACGCCAAAATTTCTGCGCGAAAGTTCCGTAAAATGCCTGACAACGTCAAGCTCGCTCAATTCCGGCAACTTCGCGTCAGAACTTCTCAAAAATTCCTTTTTAATATGTATTGTCGTCGGCACATCACTCATCGGCGGCATCACGCCTTTTCTGCCTTCAACGCTCTTTTCAAAAATAATCTTCATAGCACAGCCTCCAATGCTTCAGCAAGCATTCCTATTTGCTGTTTGGTTCTTTTTTCAGTTACAGCAATCAGCAGAGAGTTTTCCATACCTTGATAATACCTGCTCAAAGGAAAACCCGCGGCAAAACCTTTTTCAATCAGCTTACCTGCGATTTCAGCGGCATTAGCCGGTAATTCCAAAACAAATTCATTGAAAAACCATTTCACCTCAAATCGCGACTTTACACCTTTAATCGAGGTCATTCTCTGCAATGCATAACTTGCCTTATCTGCACATAATTGTGCCGTTTGCTTTAATCCTTCTTTGCCGAGCAATGAAGAATATACCAAGGCAGTCAGAGCACAAAGAGCTTCATTCGAACAAATATTCGATGTTGCTTTATCACGCCGTATATGCTGCTCACGTGCCTGCAGAGTTAACACAAATCCGGTTCTGCCCTGCTTATCTTTCGTTCGACCTACTATTCTGCCGGGCATTTTCCGAACATAATCTTTTTTCGTCGCCATAAATCCAAGATAAGGCCCGCCAAAACTCATTGGCAATCCCAGGCTCTGGCCCTCACCTGTAACAATATCTGCTCCCATCGCGCCGGGCGTTTTCAAAATTCCCAGCGAAATCGGGTAACATGATACTATCAGCAATGCTCCTTTTTTATGTGCCGCTTCAGCCATGTCCGTAAAATCGTCCACGCAGCCGAAGAAATTAGGATTCTGTACAATTATCGCTGCTGTATTATCATCAAGTTTTTCAAGCAAAGCTTTGCGATTAATTAATCCCTGCTCATTTTTTGTTTCTTCAAGTGCGATGCTTAAATTCTTTGTGTATGAATGAATCATAACGCGATAAATCGGATTAACGCTGTCATCGATTAGAATCTTATTTCTGCCTGTAATTCGCAAAGCCATCATCATCGCTTCATAAAGAGCTGTTCCACCGTCATAAAGAGACGCGTTGGAAGTCTGCATTTCAGTGAGCCTGCAAATAAGCGATTGATATTCGAAAATCGCCTGCAAAGTACCTTGCGAAATCTCCGGCTGATAAGGCGTATAAGCGGTATAAAATTCGCTTCTGCCTGTAATCGCGTAAACCGCAGCGGGAATAAAATGATCATAAAAACCCCCGCCAAGAAAGCAGGTTAAATCGATATGATTTTTTCCCGCAAGCTCCGCGAGTCGATTGCGTACTTCAAATTCGCTCATACCCGAAGGCAAATTAAATTTTTTCGCGATCAATTCTTTTGGAATATCCGAAAAAAGACCATCCATTGAAAGACCGATTTCAGAGAGCATTTTTTTTTGCTGCTCTTGCGTGTTGGCAATAAATGACATTGTGAAAACCTTTTTAAATTATATCGTTTTAAGATATTCCTCGTACTGTGCTGAATTCATGAGATGCCTGGTATCAGGATTTGATATTTTGATTTTACATATCCAGCCAGATTTGTAGCAATCCTGATTTATAAGTTCGGGCCTTGAAGATAATTCTTCGTTGACTTCGATTATTTCACCTGCAAACGGACTATAGACATCGCTCGCTGCTTTTGAGCTTTCTACCGCCGCGATAGTATCATGAACATTTAATTTCTTCTTCACTGCGGGTAATTCGATAAAAGTAATCTCTCCAAGTGAATGCTGTGCGTAATCATCAATACCGATTATCGCGACATCACCTTGTATTTGCGTCCATTCATGATCTTTAGTATATAATAAATTTTCCGGTACCATATATTGCTCCGATTAACGTTAATCTAAAATTTTTCAAACCTTTCAACTACCTGTCCTTTAATATCAGGCGCAAGTTTTTCGCCGATATTTACTTTTTCTTTCCTGCCCTGCTGAACATGACCTGCATTTCTAGCGGCATAATAAATACCAACAGTTTTGCCGGCCGAATTATATTCTTTTTTGATAAGTGCCAAAGCTATCTGTTTATCGCCTGCCGCAGCGCAACTTAAAACATGCCCGATGCAAATGCCTTCTTCATTTAATATTCCGTCAAGCTGACGAATTGGTCGTACCCCTTTGCCGCCTTCAAATTTCAATCTGGCGATTTCAGTATCAAAATCAATTTCTTTCTCAATCGCGCTTTTACCTATGAAATTTTCTTTTTGAAGCTTCACCGCCCAGCCGTACCCGGCCTGGAACGGAGAAATATTAAAATCGCCCGCCAGTTCATGTCCATACAAAGGCAGACCTGCTTCAATTCGCAAACTATCCCTGCAACCCAGCCCGCATGGAATAATTCCTAGCGGTTTTCCAGCTTCGAGAATCGTATCCCAAAGCTGCGGTGCTTTATTCGGATGAATAAAAAGTTCGTAACTGACCTTTGCGCCTGTATAACCCGTTGATGTAATAATTACATCAAGGTCATTCTTTTTTGCGGTAATAAAGGATAGTGATTTCATCCCGCGGACATCAACGCCGAAAATATTTTGTAGACATTGTGCCGAAGCCGGCCCCTGAAGAGCCAAATCTACTCTTGCATCTGATAATGTGGAATTTTTAAGGTCAAATATTTCAAATTCCTTTTCGGTCACCAAATCCTTTTGCGTCCGAACTGTTTCAATCCAATCTTTGACTTTCTGCTCATTAGAAGCATTGGCAACCATCATGAAATTGTCATGGTCCATACAATATACTATAACATCATCGATAATATCGCCCGCTGTATTGAGAATATAACCGTATATTGCTTTTCCCGGTTTGAGCTTTGAAACATCATTAGTTATAAGAATATTGAGAAAACTCATCGCGTCTTTGCCCGCGATTTTCAAAAAAGCCATGTGAGTACAATCAAAAAGCCCGGCTGTCGTGCGGACGGCCCGATGTTCTTCGCTTATGGATTTATACCACAAAGGCATAAGCCACCCTGCAAAGGGCACAATTTGAGCCTTTGCCGCCAAAGCGGTATGTTTATCAAATAAAACTGTCTTTTTCGCTGTCATAGGGGAATTTCCGTTTTTAGAATAGGTGATAGCGGAATAGTGCTAAATTTAAGCAAAAAAGTATCATTGTCAATTAGAAATTTGAAAACTTGTGCTTTGCCATTCGATAATGTATCTTAATAATATGGCAGCAGAATATATAGAAGTAAAAGACCTAAACGCGGACTCTGAAAAACTCAAAAAATGCGCTGAGTGCATTGACGCAGGCGGACTTGTCGTTTTTTCAACGGAAACAGTTTACGGCATCGCATGCAGAGCAGAAAAAAAATCTCTTGAAAGGCTTGATACTCTTAAACAGAGAAATCCGGAAAAAAGATATACTCTGCACATCGGCAGCAAAGATAAACTCACAGATTACGTGCTAAAACTTTCATTGCCCGCCAAAAAACTTGTAAAAAACGCCTGGCCGGGCCCTTTGACAATAATCTTTGAATTAACAGACAACGAAATAAAAGAATTAAAGGAAAAACATTCAGCCGAAACTGTCGAAATACTTTATAAAAACAACACGATTGGAATTCGCTGCCCTGACGAACCTTTTGCCTGTACGTTGCTGAACTTGTGCAAATACCCTGTCGTCGCGCCGAGCGCAAATCTTGGCGGCCAACCTCCGGCGACCGATGGCAAAACAGCTTATGAACAAATTGGTGACTTTGTAGATATAATCATAAATTCGGGAACCTGCAAATACGAAAAAAGCAGTACCGTCGCCCAGATTTCACCTTCCGGCCTGAAAATCCTTCGAGTCGGAGCATATTCTGAAAGGCAAATCCAAAAGATGTACAATGTCAGCATTCTGTTCGCATGCACAGGTAATACGTGTCGAAGCCCCATGGCCGAAGGTCTGGCTAAGAAAAAAATATCTGAAAAAATTGGCTGCGATATTGACCTATTGGAGGAAAAGGGTTATAAAATTGAATCGGCCGGCATTTTAGCCGTTAAAGGCTTTGCCGCAAGTGATGGTTCTGTAAGGTTTTGTGCTTCAAAAGGCGTAGACATTTCCAATCACATTAGTCAAAGACTTACGGTTGAAAAAATTAAGAATGCCGATTACATTTTTGCCATGTCAAACGGGCATAAAGATGCTATAATCCAGCTTTGCCCGCAGGCGGAGCAGAAATGCTTGCTCCTCAAGGATGGACAGGAAATAGACGACCCCATAGGCGGAGATTTAGATGCCTACTCAGCTTGTGGCCAAATGATTGAACAAGCCGTTGATGATAGAATAGACGAGCTTTTTCAATAACCATTTCCAGCATTTTTTCTGGAGCGGGAAGGTTTA
>JBDKUM010000242.1:0-4576 GCA_039679715.1 Phycisphaerales bacterium
TTGAGTCCGCTTCCTAATTGGGTCAGGACGCTATTTAGAGTTGAGATGTGGGTACGTGCAAAGTTGATATTTTATCAAATTTGGCGAACAGAATTAGCCCCCTCCGCTGCGTAGATGCAAAATGTTGTCATATGACGGGGTTCGTGGTTAGCCCAGCCATCATTTTAATCCTCGTAGGGGATATGGCTGGGTCCGTGTTTAGCCGCTTCCAGCAGGGAAGCGAGTGTCATTGCGAGCGAGTTCTGCGTAGCTTTATGCGAAGCAGGACGTAGCGAAGCAATCTCAATCCTTCTGCCGCCATTTGCATTTTTATCTCATGTTGCAATCCCGCAGACCAATTTCATTCTTCAATCTTCATTCTTCAATTTAGTATCTTCCGTAACCGAAACCGACACCCGAAACGAGCAGCGATACCGTAACCGCCAACCCTTTTTTAATTTTGATATATCATTTTGATTTTTTATCTTTGATATTTAACTTTTGATTTTAACTGTCATTCCCGCTCAGGCGGGTTCGTCATTGTCTATATCCTTTTTTGCTTGACGTTTAATCTATAAAGGAAATAATATATTAGTAATCTGGAACAAAGAGAAAGAGTGAATATCATGAATCGGGAACAGATAATAATCGTTCTAATAGGAATTCTTGTAATAGGTGGAATGTTTTTGTATGTTCCTGTAAGTTTAGACATGATGTCTTTGTATGCTTATCTTGGCTCTCATGAAGCAGGATTTAACACGTTAGTTTTTTATAGATTCATACCTGATCACTATTTTTACTCATTAAATCTTAAAGTTTTATTTTGGCAGCTTTTTTTAGTTTCCGTGATAGTTTTCTGCCTAATTTTTGTCTTTAAAAAAGATATTAAAAAAGTCACGATTGATATCAGGAAAAGGGACCAATTTTTTCCATTTATTTTGATTTTTATTGCTATTTTGCTTTACATTGCAGGGCTTGTTCCTTATAAATTTCTAAAAATATATTGGGATTTTAAATTGGGATTGTATAGCGCAGGTCTAATAGCGATTTTTGCTTCATTAAAAATCATTAAAGTATATGTCTCCAAACAGTCAATCTCATTTCTGCTTAAAACAATTCTGGTATCTTCTGCAATTTTAACTATATGTATGATGGCATCTTTTGAATACAGATATTCACCAGAAAAATTTCAAATGACTCCTTTTTTGTGGAGATCAATGGGTTTGACTGCATTTTTAATCGTTTGGGTTTTTTATGCTGCAAATCAATTCATTGAGCATAGAAAAAATATTAGTAATTAGATGGGCATCAATTCGAGTTCATTAGCGGATAATAAATAATCAAAAAATCAGTGTCATCAGTGTAATCAGCGATTTTAAAAATATGTTCGGCACGCATTTCATCCCGCAACCCAAAAACGGAATCCGAACCGAGCAGCGATACCGTAACCGCCAACCCTTTTTAAATTATGATATGTCATTTTGATTTTTTATCTTTGATATTTGATTTCAATAACTTTGTAGGGTAATCGCCGCAAAGCGGCTCCTCAATTTTTCACTTTTAGTTTTTCACTTTAAACTTCTTCACAGCACAATAATGCTAAATCTCCCATTTCCAGGCCTTTTCACTTACAAATCACTTTTGGAACATTTTTTGACCACTTTCGGAACACTTTTTGACGCTTTTTAAACACTTTATTTCGCTTTTTTTCGCTTTTTCGTGTCAAAAGGCATATCACTATTCTGCTAAATGGCGCAAATTTTGAATGAACTGGCGCGAATTTTGAACAATTTAACCTCGCGCGCAAGTTTTTTTTGCAAGTTTGTACATATTTTCTTTGTGTCTTAGTGGCTACCTTAAAACGAACAACAAACGACAAAACACGTATTTTTAACTATAACCGTTTTTTCTTTTGACAATAAACTTCTTATCTGATATAAAGCTGTATTCTTGACTTTTACAGAAATTATAACTCATTATTTCAAAGGTAGTTACATGGCACATAAAAAAGGACAAGGTTCGACAAGCAACGGTCGTGATTCTAATCCGAAATTTAGAGGCGTTAAACTCTTTGGCGGCGAAGTTGCCAAAGCTGGCGCTATCATTGTTCGTCAAAAAGGCACTTTATTCCAACCGGGATATAACGTTGGAATGGGCAGAGACTTCACACTTTTCGCCTTAAAAGCAGGTATCGTAACTTTCAAAGGCAAAAAAGTTCACGTTGAAGTTGAAGCATAAGACTATATAAATTCAGTACTTATAAAGGATGGCTTTCTACGCCATCCTTTTTTTATATAAATACTTATTCTTGTGCTTTTATGACTTATATCTTCTGTCTTTAACCTTGTTCTCTTATGACTTGTGCTCTTATAACTTGTGACTTATATGTTTATTGATGAAGCAAAAATTCGAGTAAAGGCCGGCGACGGCGGCGATGGCTGCATCGCCTTCCGGCGTGAAAAGTACATCCCCAAAGGCGGCCCCAACGGCGGCGACGGCGGACATGGCGGGGACTTGTATTTTCTTGCTGCCGAAGATGTCGACACCCTTCTCGATTTTTCCGGCAGGCCTATTTGGAAAGCTCAAAACGGCATGCCGGGCGAAGGCTCCAATTGCAGCGGAACCGATGGTCAGGATTTGATTCTCAAAGTACCTGTCGGCACCCAGATTTATGATTTAGACCTCGACGGCCTGCTTTTACAGGATATGAATAAGCCCGGACAGCAAGTGAAGATTTGTCGAGGCGGTCGTGGTGGTAAAGGCAATCAGCATTACGCTACACCATCAAGACAAGCACCTAAATTCGCTCAAAAAGGCCAGGAAGGCCGTGAGCGAAACCTAAAATTGGTTTTAAAACTCATTGCCGATGTCGGGCTGGTAGGTTTGCCAAACGCTGGTAAAAGCACCCTGCTGGCTCATTGCTCATCTGCAAGACCCAAGATTGCGGATTATCCATTCACAACGCTGGAACCTGTTTTAGGTATTGTTGAATTGAGTGATTACCGCAGGTTTGTGATGGCCGATTTACCCGGCCTGATTGAAGGCGCGCACACAGGCGCCGGCCTTGGCACAGACTTTTTACGTCATATTGAAAGAACTCGTATTGTAGTTCATATTTTAGATATTATGCCCATGGATGAAACAGACCCTGTTGATAATTATAAGAAAATCAAGAAGGAATTGGTTTCATACAGTAAAGAGCTGGGAAAAAAGAAAGAGATAATAGTACTAAATAAGATAGATTTGGACCCTGACGGCGAA
Source organism: Phycisphaerales bacterium (assembly GCA_039679715.1). Classification (GTDB taxonomy): domain Bacteria; phylum Planctomycetota; class Phycisphaerae; order Sedimentisphaerales; family UBA12454; genus UBA12454. Next base: position 3,241 of record JBDKUM010000242.1, read on the forward strand.
ATACAGAAGCGAATTAAAAAGAAACTCCGCAAAAAAGTAATGACTATTTCCGCCGCTACCGGCAAGGGAATTAAGGAACTTTCTGAAACTCTTTTCAAACTCGCGCAAGTTCAAAAAATGAGCTAAGCTTGGCCAACTTAAGCAGGTGTTTGATTAGTTGTTGCTTTCCATTGCCTGAATTTAACATAACCACTTAAATTTTTCAAAAATTAACTAGTATAATACAAACATAATTTTAGTGAGCTATAAATTTTTTATTCCGCATGGCTTCCATTTTTTAAATATTATTCTTTATTTTTTCATTTGCTCGAGCAGTTTCCAGCAATACAACTGCATTCGCGGCAAATGAAATGGACCTTTCCACATATTACCCTTGATTGTATTAGAAAGTCTCCCATCACGGTGTAAATAGCCAAACCATTCTCCGTTTTTATGATCAGGAAAATGCGAATACGCCCAATCATGCGCAAGCTTATGCCATTGTTCATACTTAGCATTGCCGGTCAAGTGGTATGCCAAAAGAGTCGCGATTATAGTTTCATTCTGAGGCCACCAAAATTTCATATCGTGCCAGTACTCGGAAACTGGGAGCCCTTTAGCATCTCGGAAATAAATCATACCACCGTATTCCTTATCCCATCCCAATTCCCAGCAGTAATTAACCATCTTGCAACCAAGATCGATTAACTTTTTATCATTCTGTCGGCTAAGCGCTTCATTCAATATAAACCAGGCAGTTTCAATACCGTGTCCTGGAGTAACAATGCGGCCATCGAAGTGGTCAATAAATTCACCATTTGGGCCGACATTTTCGAGCACACATTTATACTGATTATTAACGAAATGTTTTTCAATCTGATCTATAGCTTTGTCAATGTGTTCTCGACAGAACGATTCATCTGTAATGTTTTTCAACTGTTGGCAAACACATATTGTCATCATCGGGATGCCGAGATTTTTGCCGTCTCTGACTCCAAGCTGTAATTTAGAAGGCAGCAAACCGGGTGTATTCAAATATTTTTGAATAAGTTCGAAAATTTCAACTGCCCTTTTTCGGATTTGATCATCACCTGATGCCTGAGCATAAGCAGAAAAAGCCAATACAGCAAAAAATTCGCTGAAGAGATATCGCCTTTTAACAAGCCCTTTTCCATCCCTGGTCACTCTGAAAAACATCCTGCCATCTGAATCAAAGCCGTGCTTCAGTATAAAATCGACCCCGTGCGCAGCCAGATCAAGCCATTCCTTGCGTTTCTCAACTGTATTGTACAAAGTTGAAAGCAGCCAAACAAATCTTGATTGTATCCACATTGGCTTATCGGTATCAAGAACTGTT
>JBDKUM010000243.1:0-5981 GCA_039679715.1 Phycisphaerales bacterium
AACCGCAACCGAAATACTTATTTCTTAATAAGGAGTCTTTATGACCTGGCTGAAATTTGTAGCTATTCTGCTTGTTATTGATGCTATCATTATTTTAATAAGGCCGAACTATGTAAAAAGTTACATAAGCGCGCTTGCCGAAGGGGCGAAAATATACATAGCCGCGGTAATCAAAGCCGGCTTAGGAATAATTTTTCTTTTCGGAGTAAGCCCAAAGAACACTCTTTCACCTGTTATAATTATTTTCGGAATATTGGCTTTGATGGGTGCTGTTTTTATAATTGCTGCTCCGCAAAAGGCACGTTCAATGGCGAAATGGGTATCTTCACGCAGCTTATTCACAATTAGATTATTTGCATTAGTGTACCTGCTTATCGCCGCCCTGCTGGTTTACTCCGCTTAAAGTGTAAGATGAACCCTCAAGCCAAGTATTGTCGCGTTTGGCGTACCCTGACCGCCGGGATGTGTAACATACTGTATTGAAGGTGTGACGCTGAGATTTTCAGTTAATTGCGCGTTATAATACAGTTCATATACTGTTTCAGAATCCTGCGGATATGTTTCTTTCGAAAGCTCGCTGAAAAAGCCTCTGGCAAAACCAAAGCCAAGCACATCGTTATCCCTGCCTTTGAAAAGCCCCTGATATTGCAAACCTGCGCTTACGAAATTCGTCAAATCATTTGTTTTGCTTGGCGCATAACCATAACGGAAAAATGTTCCCAGGCCCTGCTCATCTTCTTCATTCTCTCGATAAAGCATTTGGTCGAATGAAAGATAAAAGCCTTTATCATCGCGATAAAGTTTTTCAACATCGTCAGTATCATCTGTGTTTGTCTTTGGCTGCGGGTCATACCAAATTCCAAACCTGTATGCGCCTGTCAGTGGGCCGCGTGCGGAATCGAATTCTGTAACAAAACCTGTTTCGGCAATTGCGAAGAAATAATCTTCATCGTGGAAAGCTGTTTGAAATCCAGTTTCCCTGAAATCGGCTTGCGCATCTGCAAGGCCTGCCGATATATACCACCACTCAACAGGATTATAAAAAGCAACTACCGCCAAACCTTCCCACGGAAAAGGTATAGTCGGGTTATTAACTAAAGCTCCATTCATGAATTGAGTTGTTTCATCGTTTGCGTACATACTGCTGTCGAAACTTACCGGACAGCCTTTACATTCGAATCCGCCTGTAAGGTCGATTTTACCGATTCTTACGATGAATTTATTATCCGCAAAGCCCTGCTGATACCATGCCTCAACGATATCGCCAGCCCTGTTGCCGTATGCGTTTGCATTCACGCCAAAATAGCTTCCAACTGCGTATGGATCTATGCCGCCTTCATCGTGCCAGCTTCCGCGCAAGTGAGTATAGAACATTGAATTTTCAAGATTGAGAATTTTTTGGCCGTCAAATATAAACTCAATATCATACCTGCCTGTGTATCTGCCTCTTTTGGCGTGTGTACTCAATCCGCCTTTTACGTTGCTTTGGATAATATGAGTTGTCGATGCGCCGAATTCAATGCCGTCATCTGCAAGCCGGGATCTGAACGAATTTACATCTTCCAAAGGCCAAACTGCGTAAGCTGCCGAATTAGTAAGTACGATTAAACATATTAAAACTGTTCTCTTATATCTCATCTGCTTAAATAAAAAATTATATTGATAGGTAATTTATCGGCAAATTTGAGACAATGATTTATTTAAGATAAAAGATATGAAAAAAAGATTTTATAATAAGTTTTTTATCGGACTGACGAAGCAGAATGCAATTCTACAAGCCAAGAAATCTTCCGGCCTGATATACAATGAAAGTAAGAACATAGGCAACTGCGGTCAAGCCTGCAAACTGGAGGATAGCCCATTTCCATGCGCCTGTTTCCGTTCGAGTAACGGCTGCGGTCGCCAGGCATGGCGCGCTCAAAAGGCAAAAAAGCATTATGCAAAATCCCTGCAAAGGTGTGTAGTCATTTCTTAACTTCGTCTGCAAAATTGAAATATCATCATGCTCTGTTACGGCGTAAATTATACTCATCTGCGCAACAAAAACTTCCTTCGCTGCAAGAGCACCTATCAAGGCGGTAGCGATTTTATAATCAAAACCGATAGGTTTAAGCAAAGGTTCTATCACGGTGCCCGCTCTGCCCATTATACTATGGCGCAAGATTTCAGTTTGCTTTTGGTTTTTATCAATTTTCGCAAGTTCATTTTTGTTCGGTGCAGGGTATTTTGAGGCTGCCCATAAAATTGTGGAAATGACGAGGATTGTAGTGCCTGCTTTTTTCAGGTACATTCCGCCACGCTCCCACATGTGAATCATAATTGATGTGAACGTGGGTCTGCGATATGGAGGCAGTTCCATAACGTATGGAATTGTTTCGCCTTTTAATAAAGTTATGCGCAAGATTTTGGCAGCTATTACCGCAAGCGCGATTCCAATAAAATAAATGAGCCACATGACAGGGCCGCGCCATTTTTCAGAGAAAAAGGCCGGTATCAAAAGAGCATAAATTGTAAGTCTTGCGCCGCAGCTCATCAAAGGCATAATGAGAATAGTTGTTATTTTGTTACGCTTGTTTTCGAGAATTCGACAAGCCATGATTGCGGGAACAGAGCAGCCAAAACCAATCAGCATCGGAATAAAACTCTTGCCATGCAGACCAATTTTGTGCATGAATCTGTCGGTAACAAATGCCGCTCTTGCCATGTAGCCGCTGTCTTCAAGTATCGCGATGGCGGCAAAAAGCAGCAGTATATTCGGCAAAAATGATACTACGCCTCCGACACCGCTGATAATGCCATCAACTAAAAGAGATTTCAGGATGCTCTCGCTGCCTGCGGGCCAGAAATGTGTTACGCTGTCAGCCAGCCAGGAAAAAAACCATTCCAGCCAATGCATTGGGTATTGGCCGATGCGGAAAGTTAAATCAAAAACGATATACATAAGAACTACGAAAATCGGCAGGCCGAGCACTTTGTGTATGACAACGGAATCAATCATGTCGCTATGATCGTGTCTGCTCTGAATTGTCATTTTAACAGCTTCCTGACACGCGCCTGATATAAAGCCGTAGCGCCTGTCGGCTATGATTATTTCAGGTTCTTCGCCAAAAATATTTTTCAAACGAAGATTGCTTTCCATTACCGCGAAAATAATTTCCTCGTTTTGAACATGCTCCAGCACATCAATATCCTGCTCCAGAAGCTTTATAACAAGCCAGCGATTATCGCGCAATTCGTCAAACTTTTTCTGGAGCTTCTCGATTTCATTTTCGATTTCATTGCCATATTTTAAAAGCGAAGAAAGATTTTTGGCAGGTGCATTTGAAGTTTGTATTACTTCTTCAAGCAGGTTATTAACGCCTTTTTCCCTGTTGCCTACAGTTTGAACAATTTTCACATTGAAAAGCTGCGCTAGTTTTTTAAGGTCGAAAACAAGGCCTTTATGCAATGCGATGTCGGTCATGTTAAACGCAAGTACAAGCGGCACATTAAGTTCCACCATCTGCACCGCAAGATACAGATTTCTTTCAAGATTTGAAGCGTCGATGACATCAACGACAACATCGGGTTTCTGGTCAATAATGAAATTTCTGGTAACAACCTCTTCTGTCGAATACGCTGTCAGGCTGTAGGTTCCGGGTAAATCGGTAATTTCAAGCTGGTAATCTTTATAATGACAAATGCCCTGCTTTTTCTCGACTGTAACGCCGGGGTAATTGCCAACGTGCTGATGCATGCCGGTGAGAATGTTGAATATTGTGGTTTTGCCGCAGTTTGGATTTCCTACCAAAGCGACAGATATTTTATTGTGCGAAATCATGCTTTTTGAGTTTCTGTTGGTCTTACAATGATTTTTCCTGCCATCCCCCTGCCAAGCGCAATTCTGGACCCTTTGACATCAATTACAAAAGGGCCGGGGTGATTATTGTTGATTATTTTAAACTGAACGCCCGGCAAAAGACCCATTGCGGCAAGCCTTGCTTTAAGAGCCTGGCCTGCTTCTATTTTTAAAAGTCTGACTTTTGAATTATTTATAGCGTCTTTTAATAAGAAACGTTCCTGCACAATCATTTTATAAACCTTTCAAGCGACAGTACTTCTGAAAATCGGAAATAAAGTCGCTTTCATTTTCGATGTAATATGACGAGAAATCTGTAAACGAGGAAAGCCGGGAAATAACTATGGGGCCAAGGGCATGCTCTGCTTTGCAGGCGGCTTGCTGGGCGGTTTTTTTATCGACGCCAAGCACATTGACGAAAAATGACTCGATAATGTTGTGGCGACGAACAACGGACTGGGCCTGCTGCAAACCTTTTTCGGTCAAATATATATTGCCATAAGGTTCATAATCTATTAGGCCTCTTTGACTTAGGAGTTTCAAGGCACCGGTAACCGAAGCGCAGGCAACGTCAAGGATTTGGGCAATGTCGCGACTGCGTGCGACTTTGCCTGCCCTGCTCAAATTGTATATCGCTTCAAGATAATCTTCGAGCGATTCACTTAATTGTTTCGTTTCAGCCATAGTAACCCTTATTTTTAGTTACGTCTAATATAGTTAGCTGTGCCTAACTTTGCAAGGAAAAATCAATAAAATTTTTGCAGAATGATGCTTAATTGAAGCTAACAAGGGCAGACACATGGGTCTGCCCCTACGATGAACCATTGAAAATTCAGTCTTTTTTGTGTTTTAAAAATGCTCTAAACTGTTAAAAACTGCTTCAAAATTGTCATTTTTGGTCGCGCATATGTCGAATTGATGTCATTTTCATTCTTTTAACCGGGGTAAATTTAAAACGACCTGTTTTTTTATTCAAAAAAGACACGAACTTTTCCAAAAAACGATGACAATGAAAAATTTTGACTCAAAAGATTTAACTTTTGACCCAAATTTACACACTACATAAATATATCTACAAAGTAGACAAGGGATTTTTGTAAAAATAATGAGGGTGAGAATTTAAGGTAAAATTCTACATCTTTAATTTGCTACATCTATTTCTTCTTTGAAATCGGCGGGAGATTTAAACCATATATACGCGGTACAAAGTCCGCCAATTATGAAAGACCAACTCAATACTATTGCTCTATCAATTAATGCGGCGGCAACGCCGGCTTCAAGCGGGACTCCAAGAATAACCGCTCCTGCACCTAATATCGCTTCACGGATACCCAAAGCACCGGGAGTAAAGTTAAAAAACAAAACAATATAACTAATCGCACCTAAAACAAGAAAACCTGTCGTATGATCCAGTTTGATTGCCATACTGTGATAGACAATTGCCAATCTTATAGAAGCTAAAACAAAATTCAGGAACAAGAGAAGGGTTGCGGAAGCCAAAACTTTCAAATCATTAGAAATCGTTTTTCTACTTAACAGAAAATCTCTAAAAACAGTTGCCAATTTAGATGTACCTTTTGGCAGGGGCAAAGGAATAAAGATAACGGCAATTGCAACTATAAAGCCGACAATAAAAGCGGCGGTGAGAATCTGTTTTTGTACGTTGTCGAGACCGTAAACAAAAATCAAAACCAGTGCTCCTGCGCCATAGGCAGCGACAGAAATTAACAATGTAAGATAAACGGAAAAGGTCGCGAAATAAGAATATTTCAGACCATAATGCCTTTTGAGATAGTTGGCAAAAAATAAAGTACCAAATTTCATGGGTACATAATTCAGCAGAAGGCAGGCATTTTGAAGCAGAATCATATTCCCCAAAGGCGGCTTGATTCCCATAGGTCGAAGAACTATAATTAAAACCAACGCATTGATCACAATACCGAAGAAAGAGACAATATAAATAGCTGATAATTGATAAATGTTGAGTTTAAATAACTCTGAAATTTCCTGCCAATGCCTGGCGAGATACCAGCCAAGGAAAAAGAGAACAGCAAAACCGATTATATATTTAAACCATTTAAGCATCATACGTCTGGGAAAGAAGTTACGCATTAAAGTATCAGGATTTCATCTACAATGCAAA
>JBDKUM010000244.1:0-3776 GCA_039679715.1 Phycisphaerales bacterium
TTCATATTCCTCCTGCGGTTCAAAGAACGGCTCATCGCTTCTGTAAATAATTTTTGAAGGGTCCAAAGCATCGAGCAATAAAAGACCAAGCGAATAATTATGCTTTTCATTTGCACCATGATAAATTTCAAGCCACCCTTTATCCGTGAGGATTGGTACTGTACCCGCTCCGATTCTGGCCGAGTCCCACATTTTCTTGCGCGGACTTATCAAAAGTTTGTGCCTGCCCCAGTAAATCAAATCTTTTGAATACGCCAGCCACATAGCGGGCGGCGCACGGAAAATGCTTAAATCGGGTCTGTGAAAAGCGATGTACGAATCCCCAATCTTTCCTTCAAAAATTGCAACATCTTTATTCTGTGGATGAAAAATTATTTCATGTTTTTGCGCATTTTTGAAATCCTTAGTGGATGCGAGTTTTGTGCAATAGCTATTTCGTGAAACAGCTACATAATAAATGTAATAAGTGTCTTCAATTTTGGTAATTCGTGAATCTTCAACGCCAAATTCTTCATCGTCGGAATTACTGAAAATAAAAGGTTTCGGTTCTATAGTGAAATTAACGCCGTCATTGCTTCGGGCTATGCGTAAATGCGATGCGGTAGTAAGATAGACATTTTCGCCATAATCAAAAATTCGCGGGTCCCTGAAATCCAGCAGCGGATCATCTTTTTTGAATCGCAGTATTTTATATCTTCCGGCTTCTTTTTCCAGAACAGGAACCGAAAGCCAGCCTTCTTCCTGCAGAGGTCTTTCACAAACGCGCAATAAAAGAATGGTCTGGTCATTAAATCTCGCCACGCCCGGATTAAGCACACAACAAACTTCCAGATCGCTTTGACTGGGTTTGATATCCTTTGGCGTAATAAGCGGATTTTGCTGAAATCTCACGAATTTTTCCAATAAATATCTTATACGGATCCCAAAAAATACTCGTGCATAGTCCGCGGCTTAAGCGAAGCTTAACTCAATGACTTACAAACCTTCCGACACGCGAGTAATAATACCAATTGGTATTGCTCAACAAAATAAATTTATAGTTTCCGGTTAATTATAATTCTGATTTGCAGGCCAAAGGAATGAGCGATTTGATATATTTTGAATGGCAAAATCCGTTATCTTGTTTAGATAAAGAAAAAGCCTTATTCCAAAAGAATAAGGCTTTGTAGTTTCCGAAATAGTTTTGCTATTGTATTCTAATGATCCTTTTAGCGAAATGCTTATTGCCGTACATATCAACAGAACGGAAAAAAATAATGTGTGTTCCTTCGCTTAGGTCAGTTGGCAATTTTGATGTCCATATATGGCCGGTTATACTTTTTGATTTAGCCCAATCATATCGGGGAAAATTATATTCTGCTTCTTTATCTAAAGCAATGTTCCGAAAAGGAGCTTCTTTGGGTTCATACTGCATAAACTTCCAATCCTTATTTGAATCAATGCTCATTTCAACTATGTCTTTTTCAGTACCTGCGAAAATATTTAAAATTACTTCCGATTCAGCCGCCTGTTGAGAAGTCATTTCGTCCGGCAGGTACGCAATCATCTGAAAATCTTCATCTTTGCCAAAAGCTTTGTATCGTATAGAATATTCATGCTTTTTAAAACTAACAATCGAATAACCATTTGGTGTGCCGTCTGTCATCATAGCGTTTGGAATGCCGTCTTCGTTCGGAAAACCCTGCCACCATGCGCCGCAGACCGCGCCTGCGACATAAATATGATGCGGTTTTTTGCCGTCCCAACCATCATTGGAATCGATAAAAATATTCTTAATGCGGTGGTCATGCCCTGCGATTGAAAGCGTATGCGGATATTCAGCGAGCATATCGAGCAATTCATTTTTATTATGGTCAAATTCTGTTATATTGGCATGTCCCATCAGCACAACCTGCTTATCCTTGCTTACAAACGCCAAATCATTTTTTATAAATTCCAGAATCCTGTCGCTAATACCTTCATCGTATCGCAGGTATGAATCATCTACTCTCTTACTGATTATGTTATCGAGCATAATAAAATGCACATTTCCATAGTTAAATGAATAATATGGCGGGCCGTATAATTTTCTATAATTTTCCAGAGCGTCATCGTCATCTTTCGCATTATAGTCCATATCATGATTGCCAGGAACACGATAAAAGTTTATACCTGTAAGTGCAACAGCTTTATCGATCTCATTGTACAAATTTTGATTATCAAAAGCTATATCGCCAAGAATCACACCGAATTCCCCTTTAACGCCTATGGTTTCCTCAATAGCATCATGGCAAAAAAAGCCAATTTCCTCTTTTGACTTCAATTGCGGATCGCCATAAAGGATTATATCAAAGTTGTCAGATTCACTGTTTTTATATAAAGCAAAATCCATGCTTGTAGAAAATTGGACATCTATTAAATTATAATAAAATCTTGGAATGTTTAGAGTGTCTGTCCGGGTATTCCAGCCTGCGGGTTTTATCACGAAAACAGTTCGGCTGTCATTTACATCTAAGTGATACTGCCCTTTTTTATCCGTAAGCACAACATCCCTGCCATTTGAGACGGCAATATTCGCAATAGGCTTTTCATTCTTGTCTTTTATGTTATTTTTATTTTTGTCTTCGTAAACAAAACCGCTAATCGCCGCGGCAATACTGCTATGTATGAAGAATAAAGCACAAGCTACATTGACAATAATATTTTCTTTTTTCATTAAATTATCCTTAAATCGAAATAACAATATAAACAAAAAAAGGTGCAGACAAAAGAGAAAACTACTGTAGATTTATGGCGGTCCTGGCTATATATAATTCGGGTGGTACATTTTTGTGCCACCACCTGGTACACTTTTACTCCGCCGTTCACAGCTAAGAACATAACGTTCTGCATAAGCATTTGCGTTAGGTGCACCAAAAGGTGTTTTAATAGTTTCAATACCAGAGGCTTTTAAAACAGCTTTCATTCCTTCTGGATACAACATATCATTGTCACGAAGAAAGAAACGAGGTTTAACACCCTGCTCTTCGCAGTTCCAAAGGACATGACGCGTTTGTTGATGGAGCCATTGATTTGTCGGAGAAAATGTAGCTCTTGCTAAAAGAACTTTTCGTGTTTGTAAATGCATAACGAAAAATACATATGCTGTCGTCAAACCTCTAAAGGTCCAAACTTCTTTTTGAAACATATCCGCACATAAAAACACTGCTGCATGCCTAGATAAAAATTCTCGCCAGCTCAATCCTTTTCTTTCAGGTGACCGAGGAAGTCCGGTTCTTCTTAATATATTAGCAACGCTGCTTTTAGAGATTTTAATGTCGAGCTTTTCCAGTTTACCTTGAATCCGTTCATAACCCCACTCATTTTCGCGGGCCATTTTACAGACGAGCTGCTCGATATCAATATTAATTCTTGGCCTGCCTGGATTGTTCTTCATGCGATCAGAAAAATTCCATTTTTCCTTTTCAAGCTTTCGCTGCCAGGCTAGAATCGTTTTGGGACTAACAATTCTAACAACTTGCTCCATCAAATCTTTACCCATTGCCATGGCAGCTTCAACCAATGTTCTTCGTTCATCGTCGGTAAAACTTAGTCGTTTTTTGATTTTAGATTTCAGAATTTTATTCTCACTACGAAGATATTCATTCTGAAGTGTCAATTCCCGACATAAAAGCCGAGAGATTATTGCAATGATTGGTACATTTAACCACTTGTTAGCAATTGTTTGATTGGCTGTATTTTCCATTAGTAGAATTTATCATAAATGCTTGATTCTTCAAGAATTAAACAGTATAATG
>JBDKUM010000245.1:0-3752 GCA_039679715.1 Phycisphaerales bacterium
ACCTGCGGAGTTTGCAAAATTATGTGTTGAAGTTGGTTGTTATAAACGGCAGAAACCTACGACTGAAGATGTGGAAATGAAGGAAATCCTCTCAAATGAACTGGACTAAAAAATAGGGGCAGACCACCACAATGCCGCTACGTTCCTGCGTAAAGAGTTTGGAATTGACACGGCGAGAATAATTCTTGGCCATAGGTCAGCAGTTATCACAGAAGTGTATGCCGAAATGGATCAGCAGAAAGCGATGGAGGCGGTGGTGAGGGTCGGGTAGAAGAATGAATCAATTACATTCGAAGCGATAAGGGTTCTGAGTTCACATCTAAGAGTATTAACTATGGAAGAATTAAGATATCTTGTAGAACGGCGGCGAAAGGATTATAATCATTACGGTCCGCACAGCAGGCTGGGATTTATTAGCCCTGCGGCACCGTCTATTGGGTCTGACTCCGCTACGCTCCGTCAGCCCCAATACAGAGTGGATGCGTATGGAATACTCTCATGACAACTGGTACAGAAATATCGGGCAGATCAAAAGGAATCGAATAGGAGGCATCACTATGTTTTGGCTTATATTAATTTCTGGGGCAATCAGTTCTGCAATTCTCCGAGTTGATCCGGTGTTCGGCACAATGGCGGGCTGTTTTGTAGGCGGTTTTTGCGGCATAATATATATTCTGCTAAAGCCTGTCCTTAGAAGGCTTCAATTATTTAATTCCAAGAAGCGAAAACGTATCGTTACGATTATTCTATGTAGCATCCCAATCTGTTTGAATGTGGCAATTTATAAACCTACATCGAAATCAATGTTTAAAAGGTTTATTATAAAGCCTATCCCACAGTCAGTCAGCGGCATACATGGATATATGCATTGGGGCGGGCCAGACTATTCAGCCGATATATCTTTCAGCGCAAGTGAATCTGATTTGCAAACAATCGTTCAAAACAAAAAATTGGAAAAAATTGAGAAATTCAAGATTGACCAAAATGGAATCCAAACATTTGACCAAGGTACTAATTTGGGAGCGAGAGACTTTTGTTCCGATCCTGAAAAATGGCAATCCGCAGAACTTTTCTACGCGGCAGATCGACAGAAAAGCGTTTATTATTGGTTATTTTATAAGAGAGAAACGGGCGAAGCGTTCTTTTATACCATGTCAATATAAGCTGCAACCTTTATAAATGCATTTGCATTCCCCTCACAACGTACACCGGACCAAAACGATGGCTCGCCCCAACTGCCGCTCCACGTCGGCCCACGTTATAGGCTGGCCATAACTCGCGCGATCGAGTGGGCATTCCCTGTTCCGGAGCATTCACGGCAACGGGAGAATGAAACTAAAAAACAATGGCGTAAGAGGCTGACTAAAAAGGAAAAAGCAGAGTTGAAAGCTTGGTACAAGCAATATCACTGGCATCCACATCAGCTAAGGCATAACGCCGCGACCTTCCTGCGTAAAGAGTTTGGCATTGATACTGCTCGAATAATTCTAGGTCACAGGTCAGCGGTTATTACTGAAGTATATGCTGAAATGGATCAGCAGAAAGCGATGGAGGCTGTGGTGAGGGTGGGATAGTGTAAATAGCAAGCTTTAGTATTTGGTACCTAAAACAGGGTCTGAGGAAAGCTAAATGTTCTGCCTTTTTGTGAAGGAAAAATATAATGTTCTATCTTTAGGCTTTTGGCTAAATGCTATCCTGGCTCTCTAAAATACTTTAATCAAATATATTAAAATACTTGTTAACATCAAATAGTAAAATGTCCTAAAAATCTTTGTAAGGTCGCTGATACAACTACTTAAAAGCGTTTCTTTTTACTATCAAAAAGAATTCATAGTGAGCATGAAGACGTACTTAATAATCATTCAACTTGCCGATTCGGAAATAGACAACTCGAAATGTATCATCGTTCTGATAAACAGTAAAAAAGTGTAATGACATTAAGTCGCTTTCGAGCACGAAATGGTGCCAAGTTTGATTCTTTAAAAAAGACTCAATGAATATTTTATCGAATTCATTACTCCAGATCCCACTAAAACTTGCTCTGTTTTTAATTTGAAATGTTATCAAATTCGGATCTCGCACCAATTTGCTAAGTTCTGAAAAGAGCCCAAGTTTGTCATTGAAAGTCTTGCGATTGAGCCCGAAAGGAACATCCGTAAGGTGCTCTAGACCCTGGATATCGCCTTCTCGGAGCAAAGATAAGAATCCCATACATAGATATTCGGGGCTAGCGTAACCTACATTAAGCCAGACATCATTTGTAAACCGCAAATCTCCTTCGTATTTTGTTGCAAAGAACGGCGAGCCTGCAGCTAGGAAGAGTTCTTTCGCTGCAGGGTGCAATGTACCCAATTCGTCAGTGGAAATATTAACTTCTCTTGAGAAAATCCAATTCGTCCCAATGCCTTCTTGCCGATTATAGCGGTCAAAGCTATTAGGGTTTGGACCATCTGCATGAGGATCTCGCCAAGGATTTATAGCATAAAATACTTCAATTGTTCCCTTTCCACCATACAGATTTGTGACCTTGAGCGGGTAGTAAACATGATCACACTTGAAATGATAGGTTAAAGGTGCAATTGTTTTTCGGCCGGGAACCATATCTATTACGTCAAATGCAAAATACTTAAATCCACGAGTGAAGTAATCTGCTACGGTGTTAATGAGTTGATTCGTCATAGCCGGCTTTCCTAACCCATTATCAGCAAAAAAATGTGTAACCCAGTTCTGAAAGGCATTTACATCATTTATTTCTACAACAGTAACATGGTGTGGACCAAGATCATGCTTTAAAATAATTTTTATTCCCTCAGACTGCTGACCTGAATCATGAGAACCAATTTTACGAGGTTGAACTATATAGTATTTTATTTGGTGCTTATCTATGAGCAACTGAAGATTTTTAAAACATTCCTTTGGAGCTAGAGATACTTCAGGCTTGGCAGGTAACGGCATGAACTCCACCGCATGAGCTGACTTATTTGCCTGAACATCGGTTTGTAATATTAGCATTTCCCATGTTCCATTGTGCATGATAATAGCTCTTTGAGCAGGTTCGGCTAGATTGACATCCTTTGCTATTATAATGCCTCGGTCAGCCAAAATGGCCTCACTGGTTAGTAGAAATATTGAAACTAATGTCATCCATTTCATAACATAACCTTAAGAAACAAATCAGTATTTCAAGTTCAATAAAAATGACAAAACAAGGACGCTAATGGTTGTTCTTTTCTCCATAAAACCTTCCAGATTAACATTATACATGAACATTTTCAGGCTGCAAATGTTAGTTTAGGTTTGAATTATCTGCAGGATTTGTTCTGCTGCACCGTGGCTCACGAGCAGGTTCGCGGTACGGAGCTTGTCCAAATCTACAAATCTATACTCATACATTCATAAGTTTTCGGTAAAGCCTGGTACACTGGCATTCGCATCAGCTTCGTCACAATGCTGCAACATTCTTGCGTAAAGAATTTGGCATCGATACCGCTCGAATCATACTTGGCCACAGGTCAGCGGTTATTACTGAAGTATATGCTGAATTGGATCAGCAGAAAGCGATGGAGGCAATAGTGAGAGTAGGGTAAGATTTTGCATCTTCTTATGGACTGCATCTTGACTAACTATTTACTCTTGGTGTTTTGCTTACTTTTAATGCCACAAAGATTGCTACTGCTATAACCGCAAATATAGTAAATGCGATCCCAATTGCTTCCGGCGAACTCTGACTCATCTGCGAATGTTGAAACATT
>JBDKUM010000246.1:0-6708 GCA_039679715.1 Phycisphaerales bacterium
GTTGTTGGTGAGTTCAATATCCCAGAACACAAGTGATTGTGGGCTAGTATCAATACAATCAATACCAAGGTGTTTCTTTAGAGAAATAACTTCAACTAGGGAAGTAAACGATTGGTACCAACCATTATAAGAATAACCCAAAAGATGTGTGTGAGCGTCTATAACTGGGAAGTTCATTGGTTTTCCTGCAAATGCTAGAGTACGAATTAAAGAACATTCTTTTACCATACAATAGCTCCTTCCAGCCGGGTCCAATTTGCACAAAGGATGTTTTTGCGATGATATTCGGAAACTCGAGCATAAAAAATTAAACCATATGCTCCTGCCGGTATATAGAATGGCATTCCACTGCCAAACAGTAAACGCTCACTACCATAATTATTGATAATTTCCTCCAAAAAACCTGTATCACACATAATACTAACGTCAAAATATATATTTTCCGTTTTACGAAGAAGTGGCAATATAAATCTCATGTGATTCAGCGATTGCCGGAGTAGAATAAACGGAATATGCGGATAAGCTTTGGCAAGCTCAGGTAGTTTATCATATCCAGGGTTTTGATCAGAATCAAATATCACCGGAAGTTTCAGCTCATTCAAAATTTCAAATAATTCACAACTATAAAACTCATTGGCCAGATACCTATGAGTATTTGGAAACAGTTTAATAGCAAAAGGTTTTTCTTGCAGAAGTTTTTTGCGTAAGTTTGGACCATCTGGCATAATTGCATTGTTTAGTGGTGACTGAAGAACGTAACAATGTTTAATCTTGCCATGAGATTCTTTAGCAATTGTATATATAAGTCTGTTTCCATGTTCCATATCCCAAAGAGAATATGAATGAAATGCAACACAACTTGAAATATTGTAACTAGCCATTTCCTTCAGCAAGCCTTCGGTATCATGAAAGCGAACAGAAAAATCTGGCCATGTTCCGAGCATACAATTAATATCAATGATTTCCATAAGTCTTTTGTTTAAAAACCCTTTGTCCAATATTTTATATTTTTTTATTAGCTTAGCAAATATTATTCCATAGCTGCACAAGCTTTTAGATATTGAAATATTACTTGGCCGAAACAATTAGAGGGTTTGTTTTTGACCCAATGGCCATAAAAGGCATTAGCAATAGAAGCATACCCTTAGGGAATTGATGCTCGACTGCTCTTGCCACAACACTTTAAAACATCAGCAATATTTTTTTTGCATTCACAGTTCAAAAAAGTCGATTATTTGCTGGTTGCGATTAAATAGCAACCCATCGCTCTGATTTTGCACTTTTTATTGTCGCTTCAACAATAACATCAGCTCTATGGCCGTCTTCAAATGTAGCAAAATCAATTTCTTTCGATTCGCCGGCTATGTATCTATATACATTCCGGCAGAAATTCTTTACAGCACTTGGATAACCTTCATTGTGTCCTGCGGGATAATGAGCGTAGTCCCTGATATTTTTATCCATGAGCACAGCATCTTTCATTTGAAGCTGGTTAGGCCGATTTCTCTGGCCTATGGTTAATTCATTTGGTTTTTCGTGATCCCACCAGACGCTTTTTTCAGTGCCGTTGAGTTCGAATACAATATGATTTTTCCTGCCTGCGGAAACATGCGTGATGCAGGTCATACCTTTTGCACCATCGTCAAATTGCAGTAGAACATGGCCGTAATCTTCGGTGTTGATCTTCACTTTTTCATAATCTTCGGGTTTTAATTCTTTGCCCGAAAATGTTTCAATCTGCATCTTTGGTTTTTTACGGTATTCATGCAATGTAATTAAATCAGCGAAAACTTTTACGATTCTCTTTCCTGTTATGAATTGAATCAAATCAAACCAATGCGAACCAATATCACCCATTACCCTGCTGTCGCCTGCCATCTTCGGGTCGAGTCGCCAGCTCCAGTCGGTATCGTACAAGAGCCAATCCTGCATATAACAGCCCTGAACAGCGAAAACCCTGCCAAGCTCGCCATTTTTTACCATCATTCTTGCCTGCTGAACAAGCGGGTAATAACGGTAATTAAAATTGACAGCGTTGACCAATTTTTTCTCTTTTGCAAGTTTTACAAGTTCTGCCGATTCCCTGCTGTTCATGCCAAGCGGTTTTTCGCTGATGCAGTGTTTACCGGCATTGAGAATATCCTTATTAACCTGCAAATGCATAAAGTTCGGTGTGCAATTATGAATTACATCAATGCTTTTATCATTAAGCATATCTCTGTAATTGCCGTAAGCTTTGCAAATGCCTAATTGGTTTGCTTTTTTATCAGCCAACTCCTGATTGGCTTCGGCAACCGCCGCAATTTCAACATTGCCGAGTCTTCGCAACGCTTCAATATGCGCAGGCCCTATGTAGCCTGTTCCGATGATACCAGCCTTCAATGACTTCATAACTTTTATCCTAAAAGATGATTCATTATCAAAAGATCAAGTTCCTCGTAGTTTCTTTCAGCCGTCAGCTTTGCAATTTTTGCATCGCTAAGACTTCTGGAAAGTTTTAGTAATTTGAGGAATATTTCTCTGCTATTGCTCAAATGTTTTGTCGCTACATCATCTTTTTGAGTTCGCATAACCTTAACATCAAGGCCGACCCATTGGCCATCCTGACCATAATCATGCTTGTCCAAAATTCGGACCTGATTAAATGCTCTTCTCAAATCAACAGAACCGAAAGATTTATCCTGATCGAATTTCAAACCGTTCTGATCGTTAAGGTGCACTGACCAAAGTTTTTTATGAGCAAGCGCATAACCCATTTCATCTGATGGATCCAAACCGGCTAAAATCGCATGTGCAGATTCGATTACACAGCCAACACGTGAAGCATCGTGTGTGAGCATACCAAGGCCGATCGCATGGCCGATTGTTGGAATATAGGTATGATCCATTGGTTCATTTGGCTTGGCTTCGATTGCAATGCGAACATTTGGATTGTAATCAAGCATCGCGTTGATAGCTTCAACCAATCTATCTACAGCAACCTTGCTGTCTTTCGATTCGCGGATGTATGTTCCTTCACGAGCGAGCCATAAAACAATTAGGTTAGTCCCCAGCGCATCTGCGATATCAATCGCCCTTTTGCTTCTTTCGATAGCGTATTTTCTATTCTTCGGGTCGTTGTTTGTATAGCCGCCGTCAATGGTGCGTGCATCTTCCCAAAGCCTCGGCGCGACAAACTCAGCAATCAGCCCTTCACTTTTCAATTGCTTTGAAAGTGCTGCTGCCTTTTTAATAATTTGTTCGTTGGAAAGCTGTTTCATATCCGGCACAGCATCATCATCGTGAAACTGTACGCCGTCAAAACCAAGCTTTTTGTACATTTTAAGCTTTTTTGCGAAAGCAACTTCTTTTCTAACTACTGGGCCAAATGGGTCTGCACCCTGATGAATATTCCAAGGCCCGAATGTAAATTTAAATTTTCCTGCCATATAATTTTCCTTAGCCTAAATATTTAAGTGTCTTTTTAAGTGATTTGGTATGATCCATTTTGGGGAAATATTCCAATCCGAAACATCCTTTGTAACCAAGTTTATCTATTTTTTTAATTATTGCCGGATAGTTTATTTCAGTATCAAAAAGTTCGGCTCTTCCCGGAACGCCTGCCGAATGGAAATGCCCGACGATATCGATATTCTTCGACAGAAAATCAATTATATTGCCCTGCATAATCTGCATGTGGTAAACATCATAAAGCAATTTAAGATTTGGGCTATTAATTTTACGGATAATTTTTACCGATTCTTCTGTACCATCAAGAAAGAAACCGCCGTGATCAACAAGTGTATTGAGAGGCTCAAGCACAAGAGTAATTTTCGCTTTTTCCGCCATTTTCACAGCTTTAGTGTAAGCCTTTGTCAGATTCGAAATCATTTTCTCTTTTGATAAATTCTTCTGCGTCATACCTGAAAGTATAATGCCCTTTTTGCAGCCGATTTCATTCGCGAAATCCAGCATTTTTTGAATCTGCTCAAAATATTTGGCATGATCTTTATCATTCGTAGCATTTCCGCCAATCGAACCATCCCATGCACTGAACGCAAAATCATTTATCGCAACACCATTATCTTTAGCTGTTTTTTTCAGAGATTTCGCATCTTTAGCTTTTGAGAAATCGACACCTTTACCATCGAAGGTACCTTCCGGATGCCAGAATTCAATATGTTTATAGCCGATTGATGCTATCTTTTCGATTCGCTTTTCAAAAGGCAAATTCGTAAAGAAACATTCCGCACATACGCTTAGTTTTGCCATCTATACTCCTTTTACTTTAAGTAAACATTAAGAACTTTGTTAATTGCCGCAGAGATTTTGCCGCAATCGTCATCACTGAAGTTATAATCTATATCGAGAAGAATAGACCGAGACAACAATTCAAGAGTTTTGGGGCACATCTCTTTTGTATATTTTGGCAAATCATTTTGACCCACTCCGCTCCATGGCAGCTTATCGGTGGAAACTGATTTATATTGAAGAATATGTTCCCAATAATTATATGTATGCCAATCTCTTACTTTAGAATCGTAAATTCCGCCGCAAGGAACGCCTTCTGCTTTTAAGGCGGGCAAAACTTTTTTTGTTATATCAGCATCGGGCAGGAACATAACAAGACAAATGCCGGTATCTCCTGCTTCGTCAGCCAATTTTCTGAAATTCAATCCTTTGAATTTTTCGATTCCATTTTTAATTTTTCTGTTAGCGTTTCTATGACCTGCAAGAATTTCTTTCGCACGTTTAATTTGTGCTAAAGCTACCGCGCCTTCCATCTCGCTCATTCTGTAATTTTCGCCACAGAACAAATCTTCATTTTCTTTTTCAGGTCCGAATCTGTCAGGCCTCCAGCATGCTGCGCAATCATGCCAGTTTAAAGCCCTGGTGTAAAGTTTTTCATCATTTGTTGTATAAAATCCGCCTTCGCCGCTGACTATAATTTTATAATAATCAAAACTGAAGCAGCCGATTTTTCCAATACTGCCGAGCATCTTGCCTTTGAATGAACCGCCGGCTGCCTGCGCAACATCCTCTATTACGGCAATGCCATGTTTATTGGCTACATCCATGATAGCATCCATTTGAGCAGGAGCGCCTCGCATATGAACTGGCACTATCGCTTTTGTTCTTTTGGTTATAGCTTTTTCAACCGCCGCGGCATCCATGCACAAGGTTTCATCAATATCAACAATAATAGGTATCGCATTGGAAGCAACGACTGTTGCTGATGTGGCAAAAAATGTATAAGCAGGAACGATAACTTCATCGCCCATGCCGATACCAAGTGAACGGTAAGCGGATACAAGCGCCGATGTACAGGAATTTGCCGCCATACAAAATTTAGTACCAATCAAATCTTTCATAGCTGCTTCGGCTGCGGCAACCTTGCTCGGACGTGGATTATAATATCTGAAAAGGTGAGGCCCTTTAAGATTCTTTTCACTTTCGATTATAGCTTTTATTTTGGAAGTATTTTCAGGCGATAACTGCCATAAATCCAGAACTTCAAGAAGTTCATTTTTTCCAATTTTGGTTGGGAACGGCCCAAGTTTATCAACTGCTTTTGAGCCTCCGTTTACTGCTAATTTATTTTCTGCCATTTTTTACTCCATACGAAACTAATGTTTTTTATTAATAAATAATGTTGCATGTCATGTAAACAACTGTTATTGTATACAATAACACATCGCTTAGCTCTAATCAAGTAAAAACAACTAAAAATTATGATCGTAAATTATTTAGATGGATAATTTTGTCGAAAAAAGATATAATTAAAATATTAAATTTTCGGATGATTTTATGAACACAAAAGACCTAGGTATTATCCTTAAAAAACTGCGTACTGAAAAAGGCATAGGTTTGCGGCAACTAAGCCGTCAGGCTGATATTTCCCCTGCATCGCTAATAGCGATCGAAAAAGGGACAAGCAGCCCGACTCTGGCAACTCTGGGCAAAATCCTGAACGAACTAGGATACGACCTTGCCGATTTCTTCGTATTGTCAAAGAAAAAAACCGATACACCTGTAAGCCTGCAATCTGGAATGCAAAGCCTTTCCGATAAGAACAGGATTTACAAATATCTGCTTGCCAAAACTGCAAAAAGGCGTTTCATTTTGGTTCACGAAACTATCGCACCCACTGAAAAACAAAGCGAATGGGAGCAGCACGTTTATGATTTGGCAGGAACTATACTTTCAGGCGGCTCTGCCGAATTGGAAATTGAAAACGAGGGAAAGTGGAAGATTAAAGCTGGGGACGCATTTTACATACATGCACATCAAAAACATCGCCTCGTAAACTTATCTAAAACTCCGCTTAAATTGATCATTGTATCTGAAAATAAAAGACCATAATATTTCAGCATACTTGCTCATTCGTAAATCTGGTATTGAACAATGTTTGTGGATACCAGATCTTTGATTCGAACCATTTTTCGTTTGCGATGCATCCAGTAAATTTTAACTTCTCTGATTCTCATCTGCTTCAGCAAAAATCTTACAAAATTTATAGCCTGTGACCTTGCCCCCAAAAACTGGTCCAAATCAAGAGAGAGGTTTCCAGAGTACATTAGTATAGTATTGTTATATTGGATGTGGTCTGCCCCTATTTTTTAGTCCAGTTCATTTGAGAGGATTTCCTTCATTTCCACATCTTCAGTCGTAGGTTTCTGCCGTTTATAACAACCAACTTCAACACATAATTTTGCAAACTCCGCAGGT
>JBDKUM010000247.1:0-2453 GCA_039679715.1 Phycisphaerales bacterium
GACAGTTAGTCGGCAAAATGATTACACAATAGTAGAGGAGTGGCGTAATGAATGATCAACGGCTGATTGTAGCCCTTGATGTATCGGATCTTGCTAAGGTTAAGCAAATTGTCGCTGCATTAGGCGATAGCGTTAGTTATTACAAAGTGGGCATGGAATTATATTACAGTGTAGGCCGGGAAGCGTTGGAATTTTTGCGCCGGCAGGACAAGCAGATCTTTTTGGATTTGAAATTTTTCGATATCCCCCATACAGTGGCGCGAAGTGCGGTTGCTCTTGCCGGCTTGGGGATTTCTTTGTTAACCATACATGCTTCCGGCGGTCCGTCGATGATGCGGGAGGCCGCTCAGGCGGTTGCCGAACAAGCGAGAAACAGGGGAATTGTCCGGCCAAAATTAGTTGCAGTTACAGTTCTGACAAGTATTAGTGAGGAAGAATGGTCGATTTTGGGATATGGCAAGAATACTGCGGAACAGGTAATTCATCTTGCCCGGCTGGCTCAGCAATCCGGTATGGACGGGGTTGTGGCTTCACCGCGTGAAGCGGCGCAAATTCGTAAAGCTTGCGGCAAGGATTTCCTGATTGTCACTCCCGGTATACGACCTCAAGGTGCCGGTCTGAATGACCAAAGCCGGACAGCTACTCCGGCAGGTGCGCTGCGGAATGGGGCCGATTATCTGGTAGTGGGACGCCCAATTATTGCAGCCGCCGATGCGAAGCTGGCAGCGGAAAATATTCTTCGTGAAATGGAGGGTGTGAAATGAATGAAGCAGCAGTTAAAAAAATGTTTTTAGATACAGGGGCTATATTAGAAGGACACTTTCTCCTGACGTCCGGCTTGCACAGCCCTTTATATGTAGAAAAATTTAAAGTTCTCCAATATCCGGAATATACAGCTCAGTTATGCAAAGTGCTGGCAGGTAAGTTTGCCAATGAAAAAATTGAAGTAGTTGTCGGTCCGGTGACCGGCGGTATCCTCTTGGCTCACGAGGTGGGTAAAAATCTGGGCACCCGTGCTATATTTACGGAACGGGAAAATGGCAGGATGACTCTTCGGCGGGGATTTGCCATTAAACCGGGGGAACGGGTTCTGGTTGTCGAGGATATTGTCACCACCGGCGGTTCGGTGAGGGAGGTCATTGATGTTGTCCGCGAGCAGGGAGGAATACCGGTGGGAGTAGGATTACTGGTAGACCGCAGCGGCGGGAAAGTGGATTTCGGGATTCCGGCTCAGGCATTATTGCATCTCACAGTAGAAACTTTTAGTCCTGATTCCTGTCCTTTATGTAAAAAAGGACTGCCTATGACCAAACGGGGCAGCCGGAAATTATAAAGCAATTACGAAGCAAACAGCCTTGTTTATGATAGGCAGTTACTGTTATATAGGGGAAAGTTTTGATTTCCAAGCTGAAATATATTGTAAACAAGGGGAAAAGTGAGTATGATAGCGTCAGAAAATAATAATTCGCTGAAATAGGCAGTATCCCATGTTGAAATATAGATAAATCCATGATATTATTAGAACTTGTTCAGGATCTTGCAGCAAAAATGATATTTTGATCATATGACGCAGGCTAGTGATATGCGGAAGTAGCTCAGTGGTAGAGCATCGCCTTGCCAAGGCGGGGGTCGCGAGTTCGAATCTCGTTTTCCGCTCCATATAGGGGTATAGCTCAATTGGTAGAGTAGTGGTCTCCAAAACCATTGGTTGAGGGTTCAAGTCCTTCTGCCCCTGCCATTAAAAATCTAGTAACGACGCGGCTTCAAGCCGGGTCGTTTTTTATCGTGCCTCTTTGGCGACAATGAAATAACCGGATAATAAAAACATTATCCGGCTAAAATTATTTACCTATTATATAGTTTTTGGCTAAATCTATAGCACGATCTAAGATGTCGTTTGGTGCTTTTTCTAAAAAAGACCATGAACGTGCATTATAATCCAATGATTTTAGCTGTTCGATTAAGATATCGCCGTGGGTAGTTGTCCTGCTGTCTAAAGATATATGCAAAGGAAAGTTATTTTGGGTTGAAGTTATTGGACAGACGACTGAAAATCCAGTAGTTTCATTAAAAAACGTACAAGAAATGACAAGTGCTGGCCGCCTTTTTTGGATTTCATTGCCGGACTGAGGGACAAAGTTAAGAAGAATTATATCTCCTATTTCAGGCGATTGTCGAAACATTAGAAAACCTCTTTGCCAACAGCAGGAGTGCATTCTATTTCTTTGCAGATATAATCTCCGGCTGTGTAATTCTCAAATAATTTTTTAAGCCTGTTTTCATTTGTTTCAACGATTTTTTTTAGAATAATTTCTTCGCCATTAATAACAACGGATAGTTTATCTTTATGCTTCAAATTCACCTGTTCTAACACTTCTTTGGGCAGGCGGATTCCTTGGCTATTCCCCCATTTTGCAATGCTTGTAATAATCATGCTAGGCACATCCTTTCTT
>JBDKUM010000248.1:0-3376 GCA_039679715.1 Phycisphaerales bacterium
ATGATTCTTATATTTATTCGCCATTGACAAGATTTGATGCCGGCAAATGCAGGTACTTTAAAATAAAGCTCAAAAATCAGACAGCAGGCACAGAGGCGCAGCTTTTCTGGATTACAAAAACAGATACTGGATGGAACGAGGTTAAATCCTTGAAATTTAGCATTATTTCTAATAGCAATGATTTCAAAACATATTTAGTCGACCTGTACAGTAATCCAAACTGGTCAGGAATTGTAAAACAATTGCGTTTTGACCCGACAAATAATTCAGTGTCATCAGGTCATTATGAAATAGATTTTGCTGAAGTAATAGAAAACGACGGAATTATATATTCTGATATCAATGAAGACAATGCAGTTGATTTTATAGATTTTTCGATTATCGCTCAAGGCTGGCAGCAAGATTTTAATGATTGGCTGCATGGTGATTTAAATAACGATTTATCAGTAAACAATGAAGATATAGAGAAATTTGCGTACGAATGGCTGCAATAATGAGTTTTATGAAAGACAAAATAATGAGATATTGTTTAAATATCATAATTTTGACTCTGGTATTTGTATCATGTTCATATGGTTTGAATTATTATGTTCCGCAGGCAGTTACAGCTCCGACTATAGATGGAGTTCTTTCTGCCAATGAATGGACATCTGCGATGGCCATTTCGATGGTATATCCTGCAATATTAACAGCACCGAAAGAAGGCGCTATTAATGCTGCAACTTACAATCCTGATTCGGCCGAGGATCTTAGCGCTACCTGGTATCTCATGTGGGACAATACGGCTCTTTACGTTGCCTGCAAGGTTCAGGATTCACAGTTATTCTGGCTTACATCAGAAGGTCCATACAGTCAGGATGGGGTTCAATTATGTTTTAACTTCCGCAATGACCCTGCAGCCGTATATCGCGCCGAGGCAGCGGTGTATGATTTTGCACCGAGAACAAGCAACGGTACGGCACCGGATATTTATAAAAGAGACAATACATATTTTAGTTTGCCAAACGGTGTGATTGGTTCGTCTTTTCCAACCGGTGGATATATAATTGAAGTAAAGATGCCATGGTCTGATTTTGATTCCGGTTATGTTCCAGCGGCAAATGATGTTCACGGAGCTGGATTAATATTGCTGGATTATGATTCCGAGTTTATTACAGATGAAGGCTCGACGTTAATGACAGATTTTGGCAAAGGGTCATATTCAGCATCGACAGTAAGCAGTTGGAATACGATAAAACTAGTAAATTCACTTGTATGCGGAGACATGGGATATTTGCCGCAGGATTTGAATCGTGATTGCGTCGTAAATATGGCTGATTTTGCCGCATTTGCGGAAAGTTGGTTAGTCGGTGAAAAAGAAGTTGTCAATCCAATAATTGATTTTAATTCAGTAACGCCGGATTACAGTCATGTACAATTAATATCTGATATTAATTATCTAGGCAGTGGACGCAGCGAAAAGATGGATATATATCTTCCTGTTGATTCGAATTTGAGTCATCCGGGAATAATAATAATCCACGGCGGCGGCTGGTCCGGCGGTGATAAACATGATGTTCGTGAACAAATTACAGGCACGAATTTAGCGAGAGCCGGTTATGTCTGTTCGAGCATAAATTATGCGTTATGTAATGCAGGTAATACCAGCAACCCGAGTTGGCCTCAGAATATTTATGACTGCAAGAAAGCAATTCAGTTTCTAAGAAAAAATGCCGGTACTTATAAAATAGATCCAAATCATATCGGAGTAATAGGCGGTTCGGCAGGAGGGCACCTGGCAGCACTGCTTGGCGTTGCCGGCGTTGATGCGGCTCTTGAGCCAACCGATGGCCCATATGTCGGTACACCCACAAACGTGCATGCCGTTATAGATATGTATGGTATTAGCGACCTTGCAACATGGAACACATCAGCAGGGCAGAGGTATCTTGGCTGTTCTCTGCAAAACTGCCCGGATACATGGAGTAAAGCTTCACCTCTGTATAATGTAACGTCTGAAGATCCTCCATTTTTGATTCTTCATGGTACTGCTGATACGACAGTGTCATTGGATCAATCCCTTTTGTTAGTTGACGAGTTAGAAAATAAAAACGTTGATGTTGAATTGATGAAAGTCGAAGGAGCACCCCATTCATTTACTATTCAGATGAAAGGGTTGGATTTGCGACCTGCTGTTATCAGCTTTTTTGATAAATATTTAAAATCATATAAATAATTAATGATGTGGCAATCTGTGAGAGATACGTTTATCAGAAAAGAATT
This sequence comes from Phycisphaerales bacterium, assembly GCA_039679715.1. Classification (GTDB taxonomy): domain Bacteria; phylum Planctomycetota; class Phycisphaerae; order Sedimentisphaerales; family UBA12454; genus UBA12454. The sequence goes on from JBDKUM010000248.1 coordinate 2,263, forward strand.
TAATAATGAATAAAAAAACTATTTTGGCGTGCGGTCAAATATATACGGCTCGTTAAATCATGCTATCATTATACCGTTTAATTCTTGAAAAAACAAGCAGTTATGATAAATTTTGCCGATGGAAACGACAACGGAACAAACCAATGCTAGAAAATGGTTAAATGTACCAATCATTGCAACGATCGCTCGACTCTTGTGCCTGGAATTAACGCTTCAAAATGAATATCTTCAGCAAAAAAATTGAGAATGATTTTTATGAAAACTCGTCCAATGACAATGTTATTAGTTATGCTTGCCGGCTGGATCAACAGACACCAGCAGGATGTAATTGAATACCTTAAGGCAGAGAATGCAATACTGAAAGAGAAGCTTGGCAAAAAGCGAATCATTCTCTCAGATCAGCAGCGAAGAACGTTAGCTGTATTAGCCAAGAAAATAAGCCGTAAAGCATTAGACGAAATATGCTGTGTCTTTTCGCCTGATACAATTCTACGCTGGCATCGTGAACTTATCGCAAGAAAATATGATGGGAGCAAGAACCGTAAATACGGAAGACCTCAAATCTCTGAAGAACTTCGCAACCTGATAATTAAGATTGCAAAAAAGAATAGAGGTTGGGGTTATACTCGCATTCAGGGACAATTGAAATATTTAAAGTTCAAGGTCAGCGTTAGAACCATAGCAAACATTTTAAAAAAAGAAGGATTGGAACCGCAGCCTGATAGACAAAGGAAAACTACATGGGCCGAATTTATCAAATCACATTGGCAATCTCTAACAGCGATCGACTTTTTGACAACAGAAGTTTATACGATCAAAGGTTTAACAAGATACATGGTTCTTGTAGCCATTGACTACGCCACAAGAAAGGTTGAAATAGCAGGTATAATCGAGCAGGCTCATGGCGATTGGATGAAGCAGATTGCTAAGAATTTAACAGATCCATTTGCAGGATTTCTTAAAAAGAAAAAATATGTTGTTCGCGACAGAGACCCTCTTTACACAGATGCATTCATAGAGATTTTAAGAGCAGGGGGCGTTAAAGCCATCAAGTCAATGCCGATGGCACCAAATTTTTCTCCCTTTGTTGAAAGATTCATTCGCAGTATAAAAG
>JBDKUM010000249.1:0-1989 GCA_039679715.1 Phycisphaerales bacterium
AATGCTAGCAAATGGATTAATGTACCAATTATCGCAACGATCGCTCGGCTTTTATGCCGGGAATTGACACTTCAGAATGAATATCTTCGCACTGAGAATAAGATTCTCAAATCTAAAATTCAAAAACGGATAAATTTTACCGATGACGAACGAAGAACATTGGTTGAAGCTGCCATGGCAATGGGCAGAGATTTGATGGAGCAAGTTGTCAGTATTGTAAGCCCTAAAACAATTCTTGCCTGGCAGAGAAAACTTGAAAAACAAAAATGGGATTTTTCTGATCGCAGGGAAAACAATCCCGGCAGGCCAAGAGTTGATATTGATATCGAGCAACTCGTCTGTAAAATGGCTCGTGAAAATGAGTGGGGTTATGAACGGATTCAAGGTGAGTTGGAAAAGCTCGATATTAAAATCTCTAAAAGCAGCGTTGCTAATATTTTAAGAAGAAACGGACTTCCTCCGTCACCTGAACGAAAAGGATTGAGCTGGCGGGAATTTTTATCCCGGCATGCAGCAGTGTTTTTATGTGCAGATATGTTTCAAAAAGAAGTCTGGACGTTCAAAGGTTTGACAACTGCATACGTATTTTTCATTATGCATTTACAAACGCGAAAAGTATTATTAGCCAGAGCTACATTTTCTCCAAATAATCAATGGCTCCATCAGCAAGCGCGTCATGTTCTTTGGAGCTGCGAAGAGCATGGCATTAAGCCGCGGTTCTTTCTTCGTGACAATGATATGTTGTATCCAGAAGGAATGAATGCACTTTTGAAAGCATCAGGTGTTGATACCATCAAAACGCCATTTCAGGCACCTAATGCAAATGCTTATGCGGAACGTTATGTCCTTAGTTGTAAAAAGGAATGTTTAAATCATTTACTTATCTTTGGTTTGAATAGAATGCAGCATGTGGTTGATTGTTATACAGAGTATTTTAATGAGAACAGGCCACATCAAGGAATTGAAAATAAAGTTCCAGCAGAATATAATAATCCGAATAAACTACAGGGTGGTTGCGAACCGAATCTGTCTGTTAGAAATGTGATTTGGAAAGATTTTCTTGGCGGGCTTTTGAAGAGTTATCGGAAAGCTGCTTAATTTTTAACTGTATATTTTATGTTAAGGCTTTTATGAAGACTCGTCCAATGACAATGTTATTAGTTATGCTTGCCGGCTGGATCAACAGACACCAGCAGGATATGATTGAATATTTGAAAGAAGAGAACGCAATTCTCAAAGAGAAGTTTGGCAAAAAGCGAATCATTCTCTCAGACCAGCAGCGCAGAAGATTAGCTGTATTAGCTAAGAAAATATGCCGCAAAGCATTAGACGAAATATGCTGTGTGTTTTCGCCTGATACAATTTTACGCTGGCATCGTGAACTTATTGCAAAAAAATACGATGGCAGCAAGTGCCGTAAATATGGCAGACCTCAAATATCAGATGAACTTCGAAAGCTTATAATTAAATTAGCCAGACAAAATCGCGGCTGGGGTTATCCTCGAATTCAAGGGCAACTGAAATATCTTGGCTACAAAGTTAGCGCCAGCACAATTGCGAATATATTAAATAAAGAAGGCTTAGAACCACAGCCAGATAGACAGAGAAAAACCACATGGGCCGAGTTTATAAAGTGTCATTGGAAATCACTTAGCGCAATAGACTTTTTTCATACAGAAATTTACACTATAAAAGGTCTGACAAGATATATGGTTTTTGTTGCTATTGATTATTCTACCAGGAAAGTAGAGATAGCAGGCATTATTGAACAGGCACATGGAGATTGGTTAAAACAAATTGCTAAGAATTTGACAGATCCATTTGTGGGATTTCTGAAAAATAAAAAATATGTGGTTCGTGATAGAGACCCTCTTTACACAGATGCATTCATAGAGATTTTAAGAGCAGGGGGCGTTAAAGCCATCAAGTCAATGCCGATGGCACCAAATTTTTCTCCCTTTGTTGAAAGATTCATTCGCAGTATAAAAG
>JBDKUM010000250.1:0-4114 GCA_039679715.1 Phycisphaerales bacterium
GGAGATTAATTTCCACAAAAAAAGCAAGGTTTGAGAGCTCGAAGCCCCTTCCGACCTCGTTCGTTAACTCCTTGCAAATAAACTAACTTGCAAGGTATAGCAAAAAGCACCGATCAATTAAAATAAAACTGGAGAAATGGTGCAAGAAAATGTAATATCATCCTGTATTGTGTATTATCAAAGCCGCCAAACTACATTGTACATTAATAAAGATTTCATAAGATAACGGAGGATATTATGAGAAAAGTACCAAATTCAAATGTAAAAGCGTGGATGCGTAAAAGTTTCTGTTGTTTCGTTCTTTTTATGGGCATTTTCGCTTTCTATCCAGCTTTTGCTGCGGCAGATATATTTGAAATACTCGATCCTGCTCCAGATTCACCTTATTTCTATCCATATGGTATAGATGGCAACAAAATGGTTGGGCGTGGCGGCGGCATTGGATATATCTACAATCGTTGCCAATTTGAGACATTTGAAATGCCTGATGCACGATATACATTACCATACAGTATTGATGGAAGGAATGTTGTTGGAATATATGGTGATTCTTCAGGAAATTCCCACAATTTCCTATATGATGGTTCAAATTGGAATACAATTGATATGCCGGGTGGGTATGTGACAGATATACATGACATAGATGATGGCAAAATTGTTGGAACCTATAATGAAATTTATGACCAAGAGTATAGCGGTCCCGAGCATGGGTTTGTTTATGATGGTCTAACATGGACGACTATAGATGTGCCGGGTGCAACGCAAACTTGTGCGTACGGAATATCTAATGGCAGAATCGTAGGTTCATACTCTGATTATTATGGTATACATGGCTTTATTTATGATGGCTGCCAATGGACAACTCTTGATATGCCTGGCTCGAATGGATATACGATTTGCTATGGCATAGACGGTGATAATATTGTGGGTTCTTATTCTGCTTCAGACCCTTCTCAGTATGCTTTTCTCTATGATGGATCGGAATGGAAAACACTGGGTATCCCAAATATAGATTGTGTAACACCACATGCTATAAGCGGCAATTATATCGTTGGTGAATGCTGGGATAAAGATTCGATAGGTTCCGGTTTTATATATACTATTCCTGAACCAACGACTATTTGCCTGTTTGCTTTTAGTGGTATGTGCTTAAGAAAAAGAACTAAATGAAAAAAGCAAAATTATCGCTTATAATTTTTACATTAATGGCATTTCTGATCAGCATATTACCATGGTTATGCGTTATCTTGAATATAGGTGCTGACAACAAAAATACTTTATTAAAATTCATTGTCCTATATGGATGGATGTTGTCTTTAGGTTTTTCTGGAATAGTTTTTTGGTTACTAAAAAAAATTAAAAACATCGGAAAGCCTACAAAGTTTGTTATTGGATTTGTTTTAATTCTATCTATCATCCTTACTTGCATGTGGATACTTATGATGATAGTCGTGACAAGCAGAAGTCTTGCATAAAGAAGTTTATTTAAAACCCCTTTCCCTCCACTTTTTCCTGATCGATTTAATTGCATTTTACGATCCATCTGTTAAAATACCCGCAACATGGATGTTAACGCGTTTTTAAAGAGATGGCGGTTTACTTTTATACTGCTTGGGTCGGTAATGGCCGGAGCGGCAATTGGGTTTTTGCTGGGAGAAAAGGCTGCCAAACTCAAGCCGTTAGGAGATGTATTCCTTAATCTTCTTTTCACGGCGGTAGTCCCGCTTGTGTTCTTTTCACTTTCCTCTGCGATAGCGGCAAACAATAATATTAAGCGACTGGGCAAAATCGCATCTCTAATGCTGCTGGTATTTGTAATTACGGGTATCATCTCATCCAGCGTAATGCTTTTTGCAGTCAGGATGTTTAATCCCGCTAAAGGCATAACTTTGCAAAACACACAGCAAATACAACCTGAAAATACAAATCTTGCGGAGAAAATCGTTAGCACAATTTCAGTAAATGATTTTGCGGGATTACTGAACCGGAAAAACATTCTTGCTCTGATAGTTTTTTCAATTCTTGTCGGACTTGCATCACAGGCTGCAGGAGAAAAAGGTGAAACATTCAGGCGGTTTCTCGTAAGCGGCTCTGAAGTAATGGGCAAACTTATAAGAATAATCATGCTCTACGCCCCTATCGGGCTGGGAGCTTATTTTGCATACCTTGTTGGAACCTTTGGTTCGCAAATTCTTGGCTCATACGCGAGGGTCGTCGCACTTTATTACCCTATAGCAATTCTTTATTTCATAATCGGATTTTCAATTTACGCATTTATCGGCGGCGGGATGAAAGGTATTAAGGATTTTTGGAAATTTATCTGGCCAACCGCAATCACTGCTTATGGAACTGGAAGCAGTCTTGCCGCGCTGCCCGCGAATTTGGAGGCCGCTAAAAAAATCGGGGTATCTGAAGATGTTCGCGAAATCGTATTGCCGCTGGGAGCGACTATTCACATGGATGGTTCATGTTTGGCTGCGGTAATGAAAATCGCTGTTCTTTTCACGTTATACGGAAGAGATTTTTCCGGTTTTGAAACAATGGCCGGAGCTGTAGGAGTTGGAATTCTTTGCGGTGTTGTTATGAGCGGGATACCGGGCGGAGGATTTTTGGGAGAGGCACTAATTGTTTCGCTTTACGGATTCGGGCCTGAAGCTCTATTTATCGCGTCAATGATTGGTACTGTTGTTGATTCCCCTGCGACAATGATCAACTCGACAGGTGATACGGCCGCGGCAATGATAGTTAATAAATTTAGCCGGTAGTTTCCAATTGTTAGCCTGGATGCAATTATTACATCAAATTTTTAACGTTGTATTGAGATAAGGTCTGACGATAATTTTCAGATATTGATTTTATCGCATCAGATTCATCGCCAGGCGCTACAAACGAGGCATTTTTTACTACATCGTAAATTTCGGCTAAATTCAAGTTTTCCGCAATTGTTGTCGGTGCATAACCTTCTGCAGGATCGGCGGCTTTTAGGAGAATTTTCGCATTTACCAAATGATTCAAAACTTTTTCTGTAAAATCACATGGCAAATTCAATTGGCTGCTTATAAGCTGTGAAGATACAGGCGAATTTTTCTTTTCAAATTCAACACAAATGAATTTGACTATTGAGGCAACCTGCAAGTCTGTAGCAAGGAAATATTCACGGCTGCGTTTGGCGGCAGCATTTTCCGCTTCTTCAATAGTTCGCAAATTCTGTGTAGTGAAAGTCAGTTGCAAGCCGAAAAGAACAATCATCCATGTAATGTACACCCAAAGAACTGAAAGCGGAATAAGACCAAGCATGCCATAAATAACATTGTATGGAATTAGTTTGATAACATAAAGGCCAAATGCCCATTTTGCGACAGTCCAGGCAAGCGCCGCAACAAAGGCCCCCCATGCAGCAGCTTTGTATTCGACTTTAGTATGAGGCATAAGGGTATACAAGACAAAGAGGCCTAGAAAAGCCATTGCAAAAGGTATGAGCTGCGTAAGGAAAGAAAAAATTCCACCGCTGATATAAGATAAAATCCCGAAACGCGCATTTAGATAAACACCCGCTCCCAACAATAGTGGGCCGAGTGTCAGGAAGGCCCAATAGTAGGTTATTCGTTGAAGAATGCTCCTGCCTCTTGCGACATTCCAAATTGTATTGAAAGCACTTTCAATTGTGATAAGCATCATGATGGCTGTCATGATAATTATAATGGTACCAATAATCGTGATAGAACCTGTGCTTAGATTCGCGAAGTATGAATTAGTATATTCGTCGATTTTTTTCGCTAGGTTTATTTTCTCCGAAGGATTGTTGGGGTCTGCACTGTATTGAATGTTCTTTATAAAAGTCTGTTCATAAAAAAAGTTACGCAGCGGTTTGCCAATATCATCGAAAGCACCTAAAGAATGAAAAATCATGAGCATGACAATCGTCAGCGGGACTAAAGCGAAAATAGTCGTGTACGAAAGGACGGAAGCCTGCTGAAGAGCATTGTTTTTATAAAGCAGACGAATACATCGGGGCCAGACACGAATTTGGAAAAATAAAAAGTTCGTGAACCTGCCGATTTTATTCTTTGAAAGTTTACCAGACATAAAAATACTTTTGTTGACACAGATTTAC
>JBDKUM010000251.1:0-4133 GCA_039679715.1 Phycisphaerales bacterium
TATTATACTCTCTGTCTTGCTAAATGGAATATGCTTAAGGCTGTCGAATGTATGGATTCTCTCTGTCAGGAGAATCCCAATTTATTTAAGAAATTAGCAGAGCAGACAAGCTGGGATGAAAAAATAAAATCCGAATTAATACACATAAGTGGTATGGTAGCATTTCCCCGGGTGCGCGATAATGTCTGTGAGCAACATAGAGGATTCTTCGATTTACCCGATGTAACTCTTGAGAATGGAGAACTGCCGAAAAATTATTCCTATGAAAGCTCTACGCAGATGAGTAAACAAGCAGATGTTGTGATGATGCATTATCTTTTCCCTGAGTTGTTCAGTGATGAGGTTAAAAAAGTGAGTTATTCTTATTATCGCAAAAGATGTCTTAATGGTTCATCGTTAAGCCCTTCGATATATTGTATTATGGGGCAAAGACTGGGCATGACGGAAAAATCATATGAGGATTTTCGTTTAACAGCTTTGCAGGATATAAATAATCTGCATCTTGATAAAAATGTTTCTGACGGAATTCATATAGGATGTGCAGCCGGAACATGGCTGGCGGCTGTTTATGGTTTTGGCGGAGTAATGTTGTTATCATCTAATCTAAATATTAATCCGTCGCTGCCCGAGCAAATTAAATCATTGCAGTTCACAATTAATTATCAATCCCGAACTCTGTTAATAAAAATAAGCCATAGCTCGATTAGTATAAAACTTACGGGTAATCGACTAGAAATATACTTGTACGGTCAAAAAACTCTGCTTGATGAGGGACATGAATATGTTAAGAACCTCTAATCACACACGCCTGAAAGCAGTAATATTCGACCTGGACGGAGTAATTGTAAGCACAGCAGGATTGCACTATCTTGCATGGAAAAAAATAGCGGAACAGGAAAATATTGAATTTAATGAAGGCATAAATGAACGTCTCAAAGGAGTCAGTCGTACCCAAAGCCTGGATATCATACTTGAAAAAGCGACAAGAGATTATTCTGCTTCCGAGCGTCAGGAACTTGCTGACAGGAAAAATAATTTCTATGTAGAATTGCTTGACAGTCTTAAGCCTTCTGATTTTGCGAAAAATGTTAAAACTTTGATTGACTGCCTGAAAAATGAAGGAATTAAGACTGCTATTTATTCAGTGAGCAAAAATGCTGACCTTGTAATTGAAAAGCTCGAAGCTCGCGCATTGTTTGATGCTATTGTAAGCGGAAAAGATATAAAAAACTCAAAGCCTCATCCGGAAGGATTCCTAATTGCTGCTGAACGTTTACATTTACTTCCGCAGGAATGCCTTGTAATTGAGGATGCTGCAGCAGGTATTGAGGCAGCAAAAAAAGCTGAAATGAAGAGTATTGGCATTGGAAGCAATAGCATATTGCATGAAGCTGATGTTGTTTTGTCATCAATTCAATCCCTGTCATTTAATGACGTAAAAACCGCCTGGAGTAAAAATGAAATATCTTAATTTATTAGATTGCGGAATCATCATTGGGTATTTAATTGTTGTGATGGGCATCGGCTATTATCTCAAAAAGCGTGCATCAACAAGCCTGAACGACTATTTTCTTGGCGGCAGGCGGTTGCCCTGGTGGCTGCTTGGTATTTCAGGTATGTCTGCGTGGGTCGATATGACAGGAACAATGATTATTACTTCCTTCCTTTTTATGATCGGACCTCGAGGTTTGTTTGTTGAATTCAGAGGCGGGGCAGGCCTGGTGCTTGTTTTTTGCATGCTCTGGCTCGGTAAATGGCATCGTCGTTCCGGCTGCATGACTTCTGCTGAATGGATGAAGTTTAGATTTGGTGAAGGTTTCGGCGGAAATTTCGCAAGATTTGCTGCGGTAGTAAGCGGAATAATTTTTGCGCTCGGACTTCTCGCATATTCAATGGTGGGCGGCGGATTATTTCTTTCTATGTTTTTGCCATTCCCACCATGGGTTTGCTCATTGATGCTTGTCGCTGTTACATATTTATATACCATTCAGGCAGGTTTTTACGGAGTGGTTATAGCGGATATATTCCAAATGTCTATTTTTATTTTTTCCGCTATTTTCATTTCAATAATGGCCTTGGGACAAATCAATCAGGTTGATAATTTTACCGCATTGGCCGGTCAAGTTACGGGAAATTCCGAATGGTTTTCTTCAGTTCCCAGTTTTCACACAGATATGCCGAAGGGGTATGAAAAATACAGTCCTCTGTTTTTCATAACTTTATTTTATTTTGCAAAAACATTCATACAGGGACTCGGAAATGGTGCTGAACCAAAATATTTTGCCGCCAGAAATGACCGTGAATGCGGGCTGCTTTCATTTTTATGCGGCAATCTTATGTCCATAAGATGGCTCTTTATGATGGGATTTGTCATACTCGGAATTATTTTAATAGGCAATCTTTTTCAGGATAACAGCGTTTTTGTCTCTGCGGTTACGCTGATAAAGCAGGAATTCCCCGAAATAAAACAATATCAATGGGCAGACACTTTGAGCTCGATCATTAATTCTCCACAAAATCATCCTGATCTTGTCAGCGGTTTGCAATCTGTGCTGGGCGATGATTGGACTCGTAAATTAAATCTGTTGAGTTACCATGGTACAGTTGATAGTGAAAGAGTGCTCCCTGCGGTTCTTTTATATGTTATACCTGGCGGTGTTCGCGGACTTATTTTTACAGCTTTAGTTGCAGCGGCGATGTCAACATTCGCTTCTTTTATAAACCTCACAACCGCACTTTTCACTCGCGATATCTACCAAAATCTTATTAGACCAAAGGCTGGAAATAAAGAATTAATCAGGGCAAGTTATGTTTTTGGTTTTGTTCTGGTTGCAGTTGCGGCTTTGATGGCATATTCCAGTAAGAACATAAATGATATATGGGGCTGGCTGATGATGGGACTTTCCGGCGGTCTTATTGTACCGCTTGCTTTAAGACTATATTGGTGGCGATTTAACGGAGTGGGCTTTGCCTGCGGAACTGTTGTTGGAATTATTGCTGCCATACTGCAGCGATATATCGCTGTGATTATACCGCAATGGAAGGCTGTTTCAGAAATGTCTGAAGCACAGCAATTCGGGTTTATTTTAATTATTGGAACTGTCGCAAGTGTAATCGGAACATACCTGGCGCCGCCGGTCAAAAGAGAAATCCTTGAAAATTTCTATTTGAAGACACGACCGTTCGGATGGTGGGGACCATTCAAATCACTTCTTAAGCCTCAAGACCGTAAAACGCTCAAAAGAGAACACTTTTTTGACATTACTGCTTTGCCGTTTGCTTTTATATGGCAGATATCTATATTGCTGCTGCCGCTTCAATTACTTATAGGGAACTGGTTTGCGTTCAAAGTTACTTTAATTCTACTGATTATCAGCTTAGTCGGCCTGTATTATCTTTGGTTCAAGCGTTTACCCGCTGAAAATTTCGAGAATTTTGAACCTGCCGGGAATAATGATTTAGTGTCTACTTTAAATGAAAGGACTGAAAATGATTAGGATGATTGTTCTTTTATCTGTGACTTTAATTTGGTCTAACATGAAAGCTTTGGCTTCGGTTAATATAGAATATAAGGGGGATGATAGTACTTTTGTACAATATGCTAAAACCATTCTAAACCAAAGACTCGCGGTATTATCAGACGCCAAAACTGAAACAAACTTAACTATAAGTTTTAATGTTTCAGAAAATTTTAGCCGACTTGGCAATGAAGGATACGCTCTCGATGTCAAAGAAGGAAATGTTGTTATCTCTGCGTCAAAAGGCCAAGGGGTTCTTTATGGCAGCATAGCTTTTATCGAATGGATTATGCGCAATACCAGTCCCTATCTGATTGACAGTAATCAAATCGATATCGATTTTTACGTTCAGCTCGGACAGGCTGCCGATTTTTTAAATAATCTGCCGGCTTATTCAATAGAATCCAAACCGTTTTATAATCTTAGAGGTATGCAATGTGCAAATTTCGCATTAGGTGTTGCGGATTTGATTGACACAGACAAGGCCGATAAATTTGCTTGCATGGTAAGTAACTTGCCCGGCGGATTTAAAACCAGTGCCGACGAATGGAAGAAAACTTGTGATTGGCTGGCCAGACACAAAATGAATTTTTTGTCGAATTGGCCTTACAGCAT
>JBDKUM010000252.1:0-2162 GCA_039679715.1 Phycisphaerales bacterium
GAAATCAAATTCACTGAAGAAAATTATACTCTTACCGGAGTCCTTTCGGTAGATAAACCAACCACAAAACATGAAATTCAGCAAACTCTGCCTGAAGTAATTCAAAATCTTCAGGAAAGCGGAATTAATATCAAGAAAATCGAAGTCGTTTTGTCAGGCAACCAGGAGCAGCAAACTATGAAAGATCAATCATCAATGTCAGGCCATAACTGGGCGGGTCAGCAAAATCAGACTAATCCCGAATCTCACAGAAACGGCAATGTTTATAGCCAATGGACATTCAGCAGCGACAACGGTTTTGTTCAGCCATACGAACAAACGTCGCACTATAGTGAAACTTATGTAAATATGCTGGCATAAAGATAAAAAAATAAGATAATGCAATAATGAAAATATTCGGTACAGTTCAGCCATTCGTTGAATCACCTGAGAGTTCGTACAAAATCGGCAGGCTGGTGGCGAATTATGAATTTTTTAATGCGCTTTTTAAATTTTCAGATTTCAACGAATATCATATCTTCTGCCCTACTTATAGTAATTGCAAACTCACACAGGAAAGAATTTTCAGGGATGACATAAGCCAAAACCGAAAAGACCGCATAAAGATTTTCCATATCTCTTCACTGAAAAAATCAATCCAAAATACAGAATACGATGTTTTCCATCTCGGCGGCTGGGGTTATTTTTATCCGGGCTTTGTTCACATTCGCAATATTTATTCAAAAAAACTGTTTCCTATAACAGGTATTACACATTCATTAAATTCCAAAGAAGCACCATATCATGCGGTTAAAGTCTGTAAAGCTCCGATTATGCCCTTCGATTCGATTGTATGCACAAGTAATTGCGGCAAAAAAGTTTTGCAGAATCTACTTTCAGCCGCTGACGATTTCTTTCATCAGAGTAAATTAAAATATAACGGCCGGATGGATGTCATTCCGCTGGGAATCGATGATAAATACAACCGTCTGCCGGATCGCAAAGAAAGCAGAAAATTGCTAAAAATTGATGAAGATTCTTTTACGATTCTCACACTTGGAAGACTCGAAGCTGATAACAAAATGGATATGATTCCATTTTTGAACACGGTAAAAACTTTTATAAAAAAGAATAAAGATAAAAAAATTAATCTCATTATCGCCGGCGGATGCAACAATAATGGTACAAAGCTTTTTATAGATAATCTTCTTGTCGAAAATCAGATTCAAGCCAATACAAAATTATTCCTTAATTTCGAGGATAATTTAAAACCGCATCTATACAGGGCTGCCAACATATACGCTTCCCCAATCGATAATTTTCAGGAAACGTTCGGCATTTCTGTGATTGAAGCTATGGCTCACCAATGTGCGGTTGTTGTCAGCGATTTTGACGGTTATTCCGAAATAGTTGATCAGAATGTAAACGGCATTAAAATCCCGACTTTTTGGGCGGATATTACAAAAGAATTCCACGGCGTTTCTGAAATAATGACTTTTCAAACGTGGCAGCTGCTGCTTAGCCAGTCAGTTTCAGTTGACCAGGAAAAAATGTTGGAAGCTTTTCAGCAATTACTCGACAATCCTGAAAAATGTGATGAAATGGGACAAAGAGCGAGAGTTAAAGTCGTACAAAAATATTTCTGGTCTAATGTTATAAGGCAATATTGCTGTTTGTGGGATGAACTTGCGAAAGACGCACAACAATATACAGGCGAAATTCCGAAAGATGAAAACCCTTTCGAGCTTGATTACTGGAAAATCTTTTCGCATTATCCTTCCAATATTGTTTCTGAAAAAAATTCGATTTCACTAACAGAATACGGCCGGGAAGTAATGCTTTCAGGAAAAATCCCGAATGCTTATTCAGACGTGAGCGCAAGTGTTATAATACCTCAACTTGTCGCCGCTGCCATTCACAGTATAGACAAAGATACCGTTACCGCTCAGCAGTTTACGGGCATATTGAAAAATAATGCGGAAATTTCCGATTCAACGGCGATGTATTATATTCTATGGATGGCCAAATATAACCTTATAAAAATATCCGAATGACGAAAAAAGTATCTATTATCGTTCCTACATATAACCGTCCGCAGAGGCTGGCGATGGCTTTGGCAAGTATCGCAAAGCAAACATACAAAGATTTGGAAGTTATAGTTGTGAATGATAATGGCTGCGATG
>JBDKUM010000253.1:0-1787 GCA_039679715.1 Phycisphaerales bacterium
TAACTCTATGGCGACATCTTCTGCCTGGACTTTACTGCAAGGCCTTGTTCCTTCTAGAGTTTTATCGACCGCGGGCGGTACGATGAATGGTATTTCCACGGGATTTTCTGCTTTATCACCAGTTATAATCGGGTTTTTTATCAGTTTATTTGGCAGTTACGATAGTGGATTGTATTGTTTAGTTGCGGCTGGTATGTTAGGGGTATGTATGGCATCGTTTTTGACGATTAAAAAATATTAATTACATTGAATGTATGGCAATTGAATACATATTTTAAGTTAAAAAAGGAGCGATTCATATGAAAATTACTAGTGTCGATATTATTGATGTAGCGAATGACTTTTCGTCAGCAACAAGTAAGTGGCGCCCGGTGGTAGTAAAAATCAACACTGATGAAGGCATTTCCGGATTTGGGGAAGTTGGGTTAGCCTATGGGGTAGGTGCCTCAGCCGGTTTTGGCATGGCAAAAGATTTAGCTAAAATAATTATCGGGATGGATCCACGAAATAATGAGGAAATCTGGAACAAGATGCAGAAGAAAACCTTTTGGGGACAAGGCGGCGGCACAGTTTTCACTGCTGCCATGAGCGGCATAGATATTGCATTATGGGACCTTAAGGGTAAGATTTTGCAGACTCCGGTATATCAGCTTTTAGGTGGTAAGACCCGTAGTAAAATCCGGACGTATGCCAGCCAATTACAATTTGGTTGGGGCCAAGGTAGTCAAAAATCGATGCTGGTGAAACCGGAAGAGTATGCGGAAACCGCCGCAGTTGCGGTGGCTGAGGGGTATGATGCCATTAAAATTGATGTGCTTGCTATGGATGAAGAAGGAAACTGGAATCAACGTAATTTAAACGGAGTACTGTCGGATAGCGTATTGCGACTTGGATATGATCGTTTGAAAGCTGTTCGGGAAAGAATAGGGAATAAAATTGATATTATTGTGGAAATGCATTCTTTTACCGACACGACAGCCGCTATCCAATTCGGCAAAATGATTGAAGAGTTAGGTGTATACTATTTTGAAGAACCAGTAATGCCGCTGAATCCTAAACAGATGAAAAAAGTTGCTGATCATGTAAATATTCCGATAGCAGCGGGAGAACGGATTTATACCCGTTGGGGATATCGGCCGTTTTTTGAAAATGGTTCACTTGATGTTATTCAACCGGATATTTGTACTTGCGGCGGTATTACGGAAATTAAAAAAGTCTGCGACATGGCGCATGTATACGACGTGTCGGTACAAATCCATGTATGCGGCGGCCCAATTTCTACTGCGGCAGCATTGCAAATGGAAGCAGCGATTCCGAATTTCCAGATTCATGAATTGCATCGATATGCGTTACTCGATGCGAATACTAAATCTTGTAAGTATAATTACCAACCACAAAATGGCTACTATGATGTACCGGAATTGCCAGGCATTGGTCAAGAATTAACAGAAGAAACGATACAAGCTTCTGTCGTAGAGACTGTAAAGTAATAATTATGTAGGAATATAAAAGTGAGCTTCTCTGGTTAGAACATAGACAGGTGGTTCGGCAGAGAAGCTCTTTTTATCTATTATTTTACACCAAGGGGGAGCTTATCGTGAATAGTATTGATCAATTATTGTCTTCCACTCCTATACCCAAGGTGATCAAAGTCCGGCAGCATTTTTCTCGACCAGTGGTAAAGGATATCGCTGGAGCAATACGGAACAAGCTGATGATATCACAGGTCTTGAAACGGATACAACCAGGTCACCGAATTGCCATTACAGTAGGAAGCCGAGGAATTG
>JBDKUM010000254.1:0-40954 GCA_039679715.1 Phycisphaerales bacterium
CCTCTTTGAGGATTGGAATAATCTGTTCCTGCTTAAATCTTTTACCACGCATGTTAGACCTCCTTTTAAAGGTTTTATCATGCCGGCACTCTATTTGCAACTGGTACTGTTTTTGGGGGGAAGGTCACTATTTTTCTTACTTATATATATTGCTAATTTCCTATAATAAAATGAGTTATAAAAAATAAATATCGAAAATTCTTTATGAGCAGAGTGATAACATTATAAATAAACAAACAGGATAAAAATAAATATTCGATGAACGTTTGTTTGCAAACTCGCTTTGATCTCACTAATAGTATTTAATGGGCCTATTCGTTTTTTCTATTCCAACTGTGAAGTTGGGGTCATTAATTAAGTTAACCGTAAAATGCAGAACCGTATCAACATTTTTTGTACTATCTTCGGGTTTTTGCATGATTTCAAAATCTGGAATAACTCCTCTACCGTCTGGTTTGCCACCTAGAAGAACATAGTATTTGATCGGAACATAAAACTCTAAGCCAGAATTTGGAGATAACGTAAGATATTATTCGCTTTTTTGAAAAGTTAAAAAAGAAGTCCTCCAAAATGGACGATTGTAAATTGTTTATTAACCCTTATTGGAGGACCTATTATGCAAAAGGTTGAATCGGCACAAACAGACAAGGACTTTAGCGATGTTATTAAAATTGATGAAGCTCAGGTAAAAAATCATCTCGGCAATCTTGTCCGAAAAACTGTTGAAGAAACATTAAACGACATGCTTAATACCGAAGCCCAGCAGTTATGCAATGCCAAGCGTTATGAACGTAACGAGGCAAGAAAAGATTGCAGAGCAGGATATTACAAGCGTAAATTACATACTAACGCCGGCGAAGTAGAACTAAAGATGCCCAAGCTGAGATATGCCACATTTGAGACAGCTACCGTAGACGAGAATCATCAGTTGAAGAAGCTCTGATGGAAATGTACCTTGCCGGTGTATCAGTTCGCAGAGTGGAAGATATAACGGAAGCTCTGTGGGGCATGAAGGTCAATGCCGGAACCGTAAGCGAACTGAATCAGAAGATGTACCAAAGGATAGAAGCCTGGCGTAATGAACCTATAAAGGGCAATTATCCGTACCTTTATCTTGATGGTATATGCTTAAAACGAACCTGGGGCGGTGAAGTAAGGAATGTATCGGTTCTGGTTGCTGTAGGTGTAGGTATGGATGGTTACAGAGATATACTTGGCATAATGGAAGGCACCAAAGAAGATAAGGATAGCTGGAGCAGGTTTTTAAGTTTCTTAAAACAGCGTGGTCTTCAAGGAGTTCAACTGATAATATCAGATAAATGTCTTGGGCTTGTAGAAGCATCAGAAGAATTTTATCCTGATGCTCAATGGCAGCGATGCGTTTGCCATTTTTATCGCAATGTTTTCAGTGATGTGCCAAGAGTGAAAATGAAGGAAGTGGCAACGATGCTCAAAGCTATTCACGCCCAGGAAGACCGTGAAGCAGCAATTATTAAAGCTGAGGCGGTCACGGCAAAGCTTGAAGATATGAAGTTGAAGAAGGCGGCTCAGACAGTTCGCACTGGAGCAGAAGAAACGTTTAGTTACTATCAGTTTCCTCCGGAGCATTGGCGTCAATTGCGAACCAATAATATGCTGGAACGGGTAATGAAAGAAATACGCAGACGAACACGAGTAGTCGGCTGCTTCCCTGACGGTAATTCGGCATTGATGCTGGCAGCAGCAAGACTGCGTCATATAGCCGGGACCAGATGGGGAACAAAGCAGTATATGAGTATGAAACGATTGGAAGAAATGATGAAAGAAAGAATGGTATTGTCCGATAACAAAAATTCCTGTCCTATAGGACAGGAGGTAGCATAGCTTGTAGCTTATATGGAGGACTAATTAAAAAAGCGAAATATTCCTTGCACTACCAATTTGGAAGCTTGGTAGTATAAGCATTTCCTCCTCTAACAAGGGTATCGCCAGTTTCTTCGCCAATTAACAAACCTAAATGATGATATTTTATTATGGAAGCAAAAACAACGCATCCCGAAAAGGTGCGTGGGCCTATTAAAACAAATGTTTTGCCCTTAAATCTATAAAGATTATTTATCGGGTTTATTTTTAGAATATCATTCTCCCACTCCATAACAGAACACTTGGAAAAGCATTCTGAATATCTTTATATTTATTTAATGCCTGTCTCGATACTTTAATTTTTTCTTGTTCACATTCTCTAACAGGTTTATCTATCAGATACTTTATTAGCTCGGCTCCAGTTAAAGTATTACCTCCCATTCCTTTTCGAAGATCAATAATCAAATTCGATAGGCCGTGCTCATGAATATCTCTAAATGTATTTACAGCAAATTTTTTCATTAAATTTGGTTCCGCCTCTAAACTGGCAATCTCTATAATCGCGGTGTTAAATTCTGGGATGTTGCGATAAGCAAATCCATTCTCTTGGCGAATGTTGGATTCTTGCGGGATTTTACGGCTTGCAAGTTCATTATAGGCTACTGATTTAACAGATATTTTTTTATTAGCATTGTCAGGCATCTTAATCTCAATTGATAATAATTCTAGCGGCCCATACTCAATCCACAAATATTTTGGTATAAAGTTTGGAAACTCAATGACAGCATATCTATAGTCTCTGCCTTCGCTGGCAAAATATCTGGCAAATTCCGTTAGTAATTCTTTTGCATCCTGGTTATTAATTGTAATAACTTCACTGCCTATAGGCATATCAGAACAACCATAATTATCTTTTATGTAAGGTTTATTTTCTATCCATTGAAACTGCAATGGAAATATCTTGCCACCGCTTTGTGTATATTCCATAAATTTTCCATAAGGATTTTTCAAGGCGGTATGACCACTTTTAAGTGATGCAACGACTGGTGCAACAAGTTTATAAAATTCTGTCCAATTAAGAGGTTGGTTGATTTGATTATACAGGCTTTGCTGCAATGCTTCAAATTCTTCTTTGCTTATGTACATATACATATTGGGATGAACTTCTTCAATTGTTTTGAAAAGAAAAGCAATATCTTCTTTAAGTTTCTCAGGTGGAATAGGTTCAGAATAAAAAGGTTCATTAGACTTGGCAGCTATTGTAGTAGTAGTATAAATTAAATAAATCATGATTGTAGTTAGAGGTTTTTTATAGTGTTCTTACTAATTCGCATTTAAGTCTTAATATTTTCAACGCCTAAATTCAATTTCTTTCTTCCTGGGCAAACAAGGCATAGGCATTTGCCTTATTTGCAGCACTCAGAAAGTTCAAATACTAATTTAATCCATCAGAACTCCGCCTTTCGGGTCCCTTCTTACCCCACCGCACACTAGTTCGACCATTACTACTGCCATCAATGACCCTTATAAATCGAGTGTCATATCCATCTCCAAAAGGTTCTTCTTTTTGAGGTTTAAGATTAGATATTTGCGGACATCTAAATTCAGCGTCGTCTGGCATAGAGTCACTATATATGAATGTGAAGGTTCCGGCATTATTTCCTGAATCGCTCTCTATTTTTGAAACTAATAACTTTTCAGCATCTAACCACCATTTTGTCACACTACAAATAATATATGGTTTTTCTTCATTGCCGTGGCGTTCCACAGACCAGGTTCTCATCAAATGACACTCTCGGCCGTTATAAATTGTTCTGCCAAGATACTCAGGTTTAAATTTATTGATTGCTGAATTAACATCCAATGTCATTAAATTAAATGGATCACATATAGATATATCTTTTTCAATAGGTTCATCAGGAGGCATAAGCACTAATTTTTTCTTAATTTCGTCCACGCCATAAACTAAATAAAACCAACATTCTTTACCATCGCTTCCTATCAGAAAAGGATTTTGCATAATGTTGCTGATATCAGCATAGAAAGAGTTATTTTTGATTTTAAATATAAGATCCCACGACTGGATGTGGTAGTTGGAACTGACACTATTTACAACTCTTTCAGATAGGATTTGAAGTCGGGATCGCGTTTTCTTAATATTCTTAAATATTGAAAAAAGTTCTTTAGAGTTGTTGGAATTTTCAAAACGTTCCGAAATTGAAGATGAGATTAATTGCTTTCCGGCTGAATATTTGAGCTTAATGGGATCAGCTTCTATACCTTGCGTACTTACGAATCCAGTCATTTCTATGGTATCTTGCCAACCAGGCTGCAGCACAATAGGAATTGAAAATGTCTTGCTTTTAATGTCATAATCAATTTGATGTGTTAATATCTGGTAACCTGCCAGCCATTGTTGGCGAGTAACGCTGTAAATATCTGAATTTGGATCCATCGGCAAATCAAACTTTATTTGCAACAAAGCAAGTAGCGGCAATTCCGAACCGGATGCCGGCATGACTGATATAAGTTTGGGTTTGTTCAAATCTGTATGTTGGCTAATGTTCTTGGTTTTAAATCCCCAACTATAATCGCCTGACATGGTTTCGCCTGATTTAGCTCTAAAGTTCGCAAATCTGCCAGATTGCAATAATATTTTGTGTTCACAGCCGTCCTCCAGTTTAACTTTTATAATAAATTCATTCTTTTTATCATCATAAGTAAAACCATTATATTTAAGACACTTACCTTCTTCCCAATCCAATCCGATCAATGCAGGATTCATAGGGCGATCAAACATGATTCGAATCTCTGTGTTTGGATCAACTTCGGAAGTTCCATCAGTTGGCCAAATAGATACGACATGAGGGGCATTTGCGTCAAGTTTATTCCTTATTGATTGTATGCTTTTGCCTTTAATTGCTTCTTGCGGTAAAGGTTCCTTTTTAAGACGTTCAACAGATGCACTTAACAAATCATCCCGATTTGCCTTGAAGGACTCAGGATTTGCAGAAAAAGCAATATCAGGTTTAATGCCTTTTTCATCCAACGGCGTACCATCGGGCAGAAAATCGATCCATTGAGGCAGACTAACCTTAACACCACCTGATAATTCTACAAACTTTGGATTGCCGCTTGAACCGCAAGTGTGGTCGCCGAAAGTTGTAACCTGCGGGCATTGAGCTAGCATTGAAACAAATGATTCATTACTGCTCATACACATTTGGCCTATAAGCACAACAACTGGACGGTCATATCGCCATGGTCCTCGTGGTTTAACACTGCGAGGATATTTCTCAGTTAAATCAGTATGTTTAGGTCCCTTTCTAAATTGACTATAAGCGTAGACATATTCTTTATCAGCAAATCGGCCAGCAACATTTTGAGCCAATGGTTCACTTCCCCCACCATTTAATCTAACATCTAAAACCAATCCTCTTGTATCACGCATATTTTCTAAAACATCATCAAAGATGTCATCAACATTTTCAATCCAATTATTGATAGCAATAAAACCAATTTTGTCGGCGGTCTTGCCCCAGACAATATTTTTGTTAGTTGAATCTAATTTACCGATTATTGACTGAAAAGTCTTTTGATTGGAATTCTTTTCTCGTGGCCGGTTAAAAACGGGCATATTTTGTCCTTGAACCGTAACCCAAATATGCAAATCTCGCAAATTTGCTAGCATTTTTGCACAGATAACTGCAAAATCATATGCGGTTTTACTTTCTATTGCTTCAGGGCGATACTGCTCTCGGAGTTTTCCCCAATCCACATCCGGCCGGATCATGAACATTGCATAATTACGATCATATTCTTGCCACAATTTATCAAAACTGCTTTCAGCATCTTCTTTTGTAAACGGTTTGTCTTCTGGAACAACACGCTTTTCAAAGGCACTTACATAAGTGGCTTTATTAGCAATGGTATCGACTATAAAGAATCGGCGTATTTTTTCGGTTGTATCAGCATCAACAGTCAAATCTTTCTGTCCTGGAATTAGCGCTAGTCCACCGCCTTGCCAACTACTGAAAATTTTAAGATTTGCAATTTTTTGCATTTGCATCCAAAGTGTCTGATTTCCTATACATTTGATGGTATTTTTGGGAAATATGTTGCTTATTTGTGCCGGATGAAAACGAAGCCAAAGATGAGCTATCTTTTCTGGCTCTTTATCTTCAGTCCATTTAATAGTCCCTTTTTCTTGTGGAATAATCACAGCCCATACTGCGCCATCGGTGCAGTGCCCAATTCCAACATCTGCTGCAGCAATATCGACTTTAAATGTTTTTCCAACACTAAAAGAAAAACTATTTAATGAATAAATATCTTCTTTAGATAACTCCCATTTTCTGGGGTTTTCGGTATCCTCGGAGATTAAAGTTGTTGGGTATCGAGTAAGCAAGTCAATAGATGAACTTTTATTTTCGTTTTTAGCGTGAGATAGTGGCAAGGCAATTACGCAAATTAGAAGCACAATGATACTTTTAGGGATTACCATCTAACCTCCATTTAAATAACTCTAATATCCGATTTACACTTGTATTGTAGAGCATAGATATTACCGTTTTGTTACAGTCTTGTTACGGTTGATCACTCTTTGGCATTTTTTAACATTTGTCTTACAGTAAAGATTATTTTACTTTGAAATGACAATCAAGATAATAAATTATAAAATTGTCAGGATTAAAGCTACCAACTTTTTGAAACTATTGAAATGGAGCAAACAGTCCCTACCTCTTCTGAATAAGGACAAATATACTCCAAATACTACTCTCAAAATTTGTAGGATGAAGGTTGAAATTTCTCGTGCTTTTGGATATTCATATAGCAAAATTAGGCGGTTTTAATGCGCGAAAACTGCGAAACATTATCAAAGCTAAGCCATCCCCAAAACTCCGAAGTAGTCTGCTCTTGTTTTCGCAACTGAAACTGGTATACTACACGCAAATGTTGCAATCCTATGCAATGGCTTGCAACAAATGCAATGATTTTCAGAAACAACTTGCAATTTGTCGTAAATTATAGCTCATTGTAAGGCAATGAGTTACGACACAATGCGAAAAATTGGATATTTAAAATGGGCATTGCCTTACAAGCAGGATGTCACAGGTTCAAGTCCTGTACTGCCCATTTTCATTTTCCCGAAAGCACAAATGGATATTTTTGAAGTCATCAAATCTCGTCGAAGTATCAGGCGGTTCAGCCAGGAAAAATTAGATAGAAATCTTCTCATTGATTTAATTGAAGCTGCTCGTTGTGCGCCCGCCGGTGCGAATATTCAATCTCTTGAGTATGTAATCGTTGACGAGCCGCAGCTTACGAATCAGGTCTTTGAGACTCTCGCGTGGGCAGGTCATGTTCGGCCGAAACGCAATCCACAGCCAAATCAAAGGCCGACAGCATATATCATCGTTCTATCGGATAGTGAAATCAAAAAAGATGCGCATGTTGACGCTGCCGCTGCGATTGAGAATATTTTATTAGCCGCTTGGTCTAAGGGCATTGGCTCATGCTGGCTTGGTTCAGTTGATAGAATGAAACTGATTGAAATTCTGAAAATTGCTGAAAAGTACCAGATTGATTCGGTTGTCGCGCTGGGCAAACCTGCCGAAACACCTGTAATGGAAGATGCCGCCGAAAGCACTAAATATTATCTTGATGATAAAGATGTCTTGCACGTTCCCAAACGCCCTCTTAAAAAAATCTTACATCTTAATAAATTTTACAATAAATAAATAAATTGAATATTTCAGAATAGAATGGATGAAATAATCACATTTCGTTGTCCAATCCAGCAGAAAAGATTTTTGCCGATATTCGCATTTTTGTGTCTTATTCTTGGAATTTGGCTTATTTCCGGATTTAGACAGGAATTTCGAAGTTATGATGACAGCCGAAGATGGTTTTCTGTTGTTTTATTCATAGTTTGCTTGTTAATAATAATTAATTGTTTTTTAAAATTTGTAATTGTTCCGTTTTCACAAATAACCATTGCTCCGCAATACATTCACTACAAAAGTCCTGTTATTAACATTCGGATACAATGGGATGAAATCCTTGGTGTATATCCATTGTCTAATGGAGATGCTTTCCGAATAATTGGTGCAAGAAGAGAAATTGTTTTCAATGCGAAAAATTATGAAGAATCCGAACTTTTGCTTCAGTTGGCAAATCTAAAGCTTAAACCAATCTTTAATCGCGAACTCCCGTCAAAATCTGAAAAAGTACTTTTAAGTTTGATAAACCAGATTTTAGCCACCTTTCCTGAAGCTTCTTATTGCAGAATATATGGTAAACTTTACAGTATAGACCATAATTTAAAAAATGAGAAAATGAGAATAAAAGAAATTATAAAATCTATAAAAAATCATCTTTGAAATAAATTTGCTTAAACCTAAAGTATCAGGAATTAATTTATGTTTAGAATAAGATTGTTTATTTTAGCAGGTTTAATTTTAGTGCCGGCATGTATTGCAGCACAATCTCCAGACCCCTTTGCACAGAATAGACGGCTTGGCAGAGGTATAAATTTGGGCAATGCTCTTGAAGCTCCGAAAGAAGGTGATTGGGGAGTTAAATTAAAGCAGGAATATTTTAAAATCATAAAAGATGCGGGCTTTGATTCTGTTCGCATTCCAATTAGATGGTCGAGCCATGCTTTGGAACAATCGCCATATACAATTGACCCTAATTTCTTCAACAGAATAGACTGGGCTGTCAAAAATTCTCTAAAAAACAATCTCTATGTAATGATCAACATGCATCATTATATGGAATTGATGAGCGAACCGGAAGCTAATAGCGAGAGATTCATAGCGTTATGGAAACAGATTGCAGAGCATTACAAAAATTATCCCAATTCCGTTTTGTTTGAACCTTTGAATGAGCCGCATGATGCACTGATCGCTCCGCTTTGGAATGATTTGCTTGCTAAAACTATCCCTGTGATTCGTGAATCAAATCCGAATCGCACAATCGTTATCGACCCTGCTAATTACGCAACGGACATAAACAATCTTTCGCTACCGGAAAATGACCGCAATATAATTGTTTCATGTCATTATTATTTACCTGTGAAATTTACGCATCAGGGTGCAGAGTGGAGCAGCGAGGGAAAAGACAGCCTTGGCACGACATGGAAAGCAACTGAAGAAGAACAAAAAGAAATTAACGGCCATTTTGATTTGGCTCTGGAGTGGAGCAAAAAATTCAACAGGCCGATTAATCTTGGTGAATTCGGAGTTTATTACAAAGCTGAAAAATTCGACAGGCTTCGCTGGACTTCCTATATTGCCAATTCTGCGACAAGACGAGGCTTCAGCTACATCTATTGGGAATTCTGCAGCGGCTTTGGTATTTATGATGCCGAAAAGAACGAGTGGAATGCCGATATGCTAAACGCGATTGTTCCGCAGAAAAACAAGATTCAGTAAGAGAGAACAACAAAATTAGCTTTGATGGCAAGAACTTCTGCATACTAAAAACAAATTCTTTTGATTTTTCTTAAAGCAAAAATGCACGCCGCGGTGTTATTATATTGACAATCGATTGACAATAACTTTGAAAAGGTATCTAAGTGCTGGAAGATAAGCTCCTTATATGGAAATTTAATCGAGGCAGTAGTAAAGACGCTTTCTGCCAGATATATGAAAAGTACAGGGATGATTTGCTGCGGATAGCGGTTGGCCTTTTGAATCAAACAGCAACAGCGGAAGATGTCGTGCAGGAAGTTTTTACAGATTTTGTGAGTCTGGTGGGCGATTTTAAGCTTACCGGCCATCTCAAGGGGTATTTAGCTGTTTGTACCGCCAACAAGGCAAGAAATGTTATTCGTTCACAAAACAGGCAGCGAATCATTAGCCTGGATGATTGCGAAATTGATCCGCCTGATTACAAAAGACCTGAACAATGGATTATCAGCAATGAGCAGTTCAACAGGTTGACCAACGCTTTTAATCAGCTCCCATATGAGCAAAAAGAAGCTGTGATTCTGCATGTTCAGGGTGATATGAAATTCAGGGCTATCGCAAAATTGCAGGATGTTTCGATAAAAACAGTCCAGAGCAGATACCAATATGGAATTACTAAACTGCGGTCGATATTAAATAACGAGGTGCAGATATGAATATAAAAAGATTCATTAAAAATACAAAAATCAAAACCAATCCTGCCGTTAATGATGCGGTTTTAAATGGGCTTCTTGAAACTTTTGATAAATCTAAAGCCGCTCGGCCGAATACATGGAGAATAATTATGAAAAGCAGAATAACAAAGTTAGCTGTCGCGGCGGTGTTGCTAATCGCTGCTGTATTAACTATAACCTTTTTGGATAAATCTGTCGCTCCTGCATATGCAATAGAGCAAACAGTTGAAGCCATGAAAAATGTTCGATTTTTACACCTTGTTTCTTACAATGAAACCGGCGAGATTAAAGACGAGCGATGGATAGAACTTGGTTTTGATGGCCATCAAGTTAAATATCGGCAAGACACCCCGCCTGACTTTTTGGTTATTGAAGATGGTAAAACAACAGCCGTATACTATAAAAACAAGCGAACTGTTGTACTTCACAACAAAGAAAATTGTCAATACCAATGGATTGGACCATTAGGTGCATTTCTTGAAAACTTGCGTCAAAAAGGCAAGATAATTAAAGAAAATGTAGAATACAATGGACAAAAGGTTCATTTGATTTCATGGCCGATGATGAATGTTGATTGCTACATTGACCCTGCAACCAACCTGCCGTTAACTGTAGGCGCATATCATTTAAGCTATGAACAGCCGGATGATAGTATATTCACTATTTTTACGCCGAAAGATTATAATGTTGTAAACGCAGCATCTAGCGATACCACAAATGTACCAAATTGGCTTAAAGAACAGAAACAGATATTTGATAATTTCGAACTGGCAAAAGACGCGTTAATTATGGGAAATTATAGCAAAGCATCTGCATTATTTGAAAGCGTTGTTCAAATAGAGGTTCGTCATAATTGGGCGTGGTTTTGGCTCGGCACAAGTTATTATGAACTTGGCAAATATGATTTGGCCATTAAAAATTTCACGAAAGCCATTGATTTGGTTGATGGTGTCTATGCATATTATGCTCGTGGCTTGGCTTATGCGAGCATGGGTGACAAGGAAATGGCACAAAAAGATTTTAATAAGGCCTTGCCCTGGATGATTCAATCGTTGCGCGAACCATCTGCTGCAAGTATGTTTGAATATGCAGATAATCCGCGTTATAGCAATGGCAATGAAACTCCACCCCAAGAAAGCCAAATTGTTTCTCGGATGATTAACAGGCTTAAATTGATTAGTGGCCAGAATTTTAATTACGACCCGAATTTAAGTCTTGAAGAAAATGAAACTGTAATATCAGCATGGGAAAATTGGTTTAAGACTACTCAAAACAAATAATGAAGACACATCTCTAAATCAAAAAAGGCCAAGAAATTTTTGCTTGGCCTTTTTATTTTCAGGTTTTCACTTCTTGCTAAACAAACAGGATATTGTATAATCTTGCTCATTATTCTATGTTCTAAGTTCTATATTCTGTGTTCTTTTTAAAGGATATATTAAATGGCTAAATCATCAAACGATAAAGTAGTTCTCGCCTACAGCGGCGGACTTGATACAAGTGTTATTCTGCCCTGGCTAAAAGAAACCTATGGCTATGACGTAATCGCATTCGCGGCCGATCTTGGTCAGGAAGAGGAACTTTCAGGCATACAGAAAAAAGCAATCGCTTCGGGCGCTGTGAAGTGTATAGTAAAAGACCTACGCAAAGAATTCGTAACGGATTATATCTGGCCAATGCTGAAAAGCGGAGCAATTTACGAAAACGGTTATCTGCTCGGAACAAGTATTGCACGCCCTCTTATCGCAAAATATCAGGTTCTGGTCGCACAGCAGGAAGGCGCAATTGGTGTAGCACACGGCGCAACCGGCAAAGGCAACGACCAGGTACGTTTTGAATTGACTTACATGGCTCTTGACCCGACATTGAAAATCATCGCTCCCTGGAAAGATACACGGTTCGAGTTGACAAGCCGGGAAGCGGCAATCAAATACGCAAAACAGCACAACGTTCCAATCGAACAAAGCGTAAAGAAAATTTATTCACGCGACCGCAACTTATGGCATATCAGCCATGAGGGAGCAGAACTTGAAGACCCGGCAAATGAACCATTGGATCGTTTGTTTGTTCTCTCAAATCCTGTTACAAAGGCACCAAACAAACCGGAGTATGTTACTATCGGTTTTGACAAAGGTGTGCCTGTAAGTCTTGACGGCAAAAAAACTGATCCTGTCAAACTCATTGTTCAGCTAAATAAAATTGGCGGCAAACACGGTGTCGGGCAGGCAGATGTTGTTGAAAATAGACTTGTTGGTATTAAATCTCGCGGCGTATATGAAACACCGGGCGGCACTATTCTTGTAGAAGCGCACAAAGCACTTGAGACTTTAACACTTGACCGTGAAACTTTGCATTATAAACAGCAGGTTGCTCTGAAATATGCTGATTTGGTTTATAATGGCCAGTGGTTCTGCAAGCTGCGCGAGGCGTTGGATGCGTTTGTAGATATTACGCAGCAAAACGTCACCGGCACTGTACGTATGAAACTGTATAAAGGCCGCTGCACACCGGCAGGCATTAAGAGTCCTAAGAGTATGTACAGCACGAAAATGGCAAGCTTTACAATGGGCGAAGAATATAACCCGACTGACGCGACAGGTTTTATTCGTCTGTTTGGTTTGCAGATGAAAGTCGCCGGTGCAGTTGATAAACAAAAATAAATTGCAAAGTCACTAAGGCACAAAAAATATTAATTAAAAAATAGTTAGTGTCTTTGTGCCTTTGTGGCTATAAAAATATGATGATAATAATTCCTGAATGGCTGACGATTACTTTCCTTTTCGCGATAGGCGCGTGCGTTGGAAGCTTTCTAAACGTTGTGATCTATCGTATGCCCAGGGATTTGTCGATTGTACATCCAGGTTCTTTTTGTCCTTCATGCAATACGCCGATTCATTTTTATGACAATATTCCACTTTTATCATGGATTTTGCTATTGGGAAAATGCAGAAAATGTAAAACGAAAATTTCGGCGAGGTATTTTGTAATTGAACTGTTTACTGCGCTATTATTTCTTGCGCTTTATTTCATTTATTTTCATACAGAATTGCGAAAAGGCGCAGGTGAATTTTATAGCAGCGGTTTCTTTCTTTACCTGGTTCAGATTATTATGCTGTCGGCGTTTATTGCCGCATCCGCTATCGATCTTGAATTGCAAGTCATTCCACTATCTCTTTGCTGGTTCGTTACAATAATCGGCTTAATCGGTTCAACCATCGCTGTTTACGTATACGACCCT
Organism: Phycisphaerales bacterium; assembly: GCA_039679715.1. Classification (GTDB taxonomy): domain Bacteria; phylum Planctomycetota; class Phycisphaerae; order Sedimentisphaerales; family UBA12454; genus UBA12454. The sequence continues at coordinate 13,230 of JBDKUM010000254.1, forward strand.
GTAATGATTCGTAGTTATGACTTGTTTCCGATGGCCTCTGCGAAGGTTGCGGCACTTGCAACTGGGGCATTTTTGGGGTTATTAACATCTTTGTTGTTACTTTTTACAGGAATTATTAAAACCAGTTACCCCGAACAAAGCACAGAGAAATCAAATCCAGAAGGCGAAAACCAGCCTGAAATAGACTACAAGCACCGTCTGGAAATGTTAAAAGAGATAATATTTTTAGGCCCCATTGTGATTGGAGCCTTTGTCGCATTAAAGATATATCAATTATCGCCCGGCTTTCAAAACTGGTGGATTGATTTCTCTCAAATTCCTGCTATTTCAGGACTTATGGGCAGCTTATGGGGGTATTTTATAGGCTGTGCAGTTGTATGGACGACAAGGATAATCGGGACGATTGGGTTCGGAAAAGAGGCTATGGGCCTTGGGGATGTACATCTCATGGGCGCAGCCGGGGCGGTGATAGGGCCATGGCCAGTGGTGGTAGCATTCTTCATAGCACCGTTTTTCGGACTAATATGGGGTATCTTTTGTATGTTTTTTAAAAAAATGCGCCAAATTCCTTATGGTCCCTTCTTGTCAATTGGCGTGTTTGTGGTTATGATTCTACACGATGCGGTTATGAACTGGCTGCAGTTTGTAATGTTCCGCTGAAATAAAAATGGATTTTTTAACTCATATAAGGAGATTGAAATGTTGGCTCTTAGAAAAAAGTTAGTGTTGTTGAGCGTTGCTGTTGTTTCGTTGGCGTTGATCAGTGGTTGTACCGATTACAAAAAGAAATATAACTCCCTGAACGTTGAACATCAAAACCTCAAGGGATTGTACGATAATTGCAAATCGACCCTCGAAGGCAGCGCATCAGAAAAAGAAGCTCTTGCAGGCAGATTGGCTGAAAGCCAGCAGCAGCTTGAAGAAATGAAAAGGCAAATCGAAGAAGGTAAATCCCCGGGCGATACAACCGGATTTGGCGATCAATATGATGTCGATGTAAACGCTAAAGAAGGGACAATCACAGTTACCCTGCCGGAAATGATTTTATTCGATTCAGGCAAAGCTGCACTGAAAAGCAGTGCAAAAGGCAACCTTGACGGAATCGTAAGCGTTATCAACAGCAAATACAGCGGCAGACTGATCGATGTTGTCGGCCATACAGATTCCGACCCAATCAGAAAATCAAACTGGAAAGATAACTGGGAATTGTCAGCTCAAAGAGCCCTTTCAGTTCTTAGACAACTGAACTCTTCAGGTATTCCTGACAACGATATCAGAGCTATCGGCTGCGGTTCGAGCAGACCAGTCGCTCAAAATTCAGGCGCAGGTAAAGCAAAGAACAGAAGAGTTGAAATCGTCGTTCATATGAAATAAGTACCCAAAAGGTATCGGCAGATATAAACATCATGGAAGGCAACTTGTTTAATCTATATCAGCCGTTTAAAGAACGGAATTAATAAACGGTTATAAGGCCCCAGCATTGCTGGGGCTTTTTTTTTATTTGTTATTAATAAACGGTTATACGGGTCTCGATTGAAAAAGTTAAATTTACGATTGAGATTGCCGCGGTCGTCTTTTTCGCTTTGCTCAAGGGCTCCCTCGCAATGACAAAAACGCACAATCTATCATTTGAGAAGTTTTACGAAGCAGAACGATAAAGAAATCTCGACTTTTTCAAAGGCCCTACCGTCTCGATTTCAAAATTGAGACATTTTTTTCAGGCAGAAAATAACTTGCGCGGACTTGAAAAAATTTGAAAAAAAAACGCTTCAAAATGACACAAAAAAGTGTGAAAAAAGCGAAAAAAAGTGTGAGTTAAGTGTTCAAAAAGCGTCCGAAAGTAGTCATTAAGTAGTCAGAAAGCGGAGAAAAGTGTTGGAAAAGAAGAGAAAAATGAACCCCCTCTGAATTTGATCTCAAGGAATAAAATTCCTGAAGACTCGGGGGTTTCCGCTTCGCTCCAACGAATAAACTCGAATGGACACTAATTTTTGAACGCTGAACATTGAACATCGAACGTCCAACATTCAATTTTGGAATTACTTTTTTAATATCATCGATAAGGTTTGTTGTTGTTATTAACCGGTGTTAAGGCTCCACACAAGGTGCAAGGCACAAGAAATTATTTGAACGCTGAACATCGAACATCGAAGAAAATTAAAAAATCAAATATCAAAAATCAAAATGACAATCAAAAATAAAAAAATGTTGGCGGTTGCGGTTGCGAGGCTCCAATCGCGGATTTCAAGGATGAACACGGGTTTTATTTAACCGCGAATGAACGCGAATCAACACTAATATTTATTATTGAAGATTGTAGATTGAAGATTTAAGGTAATCTAAAAAATCCGAAACCTGAGATTGGCCGCCAAGGGCAGGTAAACTTCTTCCTCGCAATGACGAGCGGCTCTCCCCTCAGATTTTTTCCTTTTAAATCCCACAGGGGGATTAAAATGAAAAAATCCTGAAGACTCGGGGATTGAAATACTGGCCGCTGCTAAACGAACTACCCGCTCGCTTACCCCCTCTGATTTTTGCTCTCAAGGTGCAAAAATCCTAAAAAACTCGAGGGCTTCCGCTGCGCTTCAGCGGTCGCGGCTCTGATATAACTGATGGCTAAACGATGAAACCAGCCATGGTTCAATGCGAAGGATTAAAATGATGGCTGGGCTAAACAATGACTTTTAGGGTACGAAGATTTTTATCATTTCATTTAAAAATAATCTTCGTATCGCATAGTAGCCGCGAGGATTATGGTCTTCGATATTCATATAGTACCAATAATATGGATCATCGGATTGATAATTCTTGAGCCAGAATTTATTGCAATTAATGCCATGGCCAAGAAAAGGTGTGTAAATATTCACCAGATGGACATTTTTAAATTTATCAGCACAATCTGAAATGATTTTATTATATTCGGCTAAAATCAATAAACCATCAGGCCAATTCGGCAGCCCTGTAAACAATTCATTCGTATTACCCGTATCGTCGCTGGGATCGTAAATGTTTGCCAGGAAGATTTCACATCCGCCGGGGAATTTTTCATTTACATCCATTACCATCTGGTCAAGACGAAGTTTAAAATTTTCTATCCATGGTTTTGCCTGCTGCAAAGACGCGCCATACATTGCACATTCTTTAGGCGCTGCCCTGCCATAACTATGGATCAAATCGTTTCCGCCTGTCGTTATTACAATTATGCCGAAGATATCGGGCGACTGGGGAGAGAATTTTTCGATTGCTTTAATGTGCTGTTTGGAGACGGTATGCGAGACAGCGATATTTTTTGATATCAAGTTTGGAAAAACGATTGAAAGATTCTTACCTTGCATATCGCAACTATCGCCGGGAGGATTTTTTAGCAATCTGTCAAAATACGAGAAGCCGGTCGGAGCACCAAAGCCATCTGTAATACTGTCGCCGATGCCGAGGAGTAGAACAGTTTGTTCTTTCCATACATTTTTAAAAGGATCAGCAGGTACTTGCTGGCCGGCAGGACCTTTGCCCTGCGGCAAATAGAAATTAAAATAGAGGAACGCAGAAAAAATTATAATAAGACTAAAAAGAGCAACCGAAAATATTTTCAGGTATTTAATAATTATTTTCAGATGTAAGTTCATGATTAAATTATAACCGCGAATAAACGTGAATCAACACTATATTCGTCTAACGGTTGCGGTAATGAGGCTCGTTTCGGATATCGTTAAAAAGTTTGCGTAATAAAACGTTAGGAAATCAGGTGATCAGAAAATCAGGGTGCAGGAAACCAGATTATCAGGATACCAGGTAAACAGCGTGGGCTAAAGCCCACCCTACTACGGAATTGTTTTTATTATTGGGCGGTTGCGGTAACGCAGCTCGTTTCGTAAGTCGGTTTGCGGTTGCGAAAACTAGATCCCCGTTTTCACGGAGATGACACAATGCAAATGGCGGCAAATGGATTGAGATTGCTTCGCTACGTCCCTGTGAGGGACTACGCTCCAAATCGCAATGACATACGCTTCCTTCTGAAAGCGGTCAGCGGCACAATAAGCGGTGTCAATAATAGAATAATAAACATTAACTTTCCTTATTTATTCGAGAAGGTCAAAAGAATAAGACTGCTGTCCTTGTTTGAAGTGAAATCTAACGTTTGGGGACAACTATGCGAAAATATGTTACACAATATTAGATAATATGTACAGTAAAAAAAATAGGGTATTGTTAAATTCCGGCATGAAGGTAATAGCAAGCAAACTTGACCGAATTGTATAAATTTGTTATTTTAGTGGATTAATATGAACAGGATTTGAGAGTTTAATGTAATATTCTTAATAATCTATTTTATTTATGGAGTATATCAGGATGGTAGAGCTTATACCTATTTCAATGACAGGTTTTACTAAACTTATGGAAGAACTGCATCAGCTTGAAAAAGAAGCTGCTGAACTTCGGAAAAGAGTCTCGGACGCACGCGAACTTGGCGACCTGAAAGAAAACGGCGAATATATTTATGGCAGGCAGGAACTTGGTTTTGTCGAAGGCAGATTAGGCGAACTTAGAACCCAAATTAACCGGTCAGATAAAATCGACTGCACGAAAGTTACATGCGACAAAGCAGTGTTCGGCACGTTTGTTACGCTGGTCGACCTTAATACACAAGAGAAAATAAAATATCAACTGCTGGGGCCTAATGACTGCGACTTCGATACGGGCAGTATTTCTATCTTCTCACCTGTCGGCGATGCCATTCATGGACTTGCTGTAGGTGAAAAAGGTATTGTCAAGAAACCTAAAGGTGAATTCCATTTTGAAGTGGTTGAAATAACAAAAGGAGACATTCAATAAGACCTGAGATTGCTTCGTCGTCCTGCTTCGCCAAGGCTACGCAGGACTTCTCCCTAAAGGGATTGGAATCGCAATGACATTTACGGTTAATCACAAAAAAAACCCTGTCGAAATTGACAGGGTTTTTAAATTTAAATTTATAAACCTTTAAATTCTGCCGACAACGAGGCAGGCATTATGACCGCCAAAGCCGAATGAGTTGCTGGCGGCGTAATTAATCTTTCTTTCCTTGGCGACTTTTGGAACGAAATCCAGTTTAGGATCACATTTCGGGTCAACGTTATCAAGGTTAATAGTCGGATGAATAACGCCCTTCTCAATCATCTTGCATGTAGCGACAAGCTCGATAGCACCGCTGGCGCCAAGTGAATGGCCCATAAGACTCTTTGTCGAGTTGATCGAAAGTTTGTACGCATGATCGCCAAAAACCTTCTTAATAGCAGATGTTTCAGCGATATCATTAAGTTCAGTGCTTGTGCCATGAGCATTGATATAATCAAATTTTTCCTTTGGAACACCGGCCTGCTTCAGCGCCAACTCAATTGCTTTTACAGCGCCGGCACCTTCCGGGTCCGGAGCGGTAATATGATGAGCATCGGCAGTAGCCCCGTAACCAAGGAGTTCAGCATAAATTTTAGCGCCGCGTTTTTTAGCGTGTTCATATTCTTCAAGAATGACCGAGGCAGCTCCTTCAGCAATAACAAAGCCATCACGATCGACATCGAAAGGTCTTGAAGCTTTTTCAGGTGCATCATTTCTCGTACTTAAAGATTTCAATGCACAGAAAGAACTGACTCCAACAGGAGAAACAGCAGCTTCTGAACCACCTGTGATGATCACATCACTTCTGTCGTTAAGAATGTTATAGAAAGCTTCTCCGATTGAATGGGAGGCAGAAGCACACGCAGTAACAACGCAGAAATTAGCAGCCCTAAGGCCGAACATCATTGAAATAGTTCCGCATGCGGCATTACCCATAAGCTTTGGTACAGTGAAAGGTGAAACCTGCCTTGGCCCTTTATTCAATAGACGAATATGCTGTGTTTCAATTTCCTGAATTCCGCCGATACCACTGCCGTAAATACAGCCGCAGCGATCGAGGTCAGCTTTGGCAAAATCAATACCACAATCTTTTACAGCCTGTACAGCAGAAGCGACCGCGAGCTGACAGAATCTGTCCATTCTTTTGCCCTCTCGGTGATCGACAAATTGAGTGATGTCAAAATCTCTTACTTCGCCACCGAAACGTGTGGAGAATTGGGAGCAATCGAAACTGGTGATAGCAACAACTCCGTTTTTGCCATTAACTGCTGCGTCGAAGAAAGAATCGACAGTACTCCCAATCGGGGTACAGCAGCCCAGGCCTGTAATAACAACTCGCCTTTTGTTCATCATGTCAGCCTGAACTATGCCTGTTCTTTAGTTTTTAAAACATTAACGATGTAATCGATAGCAGCGCCAACAGTCTGGATCTTTTCAGCTTCTTCGTCTGGAATGCTCGTATCGAACTCATCTTCAAATTCCATAACCAGCTCGACGGTATCCAGTGAGTCGGCGTTGAGGTCGTTGATGAACGAAGTTTCACGTGTGATTTCAGCTTCATCTGAACCCATCTGTTCTGCTACAATCTTGATAACCTTTTTTTCTATACTTTGGACGTCAATACTCACTTTTCAACTCCTTGATTAAAAAAATATCCTAAATTAACATTATCCTATATCTTCCATACCGCCTGATTGTTAGGGCGGTAATATACCTTTACAATCAGTTTCTTGCAATCATTTTTTTAAAAACAATTCGCAAGGTAATTTTAACTAAATTACATCGCCATACCGCCGTCAACATTAAGAACCTGACCGTTAATATAGCCGCTTTCATCACTTGCGAGAAAAGCAACCGCTTTTGCTACATCTTCCGGAGTACCCATTTTTTTGGCTGGGATAATGGCCAGAGCAGCTTCTTTTACGATATCCGGTAAAACAGCAGTCATTTCGGTCTGAATAAAACCCGGGGCGACACAATTTGCGGTGATGCCCTTTTTGGCGACTTCGCGAACGACCGATTTGGTCATACCGATTAGACCTGCCTTGCTTGCGGCATAGTTTGCACTGCCAGCCTGGCCGAAAACGCCAGCGACGGAACTGATGCTGATAATTCTTCCGAATTTATTTCGAATCATAGGTCTAAGCACAGCGCGTGTCGCCATGAAGGCGGCTCTTAAATTTACATTCATCAAAATATCATATTCATCATCGCTCATCTGCATCATGAGTCTATCTCTTGTGATGCCGGCGTTGTTTACGAGAATGCCAATGCCGTTGTACTCTTTCGAAAGCTCTTCCATAACTTCGTTGAGCTTGTCTGTTTTTGTAATGTCAACGCTTTTAGTAACAACGCTGTAACCTTTTTCCGAGCAAACTTTTTCGAGGTCTTTTAATTGCTCGACATTTAAATCCAGAGCGGCAACGATTCTGCCCTGCTTGAGAAGCTCAAGTACGATCGCGCGACCAATGCCGCGAGCGCCGCCGGTTACAACTGCTAATCTTTTTTCTTCGCTCATATTTTACTCCATTAAAAAAGTATGACGAACCCCCAGAATTAATCTTGGGGCTAATTTATCAATTAAAATTTTTCAAACTTTCTACGCTGCTTATGTTTGTAATATCAGTTCTTCTGCTGATTCTTCTCATCAGGCCTGTAAGAACTTTATTCGGGCCGATTTCATAAAATTTTGTTACGCCATCAGCGAGAAGCTTTTCCATACATTTTTGCCAGAGCACGGTACCTGTCAACTGCTTTACAAGGCCTTGAGAAATCTGGTCTTTGTTCTGATAATATTGTGCGTTGACATTGGCTATTACAGCGATGTCTTTAGGGTCGTTTATTTGAGACGTCGCAATCGCCTGCTGCAATTCTTCGGCGGCAGGTTTCATCATTTCGGAATGGAACGCGCCGGCGACTTTCAATTCAATCGCTTTCATTGCTCCGTACATCTCCGCAAGTGCAAGAGCACGCTTGCAGGCATTGACGCTTCCGGTAATGACAATCTGGCCGGGGCAGTTGAAATTAGCACAGCTTAAAAGTTCGTCGTGCGATGCCTGATCGCAAAGCTGCTGAACTTTTTCTTCATCGAGACCGATGATGCTGACCATCGAACCTTTTGAAGAATCGGCGGCGGCCTGCATAGCCTGGCCACGCTTTTGAACAAGCTTCAGGCCATCTTCAAAACTAATAAGGCCGGCTGCATAAAGAGCGGTATATTCGCCGAGACTCAAGCCTGCTGTTACAGTCGCGGGTTTGAGCAGATTTTTAGATTTAAGAACTTCGAGAACAGCGACAGACATTACAAAAATCGCAGGCTGTGAAATTGTTGTTGAGTTCAATTTATCTTCAGGACCTTCAAAACAAATTTTTGAAAGTTCATAACCTGTGATATTGTCGGCTTTGTCAAAAATATCTTTCGCTATTGGTTCGGCTTCGTAAAAATCCTTGCCCATTCCAACAAGCTGTGCGCCCTGGCCGGGAAATATATATGCTACTTTGTCTGTCATTGTTTTTCCTTAGCGTTTAGCGTGGAGGGTATAGCGTATAGAAAAAAAACGCTTCACGCTATACGCTGTACGCTATTTTTTAAAATTCAATTAGATTGGCGCCCCAGGTCAATCCGCCTCCAAATGCGACAAGCAGAACAACGTCTCCTTTTTTGATCCTGCTCTGCTGCATACATTCATCAAGCGCGATTGGGATTGAAGCTGCTGAGGTATTTCCATATTTATCAATATTAATAAAAACTTTTTCATCCGCAAGCTCAAGTCTTTTTGCGACAGACTCAATGATTCTCGCGTTCATCTGGTGAGGGACAAATAAATCAATATCTTTTATTGTCATGCCATTGTTTGTCAGGCAGTTTTCGACGGTTTCGATAATTCTGCGGACAGCGAGTTGATAGACTTCCCTGCCGTTGATTTTCATGAAGACGGAATTCGGATCTTCGAGAGGTTTGCTAACGGGATTTCTACTGCCATACGCCGGGCAATAAAGAGAAGTCCAGCCAGAACCATCAGAGCCGGATGTGCTGTAGAATATTCCCTTTGAGCCATTTGAGCTGCCTCTTTTTATAATGGCCGCTCCTGCACCATCGCCAAAAAGAATACAGCTTTTACGGTCTTTGTAATCTGTGATTTTGCTTAGCGTTTCGGCACCGATGACAAGCACGTTATCGTATTTGCCGCTGATTACGAAATGCTGCGCGATGCTCAAACCATAAACGAAACCGCTGCAAGCGGCTGAAATATCGAAAGCCCATGCTTTTTTCGCGCCGAGCATGTCCTGGACAAAACAGGCAGTTGACGGGAAAACCATTTCAGGGGTAATCGTCGCGGTTACAATCATTTCAATATCTTCGGGAGATATTTTTGCTTTCGCAATCGCTCTTTTGGCGGCTTCGGTGGCCAGCAGAGCTGTGGATTGATTTTCAGATGCAATATGACGGACTTTTATCCCTGTCCTGGTCGTAATCCACTCATCGTTGGTTTCGACCATTTTTGTTAGATCGTCATTTGTAAGCTGTTTTTCGGGAATGAATGAACCAGTGCCCGCAATGACAGCTCTAAATGCGGAATCAGATATTTTTATATTGTTCATCGATGCCCTTAACAGTTGTTGTAGCCAGGTATTCTTTTACTTTTTGATTAATCTGCATTTTATGAAATTTACGTGCAACGTTGATGGCGTTTTTGATTGTTCTTGCTTTGCTTGAGCCATGACAAATAATGGATGTTCCATTAACGCCCAGCAAAGGCGCGCCGCCGTATTCGTGATAATCGTATTTCTGATACATCTTCATCATTACAGGTCTGAACTTGAGGGCAAGAATCATTGATTGATGCATAAGTTCGTGTTTTATAACTTTGAAGAGACCATCGACAAGACCTTCGGTAAGCTTAAGCACTACATTTCCGACAAAGCCGTCGCAAATGGCGACATCGCATTTGCCTTTGAAAATATCGCGGCCTTCGATGTTGCCTATGAAATTAATTTTCGGATCGCTTTTAATTAACTCTCTTGCCTTTTTTACTATTTCGTTACCTTTTGCCTCTTCCTCGCCAATACTCATAATGCCAACACGGGGAGAGTCGATGCCGAGCACGTGTTTGGAATACATCGAAGCCATGATCGCATATTGGTAGAAGTTCATTGGTTTGCAGGAAATGTTTGCGCCAACATCGCACATTGTAACGGGGCCTTCAAAGGTTGGAAATACAACTGCGATGCCAGGTCTGTTAACGCCTTCGATGTTTCGCATTCTTAATTGGCTCGCGGCAACACAGGCGCCAGTATTTCCGGCGGAGATAACAGCGTCAACTTCGCCATCAGCCGCCATTTTATTCATGATTGATATAGAACTGTTGCGTTTTTTGCGAAGAGCATCAACCGGAGGCTCATCCATAGCAATTATTTCGGGAGCATTAACAATCCTCAAAACATCTGCATGCTTCAGAAGAACCTTGTGTCCAATTTTAGATTCGATGATTTCCGCAGGCCCAAGAAGGATTAAACTATCCCCCCTCTCGAGATATTGTATCGATTCGATCACACCGGCAATGATTTCGTCCGGTGCAAAATCGCCTCCCATGGCGTCAATTGCGACTCGCATTGTTAGGCGTTCTCCTCGGATTTTGCAATTTTGAGAGTGATTTTTGAATTCACATAACCGCAATTCGAGCAAGCCGCATGGGGCAGTTTTGGACTGCTGCATTTTTTACATACAGATAAATTAACAGCCTTCAATGCATGATGACTTCTTCGTGTCCTTGTTCGCGTTTTACTGGTTTTTTTTGCCGGTAACATATATTAATCTCCGGTTAGAGGTTAAAAAAAACAATCCCGATAAAACGGGACTTTTAAGGCTAATTTTGCCACATATTTAAATTTTCGGGATATTAAATAGTTTAGTTCTCAGTTAAAGTCAAGGACAATTTTCTTATATATTAAGACCATAACAGATACTATTTAACTAAATTACCTGAGACACTATTTCTTTTTATATTTTATTCCAGAAATTGTTCATTATAATATGCCCATATTACGTCTTTTGCAATAAATTTGAATTATTCAGGGATTGAAATGGTAAATCTATTTATAAACACTTTAATAAAGATGTTTTTTCTGCTAACACCTTTTTTTGTGATGTCAATGATGCTGTCTATGACGCGTTCTCTTTCGGCCCGTGCCCGCAAAGTCATAGCTATACGAACTACTTTGGCAATATTAGTTGTTGCCTTTATATTATTTTACTTCGGAAATATCATATTCCACCTCCTGGGCATCACTTTGCAATCTTTTCAAATCGGTGCAGGAGCATTGCTGTTCATTTCGGCAGTATCGCTTGTTCAGGCACGTCAACAGCCAACGGTTACTGAATCAGAAGATATATCGGTAGTTCCACTGGCGATACCGATAACAATTGGGCCCGGTACTATCGGAACGCTGCTGGTCATGGGTACAGAAATCAGCGGCAAAGCTAAAATTGTGGCCAGTTCAGCACTGTTCTGTTCTATTGTCCTCGTAGGTGTTATCCTTTTAGGAGCATCACATCTGGAACGAATCCTCAGAGCCAAAGGTATTTCAGTTCTTACAAAGCTCACAGGTCTGGTACTCTCGGCTCTGGCTGCGCAAATGATATTTACCGGGGTAAATTCTTTCGGCAGGTAAACATCAAGTATCAAACTAAACCGATTTTATCGCTTTATATTAAATTGGGCGGCAATCTTAATTTTCTTATTGAAAGCTAAAGAAAAATACTGTATCTTTTGCTGTTTATGGCAAGAAATCCCAGACAAGCTGCGCTTTACGAAGTAATTAACAAGTCTCGATTCAGAGACGCTCAGCTAAAGGCTCTGGAAAGAATCGGCGCTAAACCGAAGATTCAAGAGCCAACACAAGTTCCTGCTGAGCAAAAAGTTACGGAAGTTCCTGTAAAGCAGGAAGTTACGCAGGAAATCGCAAAAACTGAAAATATTATAACAGAACCGGTGAAAACCGAGGCTGTTTTGGCAGAGCCTGTAAAAGCTGAACCTATAAAAACTGAAGTCGTTGCAGAACCTGTTAAAGTTAAAGCAGAAACAAAGCCGTCCAAACCGAAATCTGTTTGGACAGGCAGGCCAAAACCTGTCCGTATTTTCCCGGACAGGATTGAACTTTGTTTATCCTGGCAGATAACAGGTTTGGGTGTTTTGGCATTGGCAGCTGTTTTTCTGGTCTTTTTTAAGCTGGGCCAGATGAATCCTATAACAAAGGCTGAACCAAAGCCGCAGAGTTCGACAATAAGAGTCGATGATATTAAGCCAACGGTTCCGGTTGTGAGAAATACAACACCTGTAGTCGTTGAGACAAAAACTCCGAAACTTGTTGAGCCGATGGGTGAAAACGCTATTGTAATTACCAGCTATGATTTGCAATCGCATCTTGAGCCGGTGAAAGCGTTTTTCGCACAATATGGGATTGCGACTGAAATCTATAAGCCGGCCAGAGGTTCGCGTTATCTTTTAGTAACGCAGAATCGTTATGATAATATCGAAAAGTCCGGTACCGAAGGCAATGAAATGAAAAAGAAAATAATGTCTGTAGGCGCAAATTATAAGCCGCCTGCCGGTTCGGGATTCGAACCTTTCGGAACAAAACCGTTCCAGGACGTATACGGCTTGAAGATTAAATAAATTTAATATTTTAAATTGAAAATATAATAATTTTAAGGGAAAGAAAATGTCGATTGATCGTTCATTGAAACTTAAAGGTGCTTTGGTAAGGCATCGCAATGTTCTTACACGTGCAGAAAGACTTAAACGTCTTGCGGAAGAAGAAAAATGGGAAGAAGGCAAAAGCGTGTTTGGTCTTTCCAAAGTCGCGAATAGAAAAGTAGCGGTAAAGAAGAAAGAAGCCAAGGGCGCAGCAGCTGAAGAGGGCGCACCAGCAGCAGGCGCAGCACCAGCGGCAGGCAAAGCAGCAGCTCCAGCAGCGGCAGGTAAAGCAGCACCAGCAGCAGCTAAGCCGGCAGGCGGCAAGAAATAATTTGAAATTTCAGATTTGAAATTTGAAACTAATATAACCAATAATTAAAATTATTGGTTATTTTTTGTCCATACATTAAACGGATATAAGAATGAAGAAATATCTTGCAGACAGAACAAGTTTGATTGATTCCAGCGGAATACGAAAAGTTTTTAATCTGGCCGCGACAATGAAAGACCCTATCAATTTTTCAATCGGCCAGCCCGATTTCGATGTGCCGGAAGCGCTTAAGCAAGTTGCTATCGACGCAATCAAACGCGGACAGAACAGATATACGCAAACGGCAGGTGATACTGCGGTCTGCAATAGAGTAGCCAGAGAGGTTACAAAAGATACGGGCTGGAAAGATCCGGCTATTCTTTTTGCGAGCGGGGTAAGCGGCGGTCTGCTTCTTGCGATCATGGCAGTTATAAATCCGGGCGATGAAGTTATTATCCCCGATCCGTATTTTGTGATGTATAAACACCTGGTACACCTTCTCGGCGGCAAATGCGTGTTTATTGATACATATCCCGATTTCGGTCTGCACCCGGAAAAAATCGCAGAGAAAATTTCAGATAAAACAAAAATGATCATTATCAACTCGCCAAATAATCCGACTGGATCGGTTTATAGCGAAGCTGACCTCAAGGCGGTTGCTGAAATAGCAGGTAAAAGAGACACACTCGTTCTGTCTGACGAAATCTATGACAAGTTCTGCTATGACAGCAAATATACGAGTATGGCTTCGGTTTATCCGAATACGATTCTCATGAAAGGTTTCAGCAAAAGTTATGCGATGACCGGCTGGCGACTGGCTTATGCGGCAGCGCCATCGCATTTGAAACCAATCATCGATGAGATGATAAAGATTCAGCAGTATACTTTTGTCTGTGCACCATCGCCCTTCCAGCAGGCGGCTTCGGCGGCTTTGGATTATGACATTTCAGATTTGATCGCAGGATATAAAAACAAACGCGACCTTTATTATAACGGCATGAAAGATAAATTCGAGCTGGTTAAGCCGGCGGGCGCATTTTATTCTTTTGTGAAAGCACCGAACGGCAAAGCAACCGAATTTGTTGCAAAGGCAATTAAAAATAATGTGCTGATCATTCCGGGCAATGTCTTTAGTGAAAAAGATTCGCATTTCAGACTCTGCTTTACAACGACAGACGAGAAAATCAAAAAAGGCACAGAAATCTTAAGCAAACTAGCTTAAGCAGCATCTCGTAATTCGTGAAGCATCAAGCAAAAAGTGAATTAAAACAATTCACCTTTTTTACTTGTCATTAGCCCTAATTCAGGTTAATATTCCTCCAATGCGAACAAAATTACGATATATTTTGTTGTGTGTGGTTTTCATATTCAATGTTTCGGCTTATGCTGAGAAAAAGTCACGATTATATACCAGTGAGGCTGATAAATTCATAGAAGAGGCGAATGAAGCATACACGGATTTCGTTAACGAAGTAAATGATATTAAAAACAAAACCACAGATAAGCTATATAAAGATACTCTCAATAAAATATTTTCTCCAACTGACTCAAACCTTTCAAAGGCGGCGATAATAACATGCACAGGTTTGATTGACGATGGGCTTTATTCTTCCATCAAACGAAGGTCAAGCCAGGCTCTGGAAATGGGCGCCGATTATATCATTCTCGAAATTGAAACTTACGGCGGGCTTGTTAAAAGCGCCGATGATATTTCGAAATTTCTGATTCATGACCTATCCAAAAAAGCACGAACAGTCGCATATGTCAACACAGAAGCAATAAGCGCAGGCGCTATGATAAGCGTTTCCTGTCAGGATATAATAATGCGGACGAACACCACCATCGGCGATTGCGCACCAATCCAGATGGGAGGCAGCCAGTTGGGGGATGTCGAACGTGAAAAGATGGAGAGCTTTATTCGCGCGGTGTTTGAGCGTGCGGCGCAGGACAACAATTATCCCGAACCACTGCTTGTCGCGATGGTGAGCAGGCATATTAAAGTATGGCGGGTAAAAAATAACGAGACGACTGAATACGAATTTTTCAAAGATGAAAAACTGCCTGCCGATTCGAATAAATATGACCTCGCACAAAAGGAATTGATTGACGGCGATAACGAAATTCTGACTCTTACCGCAAAAAAGGCGGCAGAGTACGGAATTGCCAGAGCAGTCGTTAATGATATAAATGAAGCTGTGTCGTTTTTAGCAAAACGCGACAACGTGAAATTTGATGTTAAAACAATCCGGCTTGAGCCGAACTGGTCTGAACAGCTTGTGCGGATGCTGAATCATCCGACCGTCAGCGGCATTCTATTTATGGTAGCGATACTGGCGGTTTATATTGAATTGAAAGCGCCGGGAGTTGGATTGCCGGGGCTTGTGGCGGTTGTTTGCTTTGCAATTTTGTTTGGAAGCAGATTTCTTACGGGTATGGCAACATGGTGGGAAATCGCGGTTTTCGTCGCGGGTATTATTTTGCTTGCACTTGAAATTTTTGTGATACCGGGGTTCGGCATCACGGGTGTGCTGGGAATATTTTTTATTCTCATAAGTCTTTTCGGAATTCTAGTACCCAACAGGCCTGACGAACTGCCGTGGCCAAGGCCTGATTTGAATGATTCACAATGGCAGATTTTATCAAACGGAGCGTGGTCGTTTACGCTAGGTTTTATTGGCTTTATTGTTCTAGCTTATATATTATCGAAATTCCTACCGAAAACGAATATCCTCCGTAATCTTGTTCTTGAACCTGCATTGCCAGGGGTAAAATTAAATGCAGACATTAAAACATCTCCTGAAACAAAATCTGAACTTGCAATAGGAATGACAGGCAAGGCAATTACAATATTAAGGCCTGCGGGCAAAGCGAAGTTCGGTGATGCGATCGCAGATGTAGCGGCGGAAGGCGATTATATTCAAAAAGATAAAGATGTTATGATAATTATGATCCAAGGAAATAAAATTATTGTCAGGGAAGCTTAAATGATTTGGTGGATGGTAATAGCTGTTATACTTATTATTTTATGCGGAATACTGCTGGCATTAGAGTTTTTCGTGCCGAGTTTCGGATTGATATTCATTTTAGCGATGTGCTGTCTTGGCGGAGGCATATATATTTTCTTTACCGCAAGTCAAACAGCTGGTCTGGCCGGGATCTTCATCTCGCTTGTTCTTGTACCGTTAGCATTTATCATATTTTATAAAATTTTACCTCATACAGGTTTTGGAAAATCATTAACTCTTGAAGGGCCTAAAAAAAAGACCGCTGAAGGGATAGCAGATTCTGAAAACCTGAATAATCTTTTAGGCAAAACCGCTGTAACTATAAGTCCGCTAAGGCCTGTAGGAATGTGCAGCTTTGAAAATCCCGGCTCTGTCGGGATAAAACTTGAATGCGTTGCAGAAAGCGGTTATGTTGAAAAAGGCAAAACTGTAAAAGTTATAAAAGTAGAAGGCACACAGTTGACTGTACGAGAAATTGAAACCGATAAGCAAATATAAATATTATAGAAAGGGAATTTAAAATGGTAAACGAAACTGTATTTGTACTTTCAGAGGTACCAAAAGCTTTTGGCGGTATTATCTGGATAATTGGCGGTATATTTGCATTTATATTTTTACTGGTCATTTTTGCTTACGGCAAATTATGGCTCCAGGCGAAATTGTCGGGTGCGCCTGTTTCATTTGGCGAACTTATCGGAATGACGCTGCGAAAGGTCGATTCAAGGACAATCGTGCAAAGCAGAATTACCGCAGTACAGGCAGGCATTGATATCAGCAGGCAGGACCTTGAAAGCCATTATCTTGCGGGCGGGAGAGTTCCGAATGTCGTGCGTGCACTTATCGCCGCAGACAGGGCAAATTTAAATTTGACATTCAAAGTCGCAACCGCAATCGACCTTGCGGGCAGAGATATTCTTGATGCTGTTCAAACTTCGGTTAACCCGAAAGTCATTGATTGTCCGGACGCATCAAAAGGACGCGAAACAGTTGATGCAGTTTCTCAAGACGGTATCCAGCTTAAAGCTAAAGCTCGTGTGACAGTTCGCACAAACCTGCAGCGCCTTATCGGCGGTGCTACAGAGCCGACGATTATCGCACGTGTAGGCGAAGGTATAGTTACCACGATAGGCAGCGCTATCACACATAAAAGCGTGCTTGAAAATCCAGACAACATCTCAAAGCAGGTTTTGGCGAAAAGCTTAGACGCAGGTACCGCTTTTGAAATTCTCTCGATCGATATAGCTGATATAGATGTCGGCGACAATATAGGTGCAAAACTTCAGAATGACCAGGCAAAGGCGGATCTTGTTCGCGCACAAGCGGAAGCTGAAAAACGCAGAGCAATGGCTGTCGCACGCGAGCAGGAAATGAGGGCGCTTGTTCAGGAAAATCGGGCTAAAGTCGTTCTTTCAGAAGCGGAAGTTCCATTGGCAATGGCCGAAGCTTTCAAAAAAGGAAATCTCGGCATTATGGATTATTACAAAATGAGAAATATTGTGGCTGATACTTCAATGAGAGAAAACATCGCTAAGCCGCAGAAAAAAGAAGAATAGTTTTTTTAAAAATATGAAATTCGAATATCGAAATATGAAACTTTATGAATAATCTTTTTCAAAATATTATTGCTGTTAAAGATGATAACTGGGTTCAGCTTCTGATCTTTGTAGTGATTTTCGGCATTGCTATTTTGAAGAAAATCTTCTCCGGCTTGAAAACTTATGTTGAAGAGCAGAACCGCCAGGCTCAAGAAGGCTCAAAGCAATATACTCAAGCTGCCAAGAAGACGAGGCATGTTTATGCGGATGACGCTTTCAAAACTATTGAGCAGATGCGTGACGAAAAGATTGCGCAAATCCGTGCGGCTTATGGAATACCTGAACCTAAAAAAGCTCCCGAGATACCATTATATGAAGAGCCTGAACCTGAAGAGCTAAAACCCGCTGGGCAGCAAATTCGGCCCGAACCGATGCTCGCCCAGCCGATACGCGAGCAGATGTTTTCGCCCCCGGTTCAGCAGGAACCAGTATATACTCCCCCGCCGGTGTATAGGCCGAAAATCAAAAAGAAATCACAGCAGCGGCAACGTGTAGAATCTAAAGCGGCAGAGCATACAGCTAAGCCGAAAGAACAAACAAAGCCGGTATATGAAATGATAATCAAATTATCAAATCCTGAAGATTTAAGAAATGCGATCTTGTATCAGGAAATACTCGGCAAACCTTTAGCATTGAGAGATTAAAAAAAAGGCCGGCGTTTAAAAAACGTCGGCCTTTGCATTTGTGCTCAATAAAGATTAATCTTCAAGTTTAACAACAATGTATCTGGAGACATCTTCCTGGCGTACATATAGCAGGATAGAATTTCCGCTCTTTTTGACAGCACTCCAGAATTCATCGACATCTTTTACCTTTTGGCGATTAACTTCAAGTATAAGTGTTCCAGGTACAATTTGCGCATCTTCCGCGGGTGAGCCCTGCTCTGTTGCAGTAACTATTACGCCTGTTTCACCTTTGTAGCCAAATTGCTGAGCAAGTTCGGGTGTAAGATTTTGAACTGTAACACCGAGCTTTTCAGAAGCCTGCTCCTGGGCGTCTTCTTCAGGAGCTTCTTTGCCCGGCCTGGTCGCAAGTTCGAGTGGGAATTCTTTTTCTTTTCCATCCCTGATTACTGTCAGTTTCATCTTTGTTCCGGGGGCTAACCTTGCAATTTCATTTCTAAACGAATCCCATGTTTCAATATCTTTTCCATCTTTCTTTATGATAATATCGCCGTTTTGCAAGCCTGCTTTTTGAGCCGGACTATCCTGAACAAGTTTGTGAACTACAACGCCTTTCTTTATATCCTTTGCACCAAGCAGTTTGGCCATTTCAGGCGTTACATCCTGGCCGTAAATTCCAATATAACCTCTGGTAACTTTTCCGCTGGCGATGATTTGTTTGTAAACATATTTCGCGATGTTAACCGGAATTGCAAAACCGATACCCATATATCCGCCGCTGGAACTGTAAATAGCCGAGTTTATACCGACTACCTGGCCGTCAATATTAATCAATGGGCCGCCTGAATTGCCGAAATTAATTGCGGCATCTGTCTGGATAAAATCCTGAAATTGAACGTCGGGCAAACCGATATTAGTTCTGCCCTTTGCAGAAACTATACCTGCTGTGACGGTATGACTAAGGCCGAAGGGATTTCCAATAGCCAATACCCACTGACCTACACGAAGCTGATCCGAATCGCCAAGTTCCGCGAAAGGCAGATTTTTGGCATCAACCTTAATAACTGCAACATCGGTTTCAGGATCAGTACCGATGACTTTTGCTTTTAATTCCCTTTCATCGTTGAACTTTACGGTAATTGTATTGGCATCTTTAACAACATGGTTGTTTGTCAGAATATAACCATCTGCACTGATGATAAAGCCACTGCCCTGCCCTTTGCGTATTTGCTTTCTTGGCTGCTGAGGCTGCTGTTGTCTTTGCCTGAACTGAGGCCCGAAAAATCGTTTGAAAAATTCGTCATTTTGAAAATCCTCAAAAGGATTCCAATATTCCTGCGATTGGTTAACCGTTTGTTCCGTACTGATGAACACTACAGCCGGACTAACCCTGGCCGCCACATCCGCAAAAACCTCGCCGGTGTTGCGCAAAGTTTCCAAATCGGCTTTTTTATCCGGTTCGGCGAGACATAACGGCGACAAAATAGAAAGTGCAAAAATTGATACAAATACTAAGAAAGCTCTTTGACGTTTCATCCAGTTATCCTTTCAACCTTTACTTGTATTTTTTATCTAAAAAACGATTTTAGAGAATAAATACGCATTACAAGAGGTAATTGTTCATTATTAGCTATATTTTTCTTAATTTTCAAATAGTTTTCTGCTTGTTTTTTAATCAGGATTTTACCCGTAAGCAAAAACAAGCATAAATATCGGTTTATCAAAGACTTGCATTTTTAAACAAATATGGTATATAAATAACCATGGAAATCATATATCAAGATAACGACATTATGGCTATCAACAAACCGCCTGGGGTGAGCGTAACGCATGACCGCGGCGGAGCAGATAGTCTCGTAGAAATACTGCAAAAAAAACCCGGACTTGAAGACATACTGGTAATTCACAGGCTTGATAAAGATACCAGCGGTATAATGATTTTTGCGAAAAATGCCGAGGCACACCGAAGGTACTGCCAGCTATTTGAAGAAAAGTCCCAGGTAAGGAAAATATACCTTGCAATTGTTACTGGAAGGCCTGATACAGATAAAGGCGAGATTGATGCCGGTCTGATGCAAAGCAAAAAAGACGCCTTGAAAATGGCGGTTGATTTGAAAAAAGGCAAAGAATCGCAAACTCGCTGGCAGGTACTGGCTGATTATGGGAGATTGTCGCTGGTTGCGGCACGGCCTCTTACGGGCAGAACCCATCAGATTCGGGTACATTTTCAATATGCCGGTTTTCCGCTGGCGATTGACCCATTATACAGCGGTAATGAACCTATTATGCTTTCGACATACAAAGCCAAATACAGGCTGGGGAAATTTGCGGAAGAAAAACCATTAATAGAACGGCTAACTCTCTGCGCGTATGAACTGGATATCGAAAATCATCAGTTTATCGCGCCGGTCGAGAAGAAATTTAAAGCAACCATAAAAATGCTTACAAAATACAATTCCAAAGGCCCATCGGCCTTCCTAAATCAACAGAATTTTGAAGAGATTTTAAGCTCTAAGCCTTTAACATTGGATATTTGATTTTGCTTGATTATCGGGCCGTAGGCTGATAAAATTTTACCCCTGCACAACTACACTGCCGTCGGAGATTTCTAAAATGAGTTGGTTTTTCTCCGTACGCCTGGTTGGAAACAAATAGGATAAAAAATTATGGCTGATAAAATCATTAAAATAGGACTCGTAGGTTTCGGAACCGTAGGCAGCGGAGTAGCAAAGATTCTGCTTGAAGATTCGGATTACATAAAGGCACGAACGGGGATAAAACTCCAACTGGCAAAAATCGTTGATGTAGACACAAAAAAAGAAAGACCTGTAAAGCTCCCTGCCGGTATCCTTACTAACGATTTAAACGCTATTTTGAACGACAAGGAAATACAAATCGCTATTGAACTTGTCGGCGGTACAAAAATTGCAAAAGATATCCAATTGAAAATGCTCGCAGCGGGTAAAGATGTTATTACAGCCAACAAAGCACTTTTAGCTGAACACGGCAACGAACTTTACGCTGCGGCTCACAAAGCAGATAGGTGCATCGCATTCGAAGCAAGCTGCGCGGGCGGAATACCGATCATCTCGGCAATCAGAACGGGGCTGGCGGCTAACCGGATTAAAGCTCTTTATGGCATTGTCAACGGCACATGCAATTATATTCTCACGAATATGACGCAAAAAAACGAGAGTTTCAAAGCCGCACTCAAGCAGGCACAGGAAAAAGGTTATGCGGAAGCCGACCCGACGCTTGATATCAGCGGCGGAGATTCCGCACATAAACTCACGATTCTTTCATCGATAAGTTTCGGTATGGAAATTCTACCTGAAGATATTTTTGTTGAAGGTATCGATACTACCGACATCGCGGATATTCGCTACGGCGCAGAAATGGGATATACTCTTAAACTGCTTGCGATTGGCCAAAAAACATCGGAAGGAAAGATTTCTCTGCGAGTTCATCCTTCTTTTGTTCCGTCTGAAAGCGCACTTGCCCGAGTCGATGGCGCATTTAACGCCGTTACAATGATCGGTCACGCAGTTGGACAGACAATGTTTTATGGCAGAGGCGCGGGAATGATGCCGACGGCTTCGGCGATTGTCGCGGATATTATTGAAGTGGCGATGGGCAATTCGAAAAAACTTTTCAAACATTTAACACTTGAACCGAGAAATAAAAATCGTATCGCGCAAATAGACGAATTGATGAGCAGGTTTTATATCAGGCTTCGCGTTTCAGATAAGCCTGGAGTTTTCGCACAAATCACATCAATTCTCGCCAAACACGAAATCAGTCTTTCAGGTGTTCTGCAGCATGAGGAACAAAACTCAACAGGTTCAGTTCCGGCGATTATAATTACTCACCAGACGCAGCAGAAAAAAGTCTCGGCGGCATTGAAAGATTTTGAAAAACTTGAAATAGTTAAGAATAAACCGGTCTGCATAAGGATTGTAGATATTCCACAGGACAGTGATTAATGACAGGCTTAATGTATAATAGTGATGAATTTAAGAAATCTTTTTTTACGATTTCTCCACTTCGCTTCGCTCCGGTCGAAATGACAACTTGGTGTTTTTCAATATAAAAGGTGCAGGATGAAATATGTAATAATAATTCCGGATGGCGCAGCGGATGAGCCAATCGAACAATTCGACGGTAAAACTGTTTTTGAAGCTGCGGATATTCCAAACATTGATAATCTAAGCAAGACAGGCCGATTGGGGCTTGTACAGACAGTTCCTGCGAAAATGCCTCCCGGCAGTGATGTGGCGATGATGAGTCTCCTGGGTTATGATCCGAAAAAATATTATACCGGCAGAGCTCCGCTGGAAGCTGTCGCGATGAATATTCAGCTTGAGCCGACTGATTGGGTTTTCAGGTGCAATCTTGTTACCATAGCTGATAATAAAATGGCTGACCACAGTGCAGGTCATATTTCAACTCCTGAAGGCGCGAAAATTATCGACGATCTCAATAGTACACTTGGAACTGACAAAATTAAATTTTACCCGGGCGTAAGCTATCGTCATCTTTGCGTTATCAAAGGAATGGATTTCGATGTTTATACCGAGCCGCCACATGATATCATTGGGCAATCCGCTGAAAAAAATCTGCCGCGAGGCAAAAACGCGGAAATTCTGACAGACTTGATGGCTAAATCAAAACAACTTTTAGCTGACCATGAAGTCAACAGGGTTCGCAAAGACCTTGGTGAAAATCCGGTAAGTTCGATTTGGCTTTGGGGACAGGGCAAAAAAGCGGCAATGGACAGCTTTGAAAGCCGATTCGGCCTTAGAGGTACTTCAATTACCGCGGTTGACCTTGTGCGGGGTATTTCAAAATTAATTGGTTTCGATTTGATTAAAGTCGAAGGCGCAACCGGTTTTGCGGATACAAATTACAATGGCAAGGCACAGGCAGCTATCGACGCTCTTGAAAAATATGATTTAGTATTCGTACATATCGAAGGCCCGGATGAAGCAGGACACGCAGGCAATCATGAATTGAAAAAAACTGCTGTCGAACGTATTGACAAATATGTAGTCGGCCCTGTATATAAAGCGCTGCAAAAATATGACGGATGGCGAATGCTGGTTATGCCGGATCATCCGACGCCCTGCAAAGGTCAGGCTCATACAGGCGGACCGGTACCTTTCACTATGGCTGGTACGGGTATAAATCCATTGTTGAATAATCCTTTTAGCGAAGATTTTGCGGCCCAGTCGGGATTGAAAATCGAAAAAGGTTATGAATTAATGGAATACTTCTTGAAAAGTTAATTTTAATATGGATTTTATTTACTATGGCTAAAAACAAAGAACTTGTTGTACAAAAATTCGGCGGCACTTCAGTTGCCAACGCTGAAAAGATTAAACGTGCGGCACAAAGAGCTATCAATGAATTTGAAAACGGCAGAAATGTCATTATGGTAGCTTCGGCACGCGGCAAGCAGACAGACGAATTAATCAAAGATGCTCTTGAAGTTAATCCCAATCCTTCTAAGCGTGAGATGGATCAGCTTTTAAGCACAGGCGAGCAGCAGACCGTTTCGCTTATCGCTATGGCAATCGAAGCTGCAGGACATAAGGCAATCAGCTTGACCGGCGCACAAATTAAAATGGTAACAGATAGTGTGCATACAAAAGCGCGAATTAAGAGCATCGATACAAAGCGCGTCAAGAAAGCACTCGATGAAGGCAATATAGTTATCGTCGCAGGCTTTCAGGGTGTCGATGAAAATGAAGATATTACAACTCTCGGCCGAGGCGGCAGCGATACCAGCGCTGTCGCACTTGCTGCGGCGATGAAAGCAGATACCTGCGATATATACACCGATGTTGACGGCGTATATACAACGGATCCGCGAATCTTTAAGGAAGCTGTAAAACTCGAGCAAATCAGTTATGACGAAGTTCTTGAGATGGCAAGCCTTGGCGCAGGTGTAATGCACGGCCGAAGCATCGAGTTCGGCAAAAAATATAATGTAGTCATACATGTCAGAAGCAGTATGTCAGAAAATAAAGGTACTTTAATTACTCATGAGGTCCCACAAATGGAAGGAATACTTGTATCCGGAGCCACTATAGAAAAAAATCTTGCTAAAGTCAGCATGATCGGCGTTGACAACAAGCCGGGCAATGCAGCCAAAGTTTTCGCGCATCTTGCCGCAGCTAAAGTCAGCGTAAACGATATTATCCAGACCGAAGTCAGCAAGCAGAAGGCAAATATCTCGTTCACAGTCAGCAAAAACGATTTCAATGATACTAAAAAAGCTGTTGAAGAAATAAAAGAAAACGTTGGCTGTGATGGCGTTTTTTATCGTGATGATATTGCTGAAGTTTCTATCATCGGTGTTGGTATGCGTACACATTATGGCGTGGCAAATATGATGTTCAGCACGCTCGCAAAAGAAAAAATCAATATCGATTCGATTACAACAAGCGAAATTAGAATCAGCTGTATCGTTGATAAAGTACAAAGCGACAAAGCGCTCGTCAGCGTATGCAAGACTTTCGAACTTGATAAACCAGTCGATAAACGCAGCTACGTAAAATAACTAATAGCCACAAAGGCACAAAGACACTAAGTAATTATATAATACAATTAAAGTTCTTTGTGCCTTGGTGTCTTGGTGGCTAATGAAAAATAAAAATTTAAAATACGCTCAAAGCCGATTGCGAAAGAAACTTCTGACGCTTTCGGCTTTTTTATTTATCGCCGCTCTCGGATATCTCGATCATAAGTATAATTTTCTTGGTTCTCAAAAGCCTGCTATTTCACAAACTCAAGATGCTAATGATTGGGATAAATACAATCAGAAAACTTTCGTTGGTATCAAAGCTGTTGATGGTGATACTATCGATATAAACATTCCTGACGGGAAATACAGGCATACCCGCATACGCATGCTTGGCATCGATACACCTGAAACAAAAAATCCGAATATGCCTGTGATGTATTTCGGCCCGGAAGCTTATAATTTCACAAAAGGAAAAATCTTAGGCAAAAATATAACTGTTCT
This sequence comes from Phycisphaerales bacterium, assembly GCA_039679715.1. Lineage (GTDB taxonomy): Bacteria > Planctomycetota > Phycisphaerae > Sedimentisphaerales > UBA12454 > UBA12454. The sequence goes on from JBDKUM010000254.1 coordinate 38,359, forward strand.
TATGGACTTAGCTTCAAATCCTCGCGACAAATACGGCCGATTACTTGCGCATATCGAACTGGAAGACGGCAGCATCTTAAATAAAGAACTGCTAACAAACGGCTTTGCTTACGCAGATACGCGTTTTCCGCACAGTTTCAAAAAAGAATATGTCGCTCTCGAAAAGCAGGCACAAAAAGAAAAAAGAGGATTATGGAAAAATATTACTCTTGAGCAAATGCCGAAATGGCGACAAAGAACTGGAGCCACAAAGGCACTAAGACACTAATAAAATAGGTACTATATAAATGCTTTGTGACTTCGTGGCTATAATTAGTAGCGATCGATTGGGAGCGTTAAATTTTGCTGGCGGGTTAAATCTATGAAGCTGCCCTTTTGGGCTGCTCTGATTTGAATTGTGCCGTATTCTTTGTATGTATTATAGAGGATTGCGAGTTTTTCTTCGTCTTTGGCTTCGAGATTTTTATGCCATTGTCCTATGCGAGCACCCCACTTGATTTCCGTCCCGTCTTTAGCATAAAAAACAATATGCGGTTGAGTTGTGCTGCGCCTGCCGTTAAAATTACTCAAATCGACAGATTTAATTTCAGCAAGAAGCGGCTTATTCGGCTCAACCTGCTTATCCATTTTGTCCAAAAGTTGAATCAATTCCAGACCGGCGGCAACATCATCGCTTTGCCAATTGGTGCCAATCGAGCGTAAACTAAGATGATTTACCGGAACTCCTGTAATTTCTACAATCGTCAATTCGCTTATGGGCACATAATCCAGAATTATTGCATCGGCGTCAAGATAATACCATCCATCGTTAGCGGTTACCATCGCAAGAGGTTTTCTGTATTCCGCGTCGACTACGATTTCTTTGCTGCCGACACTTACCTGCACATTATAAAGCCATGCCAACGGACGTAGATTTTCGCCTACTCGTCTTGCAGATTCTTCATTTAAAATAAAATTAGTGCCGCCCTTTTTCGCAGTTTCTTCAATCTCACGTATAAGTTCGGGGCTTACCCAATCAGGCACATTAATTAATTTCAGAGCGAGGTTTTCTTTACCGAAGCGATAGCTGGTTTTGACAAACTTCTCAAGATAAATAAATCCGACTGTAAGGCCTACACCAAGGAATATAAATATAAAAATAATCAGCGTATTTCGTACGGCTTTGGAACGCTCTTTCTTTTCGGTTTTTGTTAATTTCTTTTTAAAACCGAACCATGATTTTTTACTCTTTTCAGCCAATTTATACTTTCCTTTTCAAAGTCGTCTCAATAATTTTCATGCATAATTGGCTCATGTCCATCCCAACCTTTGCGGCTGCTTTGGGCAGCAATGAATGAGATGTAAAACCGGGGATTGTATTAATTTCAATTACGTATGGAACGCCATCCTGCCCGACAATTAAATCAATCCTGCTGAAATCTCTGCATCCAACAGCTTTGAAACTTTTCAAGGCGGCATCGTTAATTTTATTTATCAGATTTTGATCTTGTATCGTATCGAACAAATATTGCGTTTGTTCGTCATCATACTTTGCCTGGTAATTATAAAAATCCCTGGAGGTTCTGATTTCAATCACAGGCAGAACTTTGTCGTCAACAATTCCGACAGTAATTTCTCGTCCTGTTATAAATCTTTCAACCATGCAATCACCAAACTCGGAGAAACATTTTTCCGCTGCCGGCCGAACTTTGTCGAATCCTTCGAGAATCTGCACACCAACGCTGCTGCCGTTTCTTATAGGTTTAACGACGAACTTTTTATCAGATTTAAAACTAAGTTTGTTAGTTAAATCGGCAAGTTCTTTTTCTTTTCTTATTTCAACAAAGGCCGGTGTCGGGACGCCTGCTGAATTCAAAACTTTTTTGCAGGCCATTTTATCAAATGCAATTCTGCTTGATTTGGAATCGCAGCCTGTGAATAAAAGCCCTTTGCGTTCACAAATTTGCTGCATATCTCCGCCTTCGCCGAATTCGCCATGAAATACGAGGAAGAAAATGTCTATGCTTTTATCGTCCAGAATCGAGGGATTATCCGGAAGAAAATCGTGTTCGACTACTTCTATCGAAGGAATTTTTCTGATCGCCTCAGCTACGCACTTTCCGCTTATCAGGCTGACTGCTCGTTCGGGTCCCACTGCCCCCTTTAGTACCGCAATTTTTAATCCGGTTGGTATTTTTAAATCCATTTAATTTAATCCGGCCAAAGGCCGTTCCATATTTTTGATTTTTGATCTTTAATTTTTGATTTTATTACCAAATCTCTAATTCGAGTTCTAAAGCTACACTGAACTTTTCTTTTACTTTTTTCTTTATCAAATCTATCAAAGCAATTACATCGCCGCTTTTGCATCCTTTTTCAGCGACAATAAAATTAGCATGTTTTTCACTAACAACAGCGCCGCCGATTTTTGTTCCTTTCAGGCCGCATCTGTCAATCATCGCGCCGCTGCTCATGCCTCGAGGATTTTTGAAAACACATCCTGCGCTTTTCATATTCAAAGGCTGGGTATTTTTCTTATAAATCCAGACTTCCTTTAAAGAACGTAGTAATTGTTCCGGGTCGGCTTCGACTAACTTTAGTTTTGCGCCCAGAATAA
>JBDKUM010000255.1:0-13920 GCA_039679715.1 Phycisphaerales bacterium
TAATCTATAGATTTACCTTGATCTCAGTATTACTACTCCGTTTTAATATCATTTTCATCTAATCTGCAAACAAATTTAGTTTAAAACTAATCACGTATTTTCCTCAAAAATGTATAAAAAACGGTAACAAATGGCCGATAAATAAAGGTTTACGGAAATAAAACATGTAGGACTATTAGGAGACAGTTATGAGTACGAGGGTTAGCATTAGCCCACTAACGCGAATCGAAGGTCATCTTGCGATTCATACGGAAACAGAACCTACTGAAGACCAGAAGTTCAAAGTAACCCAGGCAAGATGCGAAGGTGAAATGTTCAGAGGCCTTGAAACAATTCTAAGAGGACGCGACCCCTTGGATGCCCAGCAGATTATGCAGCGTATCTGCGGCGTTTGTCCCATCTCGCACGCGCTCGCTTCGGTTGAGTCGCAGGAAATGGCTTACGGTATCGTCCCCACTCACAACGGCAGGCTCGCGCAAAATCTTATCCTCGGGGCAAATTACATACAGTCGCATATCCTTCATTTTTATCATCTCGCCGCTTTGGATTTTGTCGATATCACCGCAGTATTAAAATACAAAGGAAACAGTGCTCCATTGCTCGCACTCAATGGCTGGGTTTCCAATGCCTTAAAAAATAATTACGTTTTCGCAGGCGCTCCATTCCTTCCGCGTTACGAATCCGAACAATACATAAAAGATGATAATGCCAATTGGCATTTTATTGAGAGCTATGTTCAGGCTCTGAAGATGCGGGAAACCGCTCATGAAATGGCCGCAGTATTCGGCGCGAAAATGCCGCACTCAACTTCCATCGTCCCCGGCGGCGTAACAGGCATGGTCGCGATGGAAAGATACATGGCTTATCGCAGCAGACTCGACCAGCTCGCACAATTCATAAATGATGTCTACGTCCCCGATGTACTGGCGGCCGCCGCCGCGTTCCCGCAATATTGGGACATTGGCAAAAGCTACGGCAACTTCCTTTCATACGGCGTTTTTAGAATGGAAGAAAGAACAGGACAGAATATTCAAAAATTTTTCCCGGCAGGCGCTGTAATCAACGGTAAATATCAGCAGCTCGATACCGCGAAAATTAACGAGCAGGTTAAAAATTCTCGTTACTCTTCCGCATCCGGCCTGCATCCGTATGACGGCGAAACAACACCCGATTACGAACATGGCTATAGCTGGCTCAAAGCACCGCGATACGACGGCAATGTTGTCGAAGTCGGACCGCTCGCCAGGGTAATGGCGGCTTATGTTGGCCCCGGCAATCAGCAGTTCAAAGATGATGTCGATGCAATTTTGAAATCTGCGAATTTACCTGCTGAAAAATTAAATTCGGTTTTAGGCCGGCATCTCGCCCGCGCATTGGAAACAAAATGGCTCGCCGTACAATGCGGCAAATGGCTCGACGAACTGGAACTAGACAAACCTTCCGCTCGCGAATTTTCAATGCCCAAATCCGGAAGAGGCTATGGTCTCGTCGATGCTCCAAGAGGCGCACTGGGACATTGGATTGTTATTGAAGATTATAAAATTAAAAATTACCAATGTATCGTGCCTACAACATGGAATTGCTCTCCGCGAGACGATGACGGCAGACCCGGTGCAGTTGAAAAAGCTCTCGAAGGTACGATTATCGCCGATGCCAAACAGCCCATTGAAATCGGCAGAATCGTACGTTCGTTCGACCCGTGCATTGCTTGCGCCGTTCACTAATTAAAAAGTATCCAGGAGATAATATGAATAATAAAGTTGCATTTACCAGAAGGGAATTCGTTAAGCTTGGCGGTATGCTCGCCGCTTATGCCGCTTTACCCACCGGTTTCACTAAAGTTTTCGCGCAAGGCCTCGAAAAGCTCGCTACCACAACGAATGTGCTTTGGATTCAGGGCCAGTCTTGCAGCGGCGAATCAATCTCGCTTCTAAACAGCATCGAACCGGGTCCCGCTGATTTGCTTACAAAATACATCTCGCTTGTTCTGCATCAGAATGTCGGTGCCGCGCAAGGCGAAGTTTTTATGAACACCCTTGATAAATGCATCAGCAACGGCGATTGTATTCTCGTATTCGAAGGTTCGATTCCGATGACCATGCCGCATGCCTGTATGATTGGCGGAAGAACCGTCGAATCAATTCTGCTCCAGGCCATACCAAAAGCTAAAGCAGTCGTCGCTTCCGGTACATGCGCCTCCTATGGTGGAATACCCGCAGCCGAAGGCAACCAGACTGGTGCCGCAAGTGTAAAACAATTCATGATAAAAAATAACATGCCCTACAAAGGCAAACTTATAAATCTGCCAAGCTGCCCGACGCATCCAAAGAGTATCGTCAGCGCGCTGGCCTATGTCGCTTCAAAAGGTTATCCCGAAGTCGACCCTGAACTGCTTACGCCAAAAATGTGCTATCACGTAAGCACACACGATAATTGCCCTCGCTATCACAATTACGAACGAAAAATATTCGCACAGAATTTCGGCGACCCCGATGGCTGCCTCTTCAAACTTGGCTGCCTCGGCCCGCTAACAAAAACAGAATGCCCAGGCAGGCAATGGAATAGCGGCGTTAATTGGTGCATTCGCGCTTCGGCACCCTGTATAGGATGCAGTTCGCCGGATTTTGCACAGAGAAAAGATTTTCCGTTTTATCGCATCAGCGAAAACGAGCATTCAGTAAGTTATACTGAAAATCAGAGAAAAGGAGAATACTAATGGCTGCTAAAAATCATGTTAAATTGTTTACAAAGATTCTGCTTATTTCGATTGTGCCGCTAGTCCTTTTAGGTACCATTTTGCAATGCTTCAATCATACAATGTCGAAAAGCAGTTTTAACCGCATTGCTTCCAACGCTGAAGAAAATATGATAGCCCTGAGCGATGAATCCATGAAAGAGCTTGCTTTCATGAGTGAACAGTCCGCGCAGGATTTACTCGCTGAAATTAAAATATCCGTTGGCAGTTCGCTCCAGCCCGGCGAAGCGCACAAGTTTCTCGACCTTGCCCGCAAGCAGGTCCAGCTCAAGCAGCTAAAGGAATTTTCATTCTACGGCCCAACCGGTCAATTGGAATTATCATCGAATGAAAATACAACAAGAAAAACTGTCCCTTCTGATATTTTTGAAAAAGCAAGATCGAACCACAAGTTCGTTGTAACAGGGAACGATCAGACCAGTGAAACTTTATGTTTTTATGAGCCTTTATTCATCGATCCCGATATGCACAGAATGAATCCCGGCATGAATGTCGGCGATATTTACGGTATGCTGTTTGTCGAAATGAGCAAGGATAGAATCCTCAATAGCATAAACACGCAGAAACAGAGAATTGCCGATTCGCTGGCTGAAAATCAAAAATTAACCGGCGAGGTACTAAGAAAAAGTTTATGGGTAAATATTTCCGTACAGGCCGGTTTCCTCTGCATAACTGCCGTGCTCATTATTCCGATCGTTGTTCGTACCGTTGAAAGGCCTATGAAGAAAGCAATTTCCGCAAATCAGGAAATCGCCGACTTCCTCGCAAGTGCCGCCCAGCAGTTCACAGGTTCTTCGCAGGCCATCGCTGAAGGCGCAGGTGAACTTGCCGCAGGTCTTCGCGAAACAACCACAAACCTCGAAGAGATGACCTCAGCCACAAAGAAAAATGCAGATAACGCCATCTCCGCAAACAAACTTGCCTCCGAAACACGTCAAGTCGCCAATGCCAGCGTTGATGCTATGAAGCAAATGAATCTTGCTATGGAAGACATCAAGAAAAGCTCCAATGAGACCGCCAAGATTATCAAGGTCATCGATGAAATCGCGTTCCAGACGAATTTGCTTGCGCTTAATGCCGCCGTTGAAGCCGCCCGCGCAGGCGAAGCCGGAAAAGGTTTTGCCGTTGTCGCCGAAGAAGTCCGCAACCTGGCGATACGAAGTGCCAACGCCGCGAAAGATACTTCCGGCATGATCCAGAATTCTGTTGGTCAGGCTACCAAGGGCGCCGACATATCCGGAAATGTAACAAAGACTCTCGAAGATGTTGTCGATCGTATCGGCAAGACCGCTGATTTTGTAAATGAAATTGCCGCCTCAAGTCAGGAGCAGGCTCAAAACATAGAAAAGATCAATGGTGCTATCGTCCAGATGGATACGGTAACCCAGCAGAATGCAGCCAACGCTGAGGAAACGGCAAGTTCCGCGCAGGAATTAAATTACCAGGCCATTCAGCTCAAAGATACCGTCCAAACCCTCACCAGCCTTGTCGGCGCAGCCAAAACAGATACCCCGGATACCCAAACCTTTTCACATCGGCATAAAAAGTCTACGCATGAGGATACCGATGTTGAAGAATCGCTGGAAACACCAACGTCCCGTGTCTTACAATCTGTAAACTGATTAGATTATTATAAATGAGTTTCAAAAACGCCAGATGTGCGGATACTTTTTGCACACACTGGCGTTTTTTGTCGAAGCCTGCATTTAAAAATTAAAAAAACCTGCAAATGTCATTGCGAGCCTGTCGCAACAGGCGTGGCAATCTCTGGTTTTAGAATATTAATTTGTCAATCCGTTGAACAAAATATTTCTTTAAATTTATCTCATTCTACTGTACTTTATTGTCATGGATGAATTACAAGACCAATATTACATGAAAGCCGCAATCGACCAGGCATACATCGCTCTCGAAAATGAGGATGTACCTGTTGGTGCCGTCATTGTGCACGAAAATAAAATCATTGGCAAAGGTTACAATCAGCGTCATCATCTCAACGACCCGACCGCTCATGCCGAAATAATCGCCTTAACCGCCGCCGCCGAACACATCGGCCATTGGCGTCTTCATGGCTGTACAATTTACGTTACGCTTGAACCTTGCCCTATGTGTGCCGGTGCATTGGTACTTGCTAGGATTGACCGCCTTGTTTTCGGATGCTCCGACCCCAAAACCGGTGCTTGCGGAAGTTTGTACAATATCGTGCAGGATAATCGCCTCAATCATCAGGTCGAAACTACAAAAGATGTCCTTGCCGATGATTGCGCCACAATGCTCCAGAACTTCTTTAAAAACAAAAGGCGGTCACTGGATAACGGCGTTTAATATTTACCATTGATAGGAGAAACCATGCTTAAGAAAGCAGCCAAGTTCATGAACTTGTACAATTCTTATGTTGTGAGTTGTTTTTTCGCCCGAACCCCGTTTGTTCGAATGATTCCTTCTGATAAATGTAATTTGAAATGCAAATATTGTTGGCAGCGCAGGGAAGAATCGTATGAGATGACAATGGAGGAATTTGAACGCCATCTCGCAAAGGCAAAAAAGCTTAATGTTGGCATAATCACTTTTCTTGGCGGCGAACCTATGGCTTGGCCTCTGATTTTTGATGCGATCCAAAAATGTACAGACAAAAATGTCCTGACAGATATGACCACCAACGGTACTCTTCTTGATGATAAAACAATACAGCAGCTTGGAACGGCTGGCCTTGATTATCTTAATATTTCTGTTGATGGAATGAATCCTTCAGTTGTTACTGCCAAAAATTCCATTTTTAGAAAAGATATTCTGCACCTTCTCAAAGAAGCAAAAAAAAGATTTAGAATGCACTTTAGGATTAACTCTGTAATCTATAAAAATAACTTCGAAGAGATCAAAGCAATGATAAATTTCGCCAAAGATCAAAATATTCAAATTTCGCTTGGCTATATTGTCGAACCTTTGGCTAAACAGCAGAATGAAGGTTCAGGCATTCATTTCCGGCTTGAAGACAAGCAATTACTCGATGAAATCATCGATTACATTGTAAATAAAAAAAGGCAGGGTTACCCCATAATTGATCCTGAAGAGTATTTTAAAAATGTATATAAATATCTTAGAGGCGAAAAATTTTGGAACTGCAATTATCCTACAAAATACGGCTGGGTAAATATTTCACCTGATGGCAGAATTAGAAGTTGTACAAAGAAAATGGACGAACTTGATTTAAGGTATGACGAATTAGATATAAATATGATAAAAAACTTGAGAGAAGTTCTCGCTCAAAAAACTGCTGTTTGCAATGTTCATTGTTATTCCAATTGCGCTTATGACTCTTTCTATTACACACATCATAAGTTCCAGATGTTAAAAAAAGTATTGAATAGAATCCGATTAAAATAAAGCCCTTGGTCAAAACTATTTGTATTCCCTACCGTATTATTATATAATAGAGAATCTAAATTATACCCTTTCGGAGTACCATAACAAAATTGGAAAAAATGCGAGATAACATAGCAGTTAGACGTGAGCGAGCTGTCCTGGTTGGTGCTGTTTTAAAAAGTGAATTGAAAAATGATGATGAATTGGCTGAACTTTCCGCACTTGTCGAAAGTGCCGGAGCGGTAATAGTAGATAGAGTTCAGCAGAAAGTAATAGATATACATCCCGCGACATACATTGGCAAAGGCAAGGCCGAAATGGTCAAGCAGCGGGTAAAGAAAAATAAAGCCGATGTTGTAATTTTTGATAACGATCTTTCACCAGGCCAAATCAGGGAGCTTGAATCCATAATTGAAATAAAAGTTCTCGACCGCAGCGAATTGATACTCGATATCTTCGCAAGCCGTGCTCAAACCAAGCAAGCCAAATTGCAGGTCGAACTTGCCCAGTTGGAATATACATACCCAAGACTTACCCGCATGTGGTCGCATCTTGATACCGTTACCGGAGCAGCAGGCAGTCCCGGTGCAGGTGCAGTTGGTGCTATAGGTACAAGAGGCCCTGGCGAAAAGCAGCTTGAAATCGACCGCCGCCTGGTCACCAAACGAATCACAGAGCTTAAGCGCGAACTCAAAGAAATTGACAAACGCATTATTCGTGAAATCGATGCTCGACAAGGACAGTTCAAAATCTGCCTTGTCGGCTATACCAACGCAGGCAAAAGCACGTTAATGAATGCCTTAACCGATGCAGGCGTTTACGTTGAAGACAGACTCTTCGCCACTCTCGATACAAGAACCAGACAATGGACTCTCGATGGCGCGAAAAAAGCCCTGATTAGCGATACTGTCGGTTTCGTTCGGAATTTGCCGCACCAGCTTGTCGCTTCTTTTAAAGCTACTCTTGAAGAAGCAATTAATGCGGATTTGCTTTTGCATGTTGTCGATGTCTCGAATGAAGACGTAGAGCATCAGGCCCTTAATGCAAAGAAGGTGCTTGAAGAAATCGGTTGCGCCGAAAAGCCGATGCTCACGCTTTTGAATAAAGCGGATATCGTTCGCAGCCAGTCTCATTTTGAACTTATTCAGACGATTTATCCCGAGGCTATTTCAATTTCCGCAAAGAGCGGCCTGAATCTTGACCTTTTGAAACGTAAAGTGCTGGAGTTCTACGAAGGCGGCATTACTCATTTGAAAATCACTGCTCATGCAGGCGATGGCAAAATCCAAAATTTCCTGAAATCCTTTGCCAATATTATCAATCAGGAATACGTTGACAGCAAAGTGATAATGGACGTGAACATCGGCAAAAATCAGGTATCGCAATTATACAGATTCAATCCTATGGAAATTACCGAAGTTAAATAAAACTTTCTGTAGGGCGGGCTTTTATCCTGGAAAGGAAAAGGGGACATTCTACTTTTTGGCAATTTGGGGAATTAAATCAGTGTTCATCCGTAAAACTTCTTAGTGCCTTGGTGTCTTAGTGGCTATAACACATTCAAATCTTCTCACTTTTCAACCACTTTTCATTGCTTTCTGGCTACTTTTTGACCACTTTTCGACGCTTTTTGAATACTTTTGGACGCTTTTGAAACACTTTTTTTCGCTTTTTTCACACTTTTTCGTGTCGTTTTGAATCACTTTTTTCAAAGAACGCGCTACTTTTATCTTGCGCATATTTTCGAAGTGCAGCGAATACCCCCGGGTTTTTTAGGAATTTTGTGCTTATAATCCCACCCTTGAGGGGACTTGAGAACAAAATTCAGAGGGGGCGTCCACCAACTTTTTCCTTGAAAAATTAAGAGAAAAAATATATACTACTTCGATAATTAGAGGGATTTTCACTATAATTTCTTCACGGACGAGACAAGCATTTAGTCTATTTTTGAAGGAATGTTTTATGAAGAAAAGATTGATTTTTGTATTGCTTATAACATTTCCATGCCTTGCCCAAATTCAGAACCAGCAGCAAAGCCAGCATAATGCGGAACTCGAAAAGTACATTTCTCGTTTACGTGCCGAAGTAGAAGCAAATGCCGAGCTGCAAATTATACAGGTCAATCAGCAGACGCAGGCACAAATAGAATTGCTGGAATTCCCCGACAGGCAGATATATTCCAATCTCTCGGCTCAAGCCGAAATCGCAAAGACAGTTCTAAATCTCAATAATCCTTCACCTTGGGACTTAGATAATTTTATTAATTCTACTGACTTTGTCATGGAATATGAACTTGACAGCCTTGACCCCCTAAAAGCTTCGAGATTTCATCAGAGACCACGTTCAGTAAGAATGGCCGCAAAAGCTTTCGCTAAATTCCAGAATGAAATCATCGCTATGAAAAATCAGATTGAAAAAAAGCGTGACTGGGAAATTTTAAATATTCAGCGTCAAAGAGACTATGCCATAAATGTAAGTATTCCGCACCTCGAACAGAAATTAAAAAATAATCAGCTTCAGGCTCAAACCGCTCCGACTCATGGCTTAATTACGGCAATTATGATTTCCGAAGATAAAACATCGGCTGTAATTAACGGCCAAATTGCCCATAACAACGATATAATCGATGGTGTACGAATCAATAAAATCTACAGCGACAAAATAGAATTTGAGAAAAACGGCACGAAGTGGGAGCAAAAAGTTCAGCAGAACCCTTCTGATAATTGGAAATAATTCCGAACTTGGCCGCTTGACAAAGACGTTGCAATTCCGGAATTTAATACTATAATTCCGGAATGCTGAAAAATATATCTATAATAGGTGATGGCGCGATGAGCAGTGTCTGTTCGATGCTGCTTTGCGAAAAAGGTTATGCTGTTCGCATGTGGGGACACAATGCCGAGCAGCTTGCTAAAATAAAAGACAACAGGGAAAATGTAATATTTCTTCCCGGCTACAAACTCCCCGAATCGCTGGAATTTGAACCGCGTGATTCTGAAATCATGAACGGAGCGGAGCTGATAATTTCCGCGATTCCATGCCAGTATATGCGGCCGGTCTGGAAAAGACTTTCGCAATTTGTAAATCCCAAAATTCCAATCGTGTCTGTCGCAAAGGGTATTGAAAATGAAACTCTGCTTCGGCCCAGCCAGATTATAAATGATGTGCTTGGCACGAAGATAAAAGTGGTCGCGCTTTCAGGCCCCACAATCGCCGAAGAAATCGCGAAAAAACTTCCCGCTACCGCAACGGCCGCCTCAAAAGATGAAAGACTGGCAGGCACTGTCCAGGAAACATTTAATTGCGCATATTTGCGCGTCTATCGAAACAGCGACATCGTCGGAGTCGAACTGGCCGGCGCTATGAAAAACGTTATCGCGATTGCCGCCGGTATTGTTGACGGCATTAAACTTGGCGACAACGCAAAAGCTGCGCTTCTTTGCAGAGGCCTCGCCGAAATAACGCGCTTGGGCCTGGCTCTTTCCGCCAAAGAACAAACATTCTCCGGCTTAAGCGGACTGGGAGATTTGGTTACAACGTGTATATCGCCGATGGGACGCAATAGAAGCCTGGGTCAGCGAATCGGCAGGGGTGCTACAGTTCAGGAAGCTATTAACGCAACTCATTCGGTTGTCGAAGGTGTAGCAACCTGCAAATCGGTTATAGACCTTGCGAAAAAACATTCCATAAACATGCCAATTACCGAATCGGTTTATCAGATTCTCTTTGAGGGCAAAAGTGTACCTGCCGCCATTGAAGATTTAATGACGCGCAAGTTAAAAGCCGAATAGTCCGAAAATATCGGCCTCAATGTTTGTTTTTACAGCAAATCTGTACATAAGTCGCATCTTAAATCTGTCGATAATACGCTTATGAGCTTATTATTTGATTGGATTTAAAATGACTACAGCGACACTCGAAAAACCGTGCGAAAAGACAATAGTAAAACAATTATTGGCCGATGCAGTTGCCGCCAGCGCCAGCGACTTGCATATAAACGTTGGGATGCCGCCGGTACAGCGAATTCATACCGAGCTTCTGTTGACGAAAAATGAACCAATTACCGCCAAACAGGCTGAAGATATGGTCATGGAAATGGTCGGCCCTCAACGATACAAAGAATTCCAGGAACAGCGTGATTTGGATTTTTCGACAACAATCGAGGGCGGCTATCGTTTCCGTGTAAACGCGCATTATCAGAAGGAAACTGTTGCGTTGTCATTTCATTTGATTCCGAACAAAATTCCAGATATCAAAAAAATAAATCTGCCGCAGGCAATTATTGATCTTACAAATCTGCCGCGCGGCCTTGTTCTTGTAACAGGCCAAACTGGCAGCGGTAAAAGCACCACACTTGCCGCGATGATAGGGTTGATAAATCAAACGACATCCAAACGAATCATAACAATGGAAGATCCAATCGAATACGCGTTTGAAAATGATAAATGCATGATTGAACAGCGTGAAATCGGAGCAGATTGTCCGACATTCGCTTCAGGCCTTAAACATGCTTTAAGACAGGACCCAGAAGTTATACTCGTTGGAGAAATGCGCGATCTTGAAACGACAAGCGCAACAATCACAGCCGCTGAAACGGGCCATCTCGTTTTCAGTACGCTTCATACAATGAACGCGGCTCAAACAGTCGAACGTGCGATTGATATTTATCCGCCGGGACAGCAGAACCAGATTCGAGCTATGCTTTCAAATACCTTGCAGGCCGTAGTCTCGCAAACTTTGTTTAAACGTGTAGATAAGCCGGGAATGGTGCCTGGAATCGAAATCATGATATGCAATCCTGCTATCAGAAACTGTATTCGCGAAAATCGTATTCACGAAATTCCGAATACAATTACAACTTCGCGCAAGCTCGGTATGCAGGAGATGGATATGAGCATCGCGGAACTGTATTTCAAGGGAATGATAAGCAAAGAAGACGCACTTGAAAGCGCAACAAACGCGGCGAGAATGGAAAAAACAATTGCGCCAGAAAATAAAGAAATTTTCTTGCGTCAATTGCAATTGCAGTCTCAAATGGCAGCTAATTCCCAGCCAATGCGCAACTAAATTTTGATTATATATTGTTACACAAATATGGTTTCTTATATATTGTTACAAAGATAGCCACCGTCAATCGGCAGGGTAACGCCTGTAACAAAATTCGCTGCGTCTGATGCAAGGAAAATTGTCGCACCAGTAAGATATTCCGGCAGACCAAAACCTCCCATCGGTGTACGCGCAAGCACATCTTTACCTCGCTGCGTAGGCGTTCCATCATCGTTCAGTAACAATTTCCTGTTCTGATCCGCAACGAAAAAGCCCGGAGCGATAGCGTTTACGCGAATGCCATACGGCGCAAGTTCTTTCGCATGGCCCTTTGTCTGGTTCATCACAGCGGCTTTAGCAGATGAATATGCCCAAATTCCTGAAAGCGGATTAAAGCCCGCCATAGAAGCGATGTTGATGATGCTTCCTTTAATTTTGTTATCTATCCAATATTTAGAAACATACTTGGTTGGCAAAATACAGCCTGCAAGAAGATTGAGTCTCAACACAAATTCGAAATCTTCTGTTTTCACATCAACGAGAGGGCCTTTGCCGCGGTTTCCGCCCGCGCCATTGAGAAGTATGTCTATTTGACCGAAAATTTTAATGGATTTTTCGAGAGCCTGCTGAATTGAATTCTCGTCTAAAAGGTTGACTTCAACTGTAGCAACTTTACTTTTATCGCCGCAAGCCTGTGTTATCGAATCAGATTTTAGTTTCAGATTGATTGGGTTAATATCCCAAAGAATGATATTTGCACCTGCACATGCAAAACCCTCAGCTATGGCACCGCAAAGTGTTCCGCCGCCGCCTGTTATTATTGCTGTTTTGCCGCTAAGTCCATATTTCTTATCAAGATACGACATTTTAAACTCCTATTTAAAATTTAATATTTAAGATTTCATATTTTAGATTATTAAACTTTTTATTGGTTAAAAATGCAATACTAATTTTCTTAAAATGGTACTTTTTTTGTACCAATTTTGATTTCACGGTCAAAAGTAATGGTTGCGATGCTCGTTTCGTATTGCGGCAATTGTCAATCGTTGATAAAATGAATTGCTTAACCTAAACCGAAAGGAAATAGATGTTTGTTTTGCACATAAATGTAAAAGTGAAACATGAGTTCATTGAAGAGTTCAAACAGATTTGCATCGATAACGCAAAAAACAGCGTTAAAGAATCAAAGATAAGACGTTTCGATTTTCTCCAGCAGGCAGATGACCCAACGCGTTTTCTTTTAGTCGAAGCTTATGATGATGAAAGCGGAATAGAGGCACATAAGAAAACCGCTCATTATAATAAATGGCGGGCAGAGGCTGAAAGAATGGTTGACGGCGAAAGAATGAGAACCAAATTTACTCCCATTTGGCCGGACGTATATTAGCCATGAAGTCACAAAGACACGAAAGGTTAGTGTAAATTTTTTTAAGAAATAATCATCGACCAAATCGCAAGCCAGAACGGCATAGTGAAAATACAAGCTATATAGGACAGCAGTAATATTGAGCCAAGCTCATGTTCTTTTCCGCCATAATGCTTGACCTGCAAAATCAAAGCTGTGGCAGGCGACGAAGATGATTGCAGAACAAACAGATTGCAGAGCAGAGGATAATTTTTATTCAAACCTGTGAGCAGTAAAATACCAATCGTAACTAATGGGACGAGCAGAAGCCTGATTGCCAAAACTTTTATCGCGTCTGCCGCAAAACCGCGAATACCAAATGGTATGCTTCCCAGAACCGCACCTAATACGAATGTAGCAACCGGAACAGCCGCTGTACCTAGCAGGTCTATCGAATTTATTACAAAACCGGGAATAATAAACTTCAACTTCAAAAGCACCAAAGCAATCGCAAGGATATTTGCTACGAACGGCGGCGTGAAGAGATTTTTAATCGAAGGTTTTTCATCCGGGAGCGAACTAACCAGATATTTGCCCAATGACCAGAGAATCGGGCTTAAACCCAAAATATAAAGAAAACAATACATCGCAAATTTATCGAACTGATCGGGATATAAAAATTTTCCGACAGGCAGAATTAAATAGCCTGCGTTCTGAAGGGCGGCAGGAGCGAAAAGATACTTTTTTGCATTTATATTCGGCCAAAATAGAATCAGAGCGAACACGATTCCGGCACCCACCATTAAAAACGCTGAAGCCGGAAGCATCGGCCAGATATTGAAAGATGCCGGCTCGAAATTCAGAATAATATTCGAAAAAATCATACAGGGCAGCAGAATGCGTACTCCGATTGCGGAAATGGCTTTTATCTGTTCGTCTGTCAGTATTTTTTTGCGCATTAAAATGCCCGCGGCCAGTGCTATAAGCAAAACCTGCAATACCGCCTGGAAAGTGGTGCCGAACGAATCTGTAAAGATACTTATCATTTGAAAATAATCCTTTTAAGTGATATATTCTTGTTGAAATTTACTTTTTTTACAAGGATTAATTATATGGCTTCAGATATTATCAAAAAATATGCGAAACTGCTTGTAAATTATTCACTGGGTCTTAAAAAGGGCGACAGGGTACTGCTTGTCGCGACATACCTTGCGGAAGAGCTGCTGAAAGAAGTTTATAAAGAAGCTTTGAACGTCGGTGCGAATCCTGAATTCAAAATCGCACTTAACGGTACGGAAAAAATATTTTACGATACAGCATCTGAAGACCAGCTTAAATATATCTCTCCAATCACCAAATATGTTTACGAAAATTACAATGCGCTTTTGAATGTTATTTCGCCATTCAATGT